>NZ_CALNBI010000280.1 GCF_937874145.1 uncultured Chitinophaga sp. | reverse complement strand
TCAGGCGCCGACCATGCCGCCTCGGCCATCGCCAGCAGGCGCGGGAAGGTCATAAACTCCAGCCTGTCTTCGGATTTGATGACTTCCGTCCACTGGTTGGCCTGAATGCCGATGATCTGCTTGCGGTTCTTGTCGCTGATGGCGGGATAATCGTCCAGCTTGAAATCGTACACGCGGCGGAGGGGATTGAACTCCTTGCCCCAGCGGCGGCCGGAGGTATGCGAGCTGTCCTGCACGAAATCCAGGTACAACGGCAGGCGCGGGCACATCACCACATCATAACCTTTATCCAGTGCGATCTGCAGCTGCTCCGGCCTTTCCTGGCGCCACCAGAAAACGATCGTTTCCTTCACGGGCAGGTTGGCGGCGGATACTTCATCCCAGGCCAAAACCTTGCTGTTGATGGCCTGCAGTGAATCGGCCATGCGGCGTATGAAATAATGCTCCACGTCCACGAGCGTTTTCAGCTGATGGCGCTGCATGAGGCTTTGCACATGGGGATCGGTGTTCCAGCTGGCGGAGCCGAAGCTCACTTCGTCGCCACCCACGTGGATCATGCGCGAAGGGAACAAAACGTTCACTTCCCGGAGGATGTTGGTCAGGTATTGATAAGTGCCTTCTATACCGGGGTTGAAGGTAAACTCGGGGTATCTCGCCGTGCCGCCGCCGCTGAACTGCGGGTAAGCTTTGTTGGCGGCCGTGGCGTGGCCGGGCATGTCGATTTCAGGGATCACGGTGATGGCGCGCTCCGCGGCATAGGCCACGATTTCGCTGATCTCGTCCTGGGTATAATAGGCCGCCGGCGCGAGGGAATCGGTGGTGTTGCCGATGCCGCCCACCAGCGACAGGCGCGGGTATTGCTTGATTTCGATCCGCCAGCCCGGCGCATCCGTCAGGTGCCAGTGGAAACGGTTGAGTTTATACAACGCCATCTGGTCGAGGAGCATTTTCACGGTTTGCTTGCCGAAGAAGTGGCGGGATTCGTCGAGCATGAAGCCGCGCCATTTCATCGCGGGCTCGTCTTTGATGTTCCAGCAGGGAACCACCGCTTCGTGACGCGGGGTGGCGGAAAGGCCTGCCAGCTGAATGAACGTCATCACCCCATGCACGAGCCCTTCTTCTCCGCCGGCTTCAATGCGCACTTGCCGGTTGATCATGCCGAGGGAATAGGCGTCTTCGGACTGGCTGCCTGTATGAAGCACGATATGATTCGGGAAGCCGGCGCTTTTGATGTTGCCTTTCTGGCTGTTGTATTGCTGGTGTAATGACTGCGGCGCCACCTGTACGCGGATGCCGGTATACTTCAGCAATTCGCGTTGCAGGAGACCGGCTGCCTTGAGCATTGCCGGTTTCGAAACGATGATCACCGTTTTATCGTTCAGGACAAATTGCTGGTTGGCCGGAGAGGACTGCAATGGCGCGGGGATCACCGGGCAGATGTCCTGCGCGGCAGCGCAGAGGCTGATGGCATAAGTGGTAATGAAAAGGAGCGTTCTTAACATGGCGATTGTGGAAATTGATTGAAGTTTTAAAGATAATCATCAATTCCGAACGAACATATTTACTACCTTCCTTCTTTAAATGCGCCTGCCATGCTGAACCTTAGCCTCAACTACCCTTCCGTTCCCGCGGAGTCCGATATCTTCCGGGACTATATCAACCAGCTGAACGACCGTGATCAGTACGACCTGCTGCATCCGCCATACTCGCCCCTGGACGAATATTCCCTCTCCGCGCTCGGCAGCCATCTCCGCTTCGATCCCGCCACAGTGGCCGTTACGCCGGTCCCCAGCGCCAACAGCGGCCTCTTTACCATCGCCCGGTATTTCCGCGCGCACACCGGGGATGTAGCCATCGAGCCATTTACATTTCCGGGCTGGCGGATGATCGCTGAAGACGCGGGATACCGGCATCACGTAGTGGAAACGGATACCGAAGGTATGCTGCCGGAGAAGCTGGCGGAATGTATTGAAAGAAATTCCTGTAAACTTATCTACCTGCAACCCACGCTCCACAATCCCACCAATGCTGTGATGAGCCTGGAACGCCGCATGGCGATCGTCAGCGTGGTGCGCAGTTTCCCGGAGACATATATCATTGAAGACGATGCCTACCGCTTCCTGCATGCCGATCCCCCGCCCTCCTTCCTGGAGCTGGCGCCGGACATTACCCTGCACGTCTACAGCTTGTCGAAACCTTTCAATCCCATGCTGCGGGCGGGTTACATGATCCACCCGGCACACCTGATGAATGGGGCGTCCAATTTCGTGAAGATGACCTGCAGCGGTACATCGACCCTCTTCACGCGCTTCGGAATTTACCTGATGGCGAACGGATGGCTGCGCAAACTGGCGGAACAAAAGCGCGAAGCGGCAACGGCAGGGCGGTTGCTAATCGAAAATTATTTCCGGGGGAAAGAATACCTCAGCCATCCCGATAGTTTCCATTACTGGATCCCCTGCCGCGAACCGGAGAAAGTCACCGCGTTCCTGCTCAGCCGGCAGATCGATATCAGCAACGGGAAAATGTTTTCGCTCACGGCAGACGATCAGTTCGTGCGGGTAGCCCTGGGCGGGGCTTATGATGCGCCCCAGCTACCGGAAGCCCTGCGCACGATTGCCGAACTGGTGTGATCAGTCCATTTCTTCAATGCGTTTCAACAAGCCGTCTTTCAACCGTGTGAGGAAAGACGCCATCTCCTTTTTACGCATGCGGATATCCCTGAAATTGCTGTAAACATTACCAAAATCCACGTCCAGCGAGTTCTCCAGCCATTCGAACACCTGTTTGATATCCGCGTCCCCGTTATTGAAGCTCCCGCAGAGGTGCAAGGCGTAACCCAGCTCCACGAGGTCGGTTTTGGATTCCGTCCACCGTAGGCGCGGCTTGTATTGTAGGTTCCGGGGCAGCGCATACATGTTTTCCAGCCGGGTGATCAGGTATTTGCTCACATCTTCCAAAGCGATCAGTTCCGCCAGCTTAAAAGAAGTGACGGTGCAGAAACGCGTGTCCAGCATACCGTCCAGGTCTACCGGGTATTCGTTGTTGTACGTACTGTCGCGGAGGAAATATTGTTCGTCGCGCTCGGTGGCGCCACCACGGAAGTACAGGAACAGCGCGTTGTGCACCTCGAAGAACATGGTGATCCGTTGCAGTTCCTGGTCCAGGAATTTGCGGTAATCGTCGCGGATGCCTTTGGGCCGGTCGGCTTCGATGCGGAAGAGCTGGCTGTAATAAATCTTTTTGGCGAGGATATGCGGTTGGATATGTTTGAAGAAATATATTTCGTCGAATGTGCTGCCGAACTGCCGTGGCACGATGCGCTTCAGCAACGCCACGGATTCGTCGGCCAGCAGCGCGCCGGTCTTGAACCGTTCGAGCAGATTGGGGATGCTGGCTTCCATGGCGGTGAGGTCTTCTTCCAGTTTGGTCAATATTTGCCTGAAATCGGGTTTCATTTTTCGTTGTTTTTCCGGATATGATAATGGGTTAGATATCTGCGCCTGTACGCAGTTGCTTTTCGTAATCGTTCAGCCGGTCGAGCACCCTGCCGATCCATTGCTTGCAGGCGGTAACGGTGGACAGGCTTGGGTTCTGGTACTTGAACCGGAAGATGTCTTCCGCCACGGCATCCGCTTTCCGCAGGTGCAGCATATCCGCCAGCGAAGAAAATACCTGTTGCAGCGATGCCGTTTTGATCAGCCCTTCTTCGAGATAAACCCTTGCCATCAGGGCCGCTTGCGGTACGGTGAGGCGGGTGGACCAGGAAGCATCTTCCGGTCTTTCCCGCGCGGGGGCCATGAGGTGGCGGATGAAAATGCGCTCTTCCTCAAGCCATACCAGCAGCTGATCGCGGATGGGGAAGCCGCCGGGGCGCAGTGACCTGTACCGCCTGTCGGGCGTTATGCGTCTCAGTTCGCGGGTGCACCATGCGAGTACTTTCATCCTTTCGCGGAGGCTGCTATAACGGTACATTTCCCTGCGCACGGCTTCCACACAATACAAGAAATATCCCGCGGCATTGAAATTCAGGCTTACGAGCAGGTGATGGATATCCACGCCCGGGTTGTCGGAGCCGGCGTGAGCGGGATGGGTGAAGATCAGCAGTTTTGTGACGAGGTCGCGGAGGTAGAAGAGCTCCCCGAAAGTGATGCTTTCCTCCGGCCGTTCCAGGAAATCCCAGACAGGCTCAAGCACCAGGCGCCTGAAGGGCGCTTCAAGCCCGAGGAGCGACATCCCCCTGTCCGACTTCAGCAGGCGCTGGAGGAACAACGACCTTGCCAGGCGGGCATAGGTTTGCGGGAGGAGCAGCTCCGGAGACAAGTCGTCGCGGAAATGCTGTTCCAGGCCGGTCATGATATCCAGCAGGAGTTGCGTGGCCGCTTCGTAATGGACGGCCACGGCCTTGTCTGCGCGGGAAGCGTCGGCATATCCGCGGAGGACGTCCAGCAGGCGAACGACAGACCGCTGCCAGTACCGGACGGCGGCGGTGCGGCGCGGGTTACCGGCGGGGAGGTCGGACAGGCGGAGGAGCAACGCGGTGAGGCGGTTTTTCTCGGTTTGCATCTGTTCCAGGCACTGTGGTAATTTTTCAATCAGTTCAGTGGTTGCCTGTGGACAAAGTTGGACGGTTACGATGTGATTTAACAATGTCATTGGTGTAGTAAAAAGGGTGAAGCAATAGTACCGGGCGCCGGGGCTATCGCGATACGCAAATGCACGAAACGAAAATGGCGAAACCCTGCGGTTCGCTTTCACAGGTGGGAAATATTTTCTCATGCCTGCAGGTGCATGGGGTTAACCGGGGGAATACGCGGGCATTTACGAGTTCCAGGTGGTATACAGGTTGTGCATGAATTGTTTTTCTTCTTTGATCCATTGCAGGAGTTGGTCCCTGATGGAGCCTTTGCCGGGGTACAACGCATACTCGTTTGACGGCAGGTGGCGTAATTCTTTTTCGTACCAGGACAGGAGGCCTTTTTTCTCCTGGAGGGTTCTGAGTGCGGCGGTCCTGCTGCGGAGTACGGTGGTGGCGTGGCGGAGGAGGTCGGGGCAGTTGAAGTTGTGGGTAAAGAGGATGAACAGCGTTCGATCTTCGGGGTCCATATAGTAGAGGTGGTCTTGTTCGCGGAGGTCGCGCAGGAGATGGCGGTAGAATCCGGCGGTACCGAAGGTGGGCTGCGCGTCGGCGCGGCGCATGGGGCGGAAGATGATATCGACCAAAGCGGGATTGATGCGGCTTTCGAGCAGGGCGGTTTCGGTATCGCGCATGCGTGAGGCTTGCTGGGAGAGGATGTGCCCGGCGTAAGGGCCCGGGAGGTAAAGGTCTTTAGCGAGATGTTCGGGAAAATATTGTTCGAGGGCCATGATGAGTTCCATGACGAGGGCAGCGGCTTCGTCGTAGAATTCCTGGAAGCGGGGGCCTGCCTGCAGCTGGAAGAAATGCAGGACATCGACGACGGCTACGAATTGCAGCTGGTAGCGGCGGATGGCGATGGCGGAGGCGGGATTATCGGTCTGGCGGTCCAGTTCCAGCAATCGGGCGGTAATGCGAAGCTTGGAGGCGCGGAGTTCGCCGATGAGGCCGGGAAGGCCTGCGGGATGGGCGGAGAGCTGTGCCGGCATGAGGCGGGCATATACTAATTGGTTCAGTATGTCCATGATGGCATGCATTTATTAGCTGCAAACGGGGTTCTCTCAGGCTGGTACAATTTGTATATAAAGATGGCGGCAACAATTGAAAGGGTGAATTAACAACCGTACAACCGGCTTGCCTGGAAAGTGCCGCTGTTAACAAATCCGCGCAATTTCATATCCATGTTGGGCTGCAATCCGCCCGTTTATTAACATTTGGAAAAAATATTCCTCTTTTTTCTTTTCTCCATTCACCCCGCGTACCTCAAAAACGTATCTATATATTCAGATGGAAAACGAAAATCATATACGATTACTGCTTCACAAAGAGTTGTTCGGAACCATTACTCCGGAAGAGCAGCAATCGTTGGATGATTTAATGGCCACCAGCGCGAAGGCGCGCGCCATCAGGAGTGAAATGAGGGATAACGAAAGCTATGGCGGGCAGGCTTTTCCATCACAACAGCTGGAGTCGGATTATCTTGCCGTCTTGCAACGGCATCGCCGCCGCAGGCTGCAAAGGATCTGGAACTGGTGGATCAGTGCAGGACTGGCCGCGGGAGCGATTATTACCGTGTTGTTCGTCTGGCCGGCGGAACTGGCTCCCGTTGCGACGCCATCCGTTATTCCAAGCAGCATACAGGAAGTAACGCTGCAGTTTGCGAATGGAGAAACCGTGACCTTCCACGAGGGCAATCCGCAACGATACCGGGTTCAGGCTACCGGATTTGTATTCAACGACGGCATGCTGCGCCTCGAAAACGTCGGCCACGGCGCCTCCGGATGGAACAGCTTCAGCGTTCCCCCCGGCAAGGAATCGCGGGTGCAGTTACCGGACGGCACCGAAGTACACCTGAACAGCGCATCTAAAATCATATTCCCCTTCCGCTTTGGCCCCGGCCCGAGAGAGGTGTACCTGGAAGGAGAAGCATATTTCAGGATCAGGAACGGCCACGGCGAAGCCTTCATCATCCACGCCGGCCAGGCCGATCTCACATCGCGGGGCGCCGGAATATGTAACGTAAATGCATATACGCCTACGAGCGTGGCTGCGCATATCGTCAATGGCCCGATGGAAATGTCCGCATTCGGATCCGCCATCCCATTGCAGGGAGGCCAGGAAGCCACCGCCGCTACCGGCAGGCCATTGTACCCCGCCAGGATGCAATCCCAGCACAGTCTTTCATGGACAACAGGCGAACAATTATTCAGGGATTTGCCGGCTATGGAGCTCAGGAACATTATCGCGCGGTGGTTTAACACCACGTTATATATCGATACGGAAGAGGCAGAAAAAAAATTACTAAATGGAAGCATTCACCGCAACCAAACGCTTTCCGAATTTGTTGATAATATAAATGCGCAGAATGAAGTGGAGTTTTACTGGAAGAATGGTATGCTCCACTGCCGATAACCAAGACAGTTGTGTAGATAATATATAGCGTCCTCCAAGAGGAGCTGAGACTTTCAAAAAACCGCTCCCGTAAGAGCGGTTTTTTGATGGTGTTAACCCAGTGGAACCGGCGTCGTTAAATGTTCGTACCGCCGTCTACCGTAAAACCAGCGCCGGTGATGAATCCACTTTCCGGTCCTGCGAGGAAGGCTACCATCGCCGCGATGTCTGCTGTTCTCCCGAAAGTGTCCAGGGCGGTGAGGGAACGCTGGTAGTCTGCCGAGGGGCCGTCGGACGGGTTCATGTCTGTATCGATGGGGCCTGGGTGTACGATGTTCACATTGATTTTTTTCGGTCCCAGTTCCCGCGCCAGCGCTTTGGTGAGCCCTGTGATGGCGGCTTTGCTGGTGGAGTAGAGGGCGCAGCCGCCGAAGGTAATACGGTCGACCAGGCAGGTGCCGATGTTGATGATGCGCCCGCCGTTTTGCAAGTGCGGGATGGCGGCGCGGGAGGCGGCGAATACGGCGCGCACGTTAACGGCCATGGTTTCATCGAAGTCTTCGAGGGAACATTCTTCCAGGGGTTTGATGTTGCCGATGCCGGCGTTGTTGACCAGGATATCGAGCCGGCCGAAGTGGGTGGCGCCCTGGTTTACGGCGGCTTGCACGGCCTGGGGGTCTTTGCTGTCGGCCGCGATGGCGAGGGCTTTCACACCCAGGGCGCTAACTTCCGCCGCGAGCGCTTCCGCTTTTTCTTTGGACGACTGGTAGGTGAATGCCACGTGGGCGCCTTCATGCGCAAGCCTTCTGACGATTGCCGCGCCTATGCCCCGGCTGCCGCCGGTCACGAATGCTGTTTGCTGGTGTAGATTTTTCATATCGCAAAATTATCCCGAACCCTTTATCTTTGGAGGTACTGACGTAGTTGTTAAGTACTAACATTTTAGTAAGTATGCGGAAAACGAATTCAACGAACAGCATCAACGAAAACCGCCTGAGCTTGTTGTGCGGCATGTCGCACGCCTTGTCGGTGATAGGCGGCAGGTGGAAGCCCTCAATTCTTTTCAGCCTGACGGAGGGATGTAAGCGTTACAATGAATTGCGGAAAGACATACCGGGTGTATCGGAGCGGATGCTGGTGTCGCAGTTGCGTGAACTGGAGGCGGATGGATTGGTGGAGCGGACGGTGTACCCGGAAGTTCCCCCGAAGGTCGAATATGCCCTGACAGCCCTCGGGCGGTCGACCCAACCAATGTTGCGGGAGATATCGGCATGGGGCGCCAGGCACCGCAAGGGTTGATTCGCAGATTTTTTTGCAAAAATTTTTGGAATTGTTTCGGAATCCCCTACCTTTGCAATCCCAAACAGGGAACCGCCGCGTTGGTCAAGCGGTTAAGACGCCTCCCTTTCACGGAGGAATGACGGGTTCGATTCCCGTACGCGGTACGAAACAAAAAGAGACGGTCTAACGGACCGTCTCTTCTATTTTTTGCCCCTAGCTGCAAGAATATTATTAAGCCATGACTGAAACCATCTCAAGCGTCTTTCTTGCCAACTGAACGTCTCCTTTCACGGCTATTTTATCAAGCACAAACGCTGGGCGCCAGCTTTTTGAAAACAACTTCCACGCCGTATCCGGGTCTATTATTACCGTTGCATCTGCTGTGTTGATTATCTCTTTACTTAGCTCCCAGCCATTTTCCGACTTCACCACATTCCATTGTCCGCCGATATCTGAGTTGATGACTACAGTTACTGTTGTGCCCAAATCCGCAATCACATTATTGAAAGTATGAGGAAGCGCGTACATTAAAGTATCAATAAAGGGATAGTAAAACTCCTTTGTCATGATCCCCGGCCTGCCGGTTGCATCCCGAATTTGCTGCTGGTGGAGAAATTTCTCGGTATATTCTCTTGCTATATGAAACCAATTGGGTGATACTTCCTGTCCAGCCCAGGCTACGGAAAGTAACGAATCTTGCGCTGGATCTAACGTAGTAAGAAACGCTGAATACGCTTTACCTGTGATCTCCAGGAGCTCAATCAGCACTTTAGGGCTTAGTCTTTTCGTTGCGCTGGTCCAGGTCATATTGAGGTTATTGAGAAAGGAGACCATATCCGAAAAAGAATTAATTGCGGAAGCCTGTTCTCCAAAGTAACCGTCTCTGGAGATAGAAAGTCCTCTTAAGTTTCCATCCAAAAGATGAGACGCAACATCCTTTACAGTCCAGCGCTTTGCAACCGTTTGTGCATTCCATTCTTCATCGCTAAGTGATTTAAGCAGTTCTATGAGTTTTATATCCAAAGCGGGAAATAACAGTGAGGTGTCTATTTGGATTTTATTTTTCATTATTAAATATCCTGATCTTTTTTCGAAATTTATGATGTACCGCTTCAAATTGCAGCAGATATTGCAAAAACCTGCCCGGATTTGTATTTTAGCTATCCTATGATGCGTTCCAAATACCTGTTCGTTGCCATGCTGACCATCAGCACCACCTTTGCTGCATACGCACAGCACTCCCCAAAAGGCCTGAAAGACCACTACAAGGACTATTTCCCCATCGGCGTAGCCATCACTCCCCGTCATTTACAGGACTCCGCCACCCGCGCCTTCCTGCTGCAACATTTCAATAGCCTTACCGCGGAAAACGCGATGAAAATGGAGCCTGTTCACCCCGAAGCGGATCGGTATCAATGGGGAGGCGCCGATGCGATCGTTCAATTTGCAATGGAAAACGGGTTGAAAGTCAGGGGCCACACCCTCTGCTGGCACAACCAGGCTCCCAAATGGATGTTTTATGACGAAAAAGGCCAACTGGTAGGAAAAGACACCCTGCTGAACAGGTTGCGCACACACATCCACGAAGTTGTGGGCCGGTATAAAGGCCGGATATATGCCTGGGATGTCGTAAATGAAGCCGTGTCGGACGGGCGTGGCGAGTTTTTGCGTAACTCTTTATGGTACAAGATCTGCGGGGAAGACTTCATTGCGCAGGCTTTCCGGTATGCGCATGAGGCTGATCCGGAAGCCGTTTTATTTTATAATGATTATAACACCGAAGATCCGGTAAAAAGAGACAAGATATACCGCCTGCTTAAAAAGCTGCGGGAAGCAAACGTGCCGGTTCATGCCGTTGGCCTGCAGGGCCACTGGTCCATCAAAGACCCGTCAAGAGAACGGCTTGCATCTGCCATCGAGCAATACGCGTCCCTCGGCATCAACATACAGATCACCGAGCTGGACGTATCCGTTTTCACTAATAACAAAATGCCGGAAAAACCGGATTTCACGGCGGAACAGCAAATGCTGCAGGAACATCAGTACCGCATGCTTTTCGATACCTTCAGGAAATACCGGCACGTGATCACAGGGGTTACTTTCTGGAACGTTTCAGACCGCTCGAGCTGGCTGGACAACTTCCCCGTGAAAGGTCGGAAAAACTATCCGCTGCTGTTCGATGAAACGCTGCAACCCAAAAAAGCGTATGGGAGCGTGGTCGGTTTCTGATTTTGGGGAAGAAAAAAGCCCCATACCCGGCTCTTCATCACTTCTTCCTATAATGCAAAGCCATGCAACCGCTATCGAAATGAATGGTTTCGGCCAGCTTTAGGTTCATATTTTGCTGCAAGCTCCCCGGCTCCAGCAAGGGCCGCCCATTGCCTACCATCACCGGATGCACCACAAGGTTAACTTCATCGATAAGCCCCGCACGCAGCAATTCCGGCAACATGCTGACCGTATCCACCGAAATATCTTTACCGGGGAGCTGCTTCAGGCGCAAGAGCGCTTCGGCAGGGTTGCCCCGGATAATCTCCGTGCGTGCGTCACCCGCATCCAGCGTGCGCGAAACAACCACCCGGTCGATTTCGCTGAACCGCTTCGCGAACCTGTTCTCCGCCGGCGTACCCGATTCATTTCCGGCAACATCCTCCCAGTAAGGGAACATCATCTGGTACATCACGCGGCCGAAAAACAACAAATCAACATTATCCAACGTAGCCGTGAAATAATCCATTAATGCCTCGTCCGGAACGGAGAAAGTGTGATCGCAATATCCGTCCAGGCTTATGTTCATGCCGAATTTTACGGTTCTCATGTTATAGGTTTTACTGTTCCCCAAAATAAAGGGTTGCCGGCCAGGATTACGAGGGGCTTTCAGGCCAAAAAAAGGGGGATTCTGGTAACGGCAGCCCGCCAAATACCAGTGTTATGAGCACGAAAGGCATTAAACCGACTGCCCGAACGTCAGCAGGTTATTGTCCGGATCTAATATCGAAAATTCCTTTTGCCACCAGGGCTTTACTTCCAAACCGCCGTTCGGGTGGATGCCGACGCTATTGGCGAGAAACGTGGCATACAACGCCTCGATATCATCCGTCCTGATATATACCTGACCGGCATTCTCCAATGGGTCCAGCGCTTTGAACTCGAAGAAATGGATTTCAATCTCATCTTTGCGCAGCATCAGGTAATAGGGGTAATCGTCCGCCCCCGCCAGATCAAAACTCAATTTGTTCACATAAAAGTCCAGCGTGGCAGCCTTATCACGCATGGGTAGTTTCGGGTGGATGTGGGTAAGCATGTTTTTAATAGAAGTTATACATTTTTTGGGAATGCTCCGCATACAGTTGCTAATCCGCGATCCCCGACGAAGCCGCGATCTTCACATCCGCATACTTCCACGCTTCGTCAAATTCCGCTTTCGCCTTCTGCGCCTCCGCGTGCTTATTTTGCATCGCCAGCGCCTGGTGCAACCCGATCAGCGCCCAGCCGTTTTTCCGCCAGGTACGCAAATCCTCCCGGTAAACATCCTCCGCCTCTTTCCCCTTCCCGGCTTTGAGCAATACCGCACCCAAATGATGACGGACAGAGAAGAACCAATCCGGCGGTTCATTGTAATTCAGGTTGTCTTCTATAGCAATCGCTTCTTTCAGCAATTTCTCGGAAGCGTCTGCCTGCCCTTCCTGCACTGCTATCCCCGCCGACAGCACCTTCGCCGCGATCTGTGCCAGATCGGCGGTGGTATTGATGTTCCAAATGGTCAGATCCTTCAGGCTGGCATCCGCCGCCAGGATGCGCAGGCTGTCCATTTCTTTTTTAGCGTTGCCCAGGCTGTGTTTCCCCAGGTGCGCCATCCCCCGAGCATAATGCCAGACCGCACGCGGATAAACGAGATCTGCCGCGGGGGCCGGCATCGCCATGATCGTATCCCACATGGCCAGCTTCACGGCAATGTAATACGGGATGGTATAATAATGCTGCAACGTGCCCCAACCCGGCATCCGCATGACTTCTCCCGATGTGTGCTTGTGCAGCTGCATCGCCGCATCCCAGGCCCATTTGGATTTACCTTCCAGCGTTGCCGTAGCCGTGAGGAAATGATGGTTATGCGGATAATATGCCAGCGGATAAGCCCCCTGCGCATGGCACATCGTCGTATACAAACTGTCCGCCTCCACCGCCCGGATATTGGACAATGAACCGAGATGATAATCGCCCGTATTGATGTAGATATGCGAAGGCATATGCAGCAGGTGCCCCGCTCCTTTTACCAGCGTATCCAGCAACAACGCGCTGGCCATGGCTTTTTCGGGCGCCGCGGAGGTTTCCAGGGCGTGAATGTAAAAGTGATGCACCCCTGCGTGTTTTGGATGCTGCACAATGAGCCGCTCCAGCACTTTGACGATCGCCGGCGTCCAGGGGCGGGGGACTTTCGTTATTTTGTCGTAAAGATTCCAGGGATGGAGATTCATCATCGATTCGGCGTATAACGTGCCCACATCGGGATCGGATGGATATTGATCATACACTTTCTTCATGGCGGCGGAATAGGCGCTGTCGAGCGGGGCACGGTCGGCCGGGGGCGTTTGCACATAACGCGTGCTCAGCGCCCCGATCAGCGCGGCTTCCTTTGGCGTGCAATTCGCCAGCAAGGCTTTTGCCCTGGTCACCGCTTCCCAGGCGCGCTGGTAATTATCGTCTTCCATACCCGCGTTGTAATTCGGCCCCAGCACATACGCAAAGCCCCAATGCGCCATGGCGCAACCGGAATCCAGGCGGGTTGCTTCATAAAACGACCTCGCCGCTTCGGCATGATTGAAACCATACGCCAGCATCATCCCCTGGTTGAAATATGCCTGCGCTTCCTGCTGCGTGGTGGAAATTTTAAAATCGACGCCGGAGATATTGTCGAAGAAAGGCGCTTTTTTACCGGAAGCATACCAGTCCTTATCATGGGTCGGCGGAACAGCGCAACCCATGGACGCCGCGTTTTTAACGGACGACTGGCTTTCCTTCGAACCGGAACGGTTCTGACAGGCCAGCATCATCACGACGGGAATCATCGCGATACTGAACTTGCTCATAAGTGATCGTTTTGCGGACATGAATGGAAATTTTGGAGTTGACGTAGAATATCATAAGTACTTAACGCTATGCTGGCGGACAGAATTTTTCGGGGTATTCCGGTATGGGGCGGGGCCGGAAAAGCTTTAGTTCGTCTACTTCTAATTTACGAATTATCCGCTTCCGGGGTATGTTTTCCGATAAAATCACTGAATTGGATGATAATGTCCTGATATTGTTCCAGTTAATATGCGCCGGTTCGGATCATCTCATCCAGTTTATATACGGCAAACAGGACAAACAGGAATAATCCGGTAAAGAAAAGCAACATCGGACCGTAGCCCAATCCGCCCGCCAGTACGATTTTTCCCGGCCGGGCAGGCAGATAATACACCGTCACCGTATCGCCTACCTCAAATTTCCCCAAAGGCGCAAAAGCCTCTGCGCGGAACGATTGCCCGGGGGCCCAGTCGCGGTATTCGATATGCAGCTTGTCGATGGCCCTTCCCCACTTAACGGCTCTGGTAAATTTACCAATAACGCGCCCTTCGGCTTTTACGCCACGCCGTTTGATGGCCCGCAGCTTCATCCACCTGAAAATGGTGACGGCCAAAGGCACCGCCGAAAAGAGCACCATGAACAGCAATACGAAATACATGTTGAATCGATTTTATTATAATGAACCAAATAACCACGCTGCCACATGCCGCCAGGGTGCGGAATCGAATGCCAGCACTTCCAACGTATGTTCCAGGATGATAAAACATCCGCCGTACAGCAGTACAGGATGGATACGGTGATGGGTGCGCCAGTCCCAAAGCCAGGCTACCCCGATGAGGCTGTCGGCCAGCACCACGGCAAACCAGATATCCGGCCGCGGCACTCCCGGGAAATAGTGGCGGAACCGGAACCAGGCGGGCCAGAGCAGAACGATCAGCGCCAGCAGCATGAACCGCTTGTGCATGGCGGACCGGGAACGGGTAAGCATTCCGGCAGCCACGAACCCCAGGAACATAACTGCGGCGGTCACCACGCCCACCAACGAAGAAACCGCGGTGTCGCCCATTCCCGCCGCCAGATCCCGGCGGACCTGGTACATGCCGGCCGGTAACATCGTGACCGCGGCGCCGGTGGCCACCAAGAAGCCCAGGATACCCAATGCCCGGTGCGCCGCGGGTTTGCCCCAGCCTGTCAGCAGCGATTGAATCGTGAATAATGTGACCCAGGAAACGGCCAGGCTGCCGTGTACGGAAATAATGATAGGCGCCGCAAATTCGCCATGGATTTGGGGTACGATAAATGTTTTGGCAAAACCTATGTGGACGGCCAGCAATCCCACAATTCCCATCACCCCGAAAAAAGACAGCCGGCGATTTTGGTTGACAGTTTGCATACGACGCCCGGTTTACATCTTACTAAATGTACGCATTCCCACAATACCATCCCGGGCCCGCAATGGATTCGAGTGAATACATGGTATAAGGATTTATCGACCTAATATAAATTCCGTCTTGTTTCTTTCGCCACAATATTTTATCTTAGCGACTAAGATATTTATTAAATAAGATATTTATGAGCAAAGATGACCTCCGCGATTTCAGGAAACGTCGATACAGATGCACGAAGCCATTGCCCGGAAGGCAGGGCTTTCGGGGACGGATCATAAATACTTAGGGTTCATTATGGAAAAGGGTTCCATGACAGCGGGCGACCTGGCCAAACTCACCGGCCTCACCACAGGAGCGGTAACGGGGCTGATCGACCGGTTTGAGAAGAAGCGGCTGGTGAAAAGGCAGTTTGCGGAAAACGACCGGCGGAAGGTCATCATCGTACCCGAATCGGAGAATATCATGGAGCTTTTCGTTCCCTTGTACAAGGAATTTCGCAGCCGGTCAAAAGATCTGATGGCATCTTTCTCCGGGAAGGAAAGGAAAGTCATCGAGCGCTATTTCGCCGGCGCTATCGACATTATGAATGCTGCCATCCAATCGCTCACAGATAAAAAGTAAGCCATGCCAGCCAATATCATCGGTTTTAACGAACCCGGCGCCACGCAAACCGCGCTGACAGGAGGCAAAGGCGCTCAGCTGGGCGTTCTTTCCGGGATGGAAGGGATTGCTGTGCCGGAGGGCTTCTGCGTTACCACCGCCGTGTACGAAAAAGTGATCGCTAACCAGGCCGAATTGCCTGGACTTCTGCATCAATTGAATGCACTGCAATCCGGCGACCACTCCGCCGTCCGGGAAATCAGCGCTCAAATCCGCCAGGCGATCGAATCGCAATCCATCCCTGACGATATCAAACAGGAAATCGAAAGCCGGCTGGCGGGTTGGCGGGATGGAACTTCATTCGCCATCCGCTCCAGTGCTACGGCCGAAGATCTCCCATCCGCTTCGTTCGCAGGGCAGCAGGATTCGTATTTGAATATCTCCGGCGCCGGGGAAGTCCTGCGCCATATACGCAAATGCTGGGCTTCGTTGTATACGGAGCGGGCCGTCATCTACCGCATGCAGCAAGGGTTTGCGCATCATAACGTGTCGCTGGCCGTAGTCGTGCAACAGATGATTTTCCCCGATGCGGCGGGAATCATGTTCACCGCCGATCCGGTGACCTCCAGCAGGAAAATTTTGTCGATCGATGCCAGTTTCGGTTTGGGAGAAGCATTAGTTTCGGGGATAGTGAATGCGGATAATTTCACCGTCAGCCATGATACGATTACCGGCAGAAAGATCGCCACCAAAAAAATCGGCATATTCGCTTCCGCCGAAAATGGTAC
>NZ_CALNBI010000279.1 GCF_937874145.1 uncultured Chitinophaga sp. | reverse complement strand
ACACGGAAATGGCCGGTTTGCTGCGGGATATTCTACATAACCGTGTCATTCGTACAGTGGTTCATGACCAGAGCTTGGATTTGGTAATGGAAGAACTCTCTGCGATCCGTGGCGAAATCCGGGCAATTGGAGTCAATGTAAATCAAATTACAAAGTACTTCAATACATACCCGGAGCCACAACGCAAAGCTTTTTATGCAAAAACGGCGTTCTCGCGTTACGTGGATCTTCAGCCCAAAATTGAAACGCTTCTCCAAATTGTTGCAAAACTCGCGCAAAAATGGTTGCAAGAATCTCCTGCGGCAGGTCGATAAAATCCGCAATTCACTACAATGAGGCAAAGTTGGCAGACGGAAAGGCTACGCTAATTCTGTCCTCCAGGTTTGCTTGCAACGCAGACGATTTGACAGTTCGGCAGAAAATCACACGGTTCGAGTCCCTTATTTTTAAAAACTGCATAGCGATGTGTTAAGTATATTTCTCTTCAACGACCGGAGGTTGTAGCATTTCCGATAATGAAACGCCGAATATCTTAGCGATATGTGCCAGGGTGAGTATATACATATCAGATTTGCCTTTTTCGAACAATTCAATTTCACTTATTTCAATGCCTGAGATTGTTGAGAATTTTTCCTGGCTAAAACCATTTTTGTTTCTCAATCTGTATAAATTGGCTCCAACAATCTGTAAAATGTCAGGCATCCTCCGTTTTTTTTGCAAATTATACTAAAACTTGCTAGTGAACAATGGGTTTTGAGCCAACAGGGAAATTTCCTGCCAGTTATTTTCCCGAAAAGAGGGATATTCAACTTTAAATTAGAACTGACCGTTATATATTGGAATGTTTTCAACTTTGTTGAAAACGGGTTAGGTTTGGCTTCCAAAACTACCAACCATTATGAGATTTTTCTATGAGCCTGGTTTTCAGCATATCGATTTCGACGCTGTTCGCCCAGGAGAGAGCTTTATGCCTTCGCTTTCCTGCAATTTCGCCAGACGGAGAAAAGGTCGCTTTTGTTTTGCGGCGCGAATGCTTCGCGGAAAAATTTGCTTGATGAACGTGAATTGTATTGTCACTGTGATTAATTTCATTCACCACCCAAGCCCTAAATTTACCGAGGCAGTTAAGTTATTGTTTGAAATATCAATATAACGTTATTGGTCGAAGCCTTCACCTTGAACCGGAATGCCCTCGGCTTTATTGGTGAATCCCCGAATTTCACAGTATGCTTCTAATCAGATTTTTTCGAACAATGAATTCAGGATACCGTTATTAATGTAATGATTATCAGTATTATATATTTTTGCTTAAATATCAAAGTAGGGCGATTTACAACTCTACTTTTTTTATGATTGTGAAATTTATCGGTAAAAAAAGTATGTTTACAAGTGCATACATTTCGACTTGAGCAAGATGTCCGTCCATACAGATACAGAATTATTTAATCGTTTCCGTCAAGGGAATGAGGCGGCATTCCGGGAGATTTACCATCTTTTCTATTCCAGAGTCTATTATTTCGCACAACGATATGTATCGGAAGCGGATGCAGAAGATGTGGCAGCGGAGACATTTTTCAAGATTTGGACCAGGCGGAAAGAATTCGAAGATATCAGCCATCTTTCCTCCTCGATGTTTGTTTTTACGCGCAATCATTGCCTGTCCCTTATTTCCAGGCTGCAAATGCAGGAGAAGCGGAAACAAGAACTGTTATTGCTAATGGAATCCGAGCAACAAGATTTCACATTGGAGCCTGTGCGAAGTGAATTGGTGAAGCTTCTTTATACGCAATTGGGTCAGCTTCCCGAGAGAACCCGGAATGTTTTCCTGCTATCGTTCCAGGAAGGGCTTAAACCCGCACAGATAGCGGAAAGGTTGGGGGTTAGCGTTAAAACAGTTAAAAATCAAAAAGTTACAGCCATTAAATTGTTAAAGGACGCGTTGTCCGGTCATTCGTTGGAACTGGTGTTGTTAACCCTTCTTCACCTGGATAAATTCGGAAATTCCTGATTTTTTTTAAAAAAGTTGTCAATTGGTTAGGACGTTTTTAATTCCTGATCGTATTGTTTGTATTGAATAATCATGAACCTTGATTCGACGCGCATAGCTACATTGTTATTGAAACGGTCCCAAGAGGGATTGTCGGACCAGGAGGCGGCCGAACTGAATGTATGGTTGGCTGCCTCCGTCGTGCATCAGCATTTCGCGGACGAGCTGGAAGACGGAGCGTTGTTTTCCGAGCTTGTTTCGCGTTCGCACCAGCAATCCGAGGACATCGTCCTGGGAAGGGTAATTGACAGGATCCTTGAAGGAGGAGGTTTTGCTTCTGAACCACCGCCGGAAAGGGAGACGCCCCACCTACGGCCATTGGTTAGGTGGCTGGCAGCCGCATCTGTATTATTTGTATTGGCAGCCAGTTCGTACTGGTGGGCAATATCCTTCAGCCCGCAAGAACCCACAGTAGCGGACGCAAGGCCGGTGACGGTGATGCCGGGAAAGAATGGTGCAATCTTGACCCTTGCCGATGGCTCCCAGCTGGTGCTTGACAGCCTGGGGGATGGCAGGGTGGCTTCCCAGCAAGGTGCGAACGCAGTGCTAAAAGCCGGCAGTCTGGCTTACGATCAAACCGGGCCAGGTTCCAACGAGACGGAATTTAATACAATGACGACGCCCAAGGGACGGCAATTCCATGTGACATTGCCGGACGGCACCGGCGTTTGGCTCAACGCGGCTAGCTCCTTGCGCTACCCAACAGCGTTCGCGGGGAAGGAGCGAGTCGTAATACTGACCGGGGAGGCTTACTTCGAAGTGGCGAAGAACGAGAAGATGCCATTTCGAGTTGAGGTGAGCAACCGTGCCACCGTGGAGGTACTGGGCACGCATTTTAATGTAAAAGCTTACACCAATGAGGAAAGTATCGACGCCACCCTGCTGGAAGGATCGGTAAGGGTTACAGCTGGGGAAACCCACGACCATGGGAATGCCGTGCGGTTAAAACCAGGTCAACAGGCAAGAATTCCCCGGACGGGCGACCGGGCCGATGGCCTCCTCCGGGTGGTAGCGGTAGCCGATATCGACAACGTGATGGCATGGAAGAACGGTACTTTCAATTTCGAGGGGCAGTCGCTGGTAGAAGTGATGCGCCAGTTGGAACGTTGGTATGATATAAATGTTTCTTATGAAGGAAGTCCCCGGGGGATGAAATTTTTTGGAAAAATGGATAGGAACATTACTTTAAATGAACTCCTGACTATATTGTCGAATAACGGCTTGCAATATAGGCTGGAAGGGGGAAAGACGCTTATTATTCATTAATAAAGGAAAATCGTCGCAACTATGATGAATCGCCGACGGGCTGTTGCCCGTCCGGGAAACTAATGTATTGTAAAATCGAACGCCTGAAAAAAAGCCACGGGGTGAGGCCCGTGGCGGAAAGTTCAGCTGTTTCAAGGGTATTGGATCACCACATTTAATCAACCAAACCGATCGCAATTTATGGAAAAAAAGGTAAAGCACCTTTGTGCCCGGGCACAAAGCGGAGCCTACATGAAATTTCTTTTAAGGATGAGATTGACTGCGCTACTACTTACTGTTGTTTTCTTGAACGTGCATGCCTCCAGCCTTGCGCAGCGCGTCTCATATTCGGGCACGAATGTCCCTTTGAAACTTTTGTTTAACGCAATTGAGAAGCAAACGGGATACTTGGTATTCGGAAATGAAGCCCTAATCGGAACGGGGCGAAAGGTAACAATTGCAGCAGAAAACCTTCCTTTACGTGAGTTTTTAGACATCGCGCTCAAAAACCAGCCATTTACATATCAGATCAACAGCCGGACAATCACGTTCGTGCCAAAGAAAACCGAAATTATCCAAAACCCCGCTTTCCGTACGGAAGAGGCCGCCTTCAAGCTAATCAGAGGGAAGGTGGTCGATTCCAGCGGAGCTCCTTTGGAGGGTGTCAACATTCTTCACCAACAAAAGGATCAGATTAAAGCTTATGTCAAGACGGATTCAAAGGGAGAATTCGTTATCAACGCGGACAAAGGAGATCAGCTGACCTTTTCTTACCTGGGCTTTCAGCCATACGTATTACACATAGATCAGCAAGCTTTCCTGTCCGTGACTATGCAGCGGCAGCAACAAAAGTTGGCGGAAGTAACTGTCACGCATGTGAGTACAGGTTACCAGAAAATCAAACCGGAACAGAGCACCGGTGCTGTTTCGGTCATATCCACAAAAGCATATGAAAGCAGGGTCAATACCGATTTCGTTTCTGGGCTGGTCAACCGCTTGCCGGGCCTTATGATCAACAACGACGTTCAGTTTACCAGCAACGTCGACGGTACCGCCTCCAGCAACAATCTCTTCAATGTACGGGGCATTTCCACTATTTCCGCCAACCAGAGCCCGCTGATCGTGCTGGATGGTTATCCCACCGAACTAACGCTCAGTTCCATTAACCCCAACGAAATTGAATCGGTTACCCTCCTGAAGGATGCAGCGGCGGCAACTGTATACGGTGTAAGGGCTTCCAACGGGGTCATCATCATTCAGCGGAAGCAGGCGGCAGTCGGGAAGCCACGGTTCAATTTCAGAAGCACCCTCGGCATACGGCCCCGGGAAAATTATACGCGTTATCGCTGGGACGAGGATGCTTCCGGCATCAACGTTAAATATAACCAAACCAGGTACGCAAATAGCATTAATAATGGTTCGTGGCTGAACTTGCTGACTTATCCCGGTACGATCTATTCCCCGGTATTTTACGCAATGGCCCGGGAGGCGGGTGAAACCATTACGCACGAGCAGGCCGAAAGAGAATTCGCCGAACTGAGCGGGTATGACAATGAAGCGGATTATGCACGATTGTTTCTCCGCCCGATGGTCAATCAAACCTATAACTTCGACGTTTCGGGAGGCTCTCCCGGCGCATTGTATTATATCACGGCGAACTATCGGAAAAACAGGGCACAACAGATCAATAATGACGATGATATGTTCCAGTTGTCCGGTCGCACCAATCTGCAACTTTCAAAGCGCCTTTCCCTCGAGCTAAATACCGATTTCTCCAGGATGCGCAATGCCGCCGCACCGGTGCCCGCTATAGGATCTATCGAACCATATGAACGCCTGCAGGACGAAATCGGCCAGCCGCTCCCTGTCATCTCTAACTCGAGGATCAATCCCTATTACAACGAGTTGCTGATGAATAAAGGCCTCCTGGATAATCTGTATTATCCCCTGGCTGATGTGCATCAGATAAGCGATAAAACAAGTTCGTCGACCAACAGGATTACGGCCAATTTTACATACAGAATAGGACGAGGCTTCAATTTCCGGTTCGGCGGGGTATATGAAAACTCCCGGTCTGAAAATAAATATTATGCGAATGAGGATACTTACGTTGCGCGGCAATACGTTAATTCCTATACGCAACTCAATGCAACTGGAGCACCTACCTATCACATCCCTATGGGGGGCATTTTGCGCCAGCGTAATTTCGGCAGTACAGGCTATACATTTCGGGCACAGTTGAACTACGACAAGCAGATCCATCCCGACCACTCCGTGAACGGCATCATCGGCGCGGAAGTACGGGAGTTGGTCGAGCAATCTTCTGCTGCAGCGTATTTCGGGTACGACGACGAATCTCTCCTGCAACTTCCCGTCAACTACGGCACGGTAAACAGCGGATTCATCAACCCGCTGATCCAGCGTATAGTCATCGATTATAATACATTGTTTAACCAAGCATATGTGAACAACCGGTTCATCTCCGGCTTCTCGAATATCGTTTATGCTTTCAGGAACAAATATTCGTTGAGCGGGAGTCTTCGGGTAGATCAGTCCAACCTGTTCGGCACCAATCCGAAATACAAATACAAACCGCTATGGTCAATTGGTGCGGCATGGAATGTTCACAGGGAAGATTTCATGACTGGATTGCCCTGGCTTAACCAGCTGAAGCTGCGTGTGGCTACAGGCTTCAACGGAAATGTTGCGAAGAATTCGCTGCCCCGCGTAATTGCCCGGAGCGAACTGAACCCCTACGCACAGGTCACCTTCCCTGCC
>NZ_CALNBI010000278.1 GCF_937874145.1 uncultured Chitinophaga sp. | reverse complement strand
GGCGCAACGATAAAGACGCCCGCCGCGACGCAGCCCTGTGGGCGCAAACGGATGTGCTGCTGACCGACGCATTCTTCAAACTCGCCAACCACCTGCATTGCGGCGTCATCCCCCGCGACAGTATCGCCCTGCAAAAGGATTCGGTGATCGCCGACGATGCGCTCAACGCCTTCCTCCGCGACGCACTGGCCGGCAACCGCATCAGCGAAGTGCTGCAGGCGCGTGAGCCCTCGCACGAAGCTTACCAGTTGCTTAAATCCGGCATCGCCGAATATGAATTGCGTTTCGGGAAAGCCACCTGGGATACGCTACCCGCGGAGTATGGAGATACCGCCGCATTCCGCCGTCAGCTGGCGTTGCGGCTGGCGAAAACGGGGCATTTCGATACTTTGCTGTACTCCCTGGAGGACACCGTGGCCCTCAAGAAATCCATTAAACAATTCCAGCAGGAGATTCAATTATACCCGGATGGCATCGCCGGCAGGCGCACCATTCAATACCTGAACCGCCAGCCTGTTGAATGGATCGAACAGGCCGGCATCAACCTCGACCGCTGGCGCAAAATGCCGGACACGCTGCCGGCCCGTTACCTCATGGTGAACATCCCTGCATTCCGCCTCCAGGTATGGGACGATTCGGCGGGCCTCGTACTCGAATCCCGCGTGATCGTAGGAACGCCCCGGACGCGCACGCCGCAGCTCAGTTCGGTTATGACGAATTTCGTGCTGTACCCGTACTGGCGCGTGCCCTACAGCATCGTGTTCAAGGAAATGCTGCCGCAGATCAAGAAAGACAGGAATTATCTCTACGAAAAGAACCTGGAAGTGGTGGATCACCAGGGCAATATCATTTCACCCGATTCCATCGACTGGCAGAAACTGAACAAGAATTATTTCCCGTACGTGCTGCGGCAGATGGACGGGCTCGACAATTCCCTGGGCATCATGAAGTTCAATTTCGCCAACCGTTTCAGCGTATACCTGCACGATACCAATAACCGCAAGTTGTTCGCCAATTCCAACCGCGCCCTCAGCCATGGCTGCGTGCGGGTGCAGGCCTGGGACAGCCTGGCCATGTACCTCGTGAGCCACGATCCCAAACCCGGCATGGCCGACACGGTGCGGGCCTGGCAGGCCCGCGAGGAGCAGCGGACATATGCCTTCCAGAAGCGCCTTCCGATCTACATCCGCTATTTTTCAGCCGAGTTCCGCGACGGGAAGCTGCGTTTTTATGAAGATGTGTATGGGGAAGACGCCCGCGTCCGGCAGTATCTCCGGTAATACCATTCATTCCCCGAAAACAACGGTTCGGGGCGGGCGGGGTTGATATCGGGGGAAAAGTGCGGCATTTTTGCGGAAAAAATTAACCCCGATGAAGCTCATTATCAAGATTGGACTGTTTGTTTTGATCACTTTACAATCGGTGGCGCAACCGCTGCCTAGGCAAACCGTTAAAGGCGTGATTACCGATCGCGCAACACATTTCCCCCTTCCCGGCGCGGCCATTTCTTTTCCTGACCTGGGTAAAGGCGTG
>NZ_CALNBI010000277.1 GCF_937874145.1 uncultured Chitinophaga sp. | reverse complement strand
ACCCGCGCCCGCATCCGGCAGGAATTCACAGAGCTGGACGAGTTCAAAGGCAAAACCGTGGTGATGGTCACACACGACATCCGCGACGCATTCGAGCTGGGCGACCACATCGGGATCATGGACAAGGGCAAACTCATCCAGACGGGCACGCCGGACGAATTGCAGCAAAACCCCGCAAACGACTTTGTGGCGGCATTCCTTCACGGAAAAACGGATGCGCCATGAATGAATTCTTCCAATTTCTGCAAAGCCAGTCCGGCAAGCTGCTCGAGCAAACCTGGACGCACATCCACCTCACGCTGCTATCCGTAGCGCTGGCGATCGTTGCCGGTGTGCCGCTCGGCATTCTCATCGCACGGAAACAAAAGCTGGCGGGCGTTACATTGGGCTTTGCGGGCGTGATGCAGACCATTCCCAGCATAGCGTTGCTGGGCTTTCTCATACCCTTGCTGGGCATCGGTCCCAGGCCGGCGATCTTCGCGCTGTTCCTCTATGCGCTGCTTCCCATCATCCGCAACACCTACACCGGCATCAAAGGCGTAGACGCAACGGTTCGTGAAGCAGCCGTGGCCATGGGGATGACGCGCGGGCAGGTGCTGTTCAAGGCGGAGTTGCCGCTCGCCATGCCGGTGATCCTCGCCGGCATCCGGACGGCCGCGGTAATCAATGTGGGCGTGGCCACGCTGGCGGCCTACATCGCGGCGGGCGGGCTCGGGGAATTCATTTTCGGGGGCATCGCCCTGAATAATACCATCATGATCCTCGCCGGCGCCATTCCCGCAGCATTGCTCGCCATTCTGTTTGATTTCCTGTTGTCGCGGGCGCAAAAGCTGAGCCTGCGGCACTTCCGCTGGGCGGGCGCTGCCGCGGTGATCATATTCGCCGTTTCGGCCATGGTGCCGGCCGCCAAAGGCAAGCTATTGGCCGGTTTCACACCGGAGTTCATGGGCCGCGAAGACGGTTCGCCGGGATTGAAGCGGGTGTATGGATTGAACATTCCTACCGTCGTAATCAACGATGCGGTGATGTACCAGGCATTGTATGAAGAGAAGCTGGATGTGGTCAGCGGATATAGTACCGATGGGCGCATCCGGGCCTTTCATCTCATCACGCTCGACGACGACAAGCATATTTTTCCGCCTTACCACGCCGCGCCGGTAGTCAGGATAGACGCGCTGGAGCGGTTCCCCGAGCTGGGGCCGGCACTGGACCTGCTCGCCGGGCGCATCAGCGACTCGGTGATGACATACCTCAATTACCGCGTGGATTTCCTGCACGAGAGCCCCGCCGCCGTAGCGAGAACTTTCCTGGAAGAAAATGGTTTGTATAAACCGTCCCGGAACGGGATGAAAGGCGTGGTGCGCATGGGTTCGAAGATCTTCACCGAGCAATATATCCTCTGCGAGATGTACAAAATCCTCGTGGAAGGCAACACGGAATTGTCAATTTCTTCAAAAACCGGCCTGGGTGGCACGAAAATTTGTTTTGATGCACTGACGAACGATCAGATCGACTTCTACCCGGAATATACCGGCACCGGCCTGCTCGTCATTCTGCAGGAACCGCTGACAGACCGGCTGAGGGATAAAGACAGCGCTTATCAATTCGTGCGTTCCAGGTTCGGGGAACAATACGGGCTGCAATGGCTGCAGCCTATCGGTTTTAATAATGCATACGCACTGATGATGCGGGAAGCGGCGGCGGAGCAACTGAAGATCCGCACGATTTCCGATCTCACGCGATATCTGAATACGCAAAAAGACTAACATGTTAGACGTAACTACTCCCACGGGGCTCCTGCGGCAATACCTGCAGGTGCGGAAATGGACGGAATCCATATGCCGTCCGCTACAAAAAGAGGATTATGTGGTACAACCTGTAGAAGATGTGAGCCCGCCGAAATGGCACCTTGGCCATACCACCTGGTTTTTCGAGACGATGGTGCTGAAAAAATTCCTGGCGGGATATGTTGAGTTCGATCCCATGTTCAACTTCGTTTTCAACAGCTACTACGAAAGCCTCGGGGCCCGCGTGATCCGAACCAACAGGGGCAACCTGAGCCGTCCGACCGTAGACGAGATCTATAAATACCGCAAATACGTGGATTCCGCGATGGAGCAGCTGCTGGCGCAACCGCTGCCCGCAGAGGCCGAAACCCTCGTAACGCTGGGCTGCCAGCATGAGCAGCAGCACCAGGAGCTGTTGTGGACCGACATCAAGTTCATCCTCGGCAACAATCCGCTCTTCCCGCCATACGATACGGAAGAGCAACCCATATCAAAGCCCGCTTCCCCCATGCAGTTTACCAGCATGCAGGGCGGAGTGTATGAAATCGGTTTTTCGGGTGAGGGGTTTTGCTATGACAATGAACTGGGCCGCCATAAAGTTTACCTGGAGCCTTACGCCATTGCCGGCCGCCCCGTTACCAACGGCGAATTCCTCGCCTTTATGGACGCCGGCGGGTACAAGGAATTTTCGTACTGGCATGCTGAAGGATGGGATTGGGTGAAGCGCGAACAGGCGCACGCACCCATGTATTGGCATAAAGACGATGGCCGGTGGATGACATACACGCTGCAGGGCGTTCATCCTGTAGACCCTGACGAAATCCTTTGTCATATCAGCTTCTACGAAGCCGCTGCGTTCGCCGCGTGGAAAGGCATGCGCCTGCCCACGGAATTCGAATGGGAGGCCGCGGCGCACCTGTTCGACTGGGGCCGGCGCTGGGAGTGGACGGAAAGCGCGTATCTCCCCTACCCCGGGTTCGAGCGTGTAGCCGGGCCTGTCGGGGAATACAACGGCAAGTTCATGGTGAACCAGAAAGTGCTGCGCGGCGCGTCCGACTTTACGCCGGAGGGCCACAGCAGGCATACGTACCGCAATTTTTTCCATCCGCATTTACGCTGGCAGCTTACAGGCATCCGGCTGGCTAAAACCATAAAACCGTAACCGATGAGATCAGTAAACGCTACACTGGCGCCGCCCGTTTCCAAAGCGCGCCAGGCATTTTTACGGGACGTTTTGGAAGGGTTGCAATCGCAGCCCAAAAGGCTCCAGTCCAAATATTTCTATGATGCCGCCGGCGATGCGCTGTTCCAGCAGATCATGCATTGCCCGGAATATTACCTGACGCGCTGCGAAATGGAGATCCTGGAAACGCAGTCCGCCGCGATCGTATCCGCCATCCGCGCCGTGGCGCCCCAGGCCGACCTGGTGGAGCTGGGTGCCGGAGACGCTTCCAAATCGATCCACCTCCTGCGGGAATGGATGCGCACGGGGATGGGTAACCGTTATTATCCCATTGATATATCCGGCAACATCATCCGGCATTTGCAGGATACCCTGCCCGAACAGCTCCCAGGCCTCGACGTGCAGGGCCTCAACGGCGAATACATGGAGATGCTGGCGCGTTCCGGCCAAACACCCGGCCGCGCGCGCGTAGTGATGTTCATGGGCAGCAGTATCGGGAACTTCACGCCGGAAGAAGCCATGGGCTTCCTTTCAGAAGTGCGCCGCCAGCTGCGCCCGGGAGATTTCCTGCTCATCGGCTTCGATCTGCAGAAAAACCCGCGCCTCATCCTCGATGCGTATAACGACCGGCAAGGCTTCACCCGCGACTTCAACCTCAATCTCCTCACCCGCATCAACCGCGAGCTCGACGCCGATTTCCAGCGTCAGGATTTCCTGCATTACCCGACTTACGACCCGTCCACCGGCGCCTGCAAGAGCTTTTTGATCAGCCTCCGCGAACAAGCCGTTCATATCGGCGGCAGCATCGTCCGGTTCCGGAAAGACGAGCCCATTTACATGGAAATCTCCCAGAAATACACACCCGATGGCATACGCGAGCTGGCCTCCCGATGCGGCTTCGTTCCGGTCCGGAACTTTACGGACGATAAAGGCTGGTTTATGGACGCATTGTGGCAGGCCAGGTAACGCAACATTTCAGCACGAGTCTTGTTAGGATAAGGTATAAAACCACCAAAACCATGAAAACTTCATATTACCTTACCCTGTTTGCCATCGTGTTGTTGTCGGCATGCGCCACCACCACGCAGGTCACGAACTTCTGGAGAACACCGGATTCTCCGGCCAAATCATACAACACCATCTTCATTGCCGCCATGGTACACAACCAGGCCGCCAAACAGAGTATCGAAAACAACCTGGCCGCCGCTGCGCAGGACAGGGGTTATAAAGCCATCAAAAGCGGGGAAATCTTTCCGCCCAACTTCACCCGCGAAAACGTGCCTTCCAAAGAAGCCATTTTAAATAAGGTGCGCGAACTGGGGGCAGATGCCATTTTCACCATGGCTGTTGTCGATAAAACCAGCGAAACCCGCTATGTTCCGGGCTCAGGACCGTACGCTCCGTATCCCGCCTGGGGCTGGTACGGCAGTTTCTGGGGATATTACAACTACTATTACCCGATGATGTACAACCCGGGCTACTACACTACCGACAAAACCTACTTCCTCGAAAGCAACCTCTACGACGCCGGCAACGAATCGCTGCTGTTCTCTGTTCAGTCGGAAACCATCAACCCCAACAGCATCGACGACTTCTCCCGTTCCTACACCAAAGCCCTGGTGCAGGCGCTGGAACGGCAGGGTTTGCTGAAAAAATAATCCTACCGATAAAAAATATAAAGGCTGACCAGGTAACCGGTCAGCCTTTCGTTTATACCAGGGAAACTAAGTTTCCAGGTCACACATGTTGTTCGTATTCGCGGACGGGCACGCTTGCGGTGAGCATTTCGTATTCCGCTTCATTGAAGCGCGGCGCTTCGGCCGCTACGTCTTCCAATTGGGCTATGGTGCGCAATCCTGCCACGGCGCTGGTTACCGCCGGATGCATCAGCACGAATTTCACGGCCGACTGCCCCGGCGTGCGCTCCTTCCCCGACACTTCCGCGATGGCGGCCTGCGCCCGCTCCACTTCCTGCTGCGACAGGTGGAGGTAATCCACCGCCGGCTTCCCGGCCAGCAAACCTTTGGCCAGGCTGCCGCGCGCCAGCACGCCGATGTTATGTTGCTCCAGGATGGGCAGGCAGGTGGCTTCGGGCCGGCGGTCGAGCAGGCTGTATTGCATCATCACGCTCACGATGCGGCTGCGTTTTGCATATTCGCGGATAACGTTGGGGCGGATGGAAGAAATCCCGTAATGCCGGATTTTCCCCTGCTGCTGCAGCAGCTCGAACGCTTCGATGGTTTCGTCGATAGGGTCATCGATCGTGCCGCCATGCAGCTGGTACAAATCGATGTAATCTGTCTGCAACCGCTGCAGGCTCTTCTCCGCGCAGGCCAGGATGTAATCCTTGCGCGGGTTCCAATCCCAGCCGGAGCCATCGGGGCGCCACTGGTTGCCGGCTTTGGTGGCGATGATGACGTCTTTGCGTTTCTCCTTCAGCGCCTTGCCTACGCTGCTTTCGTTGAAGCCTTTATCGTAGAGGTCGGCCGTATCGAAGAAGTTGATGCCCAGTTCCACGGCCCGGCGGAGGATCCGCGCGTTGGCGGAATCATCCATCCCGAGCGACATGCAGCCGAAAGACACTTCACTGATGCGCAGCCCGCTGCTGCCGAGGGTATTGTACTTCATACTCCTAATATACGATAATCTCGTCCGTGAACAGGAAGCCCTTCTGCACAGGGGCTTTCACACGGATATAACGCCCCTTCTGCCCCTGCAGCCCGAATTTGAAATCCTTGAAAATAAGTTTCTCGTGTGTTGGCGGAACATCGTTCTGCACGGTGAATACCTTTGCCTTATCGAAAGCCGCCGGGTCGTCGGCAACCTGCACCGTCACCGCCGGCGGCATGTACACACCCGGGCCCGTCAGCTGCATGAAGCCGACCTGGAGGCTTTCCAGCGGCTGCGATGCGCCGAGGTCGATGGTTACATCCACCCCTTTGCCAAGGAACCCTTGCCACTGGCCGTCGCCATAGGTAAGGGAACCGCGGTACCCGTTCACCAGCGTGGCCGCGTCCTGCGCGGGGTAACTGCCGCTCCAGGGCGCGTTGTAGATCACCTTTTTGCCGATGGCTTTGTGATAATGAACGGGCACCGTCACCGGCCGGCCCATCAACATCGTATCACGGAACACGGCCGCCATGAGCTGCGCCGTGCCGGCCACTTCAACAGGACCGCCGTACAGCGCCGAGTTCACCGTCGGCCGCGTACCGTCGAGCGTATAGCGGATCACAGGGCGGAACTGCTCGGTTTCGAAGGAAACGATGGTCAATTTGCGCATGGTATCAATGATGGTTTTAGGTTCCAGCTGCCAGGAAGGACGGTAATAATTCACCTGCTTCCGTTGCAGCAGCCGGTAATGCGCCTGCAGCCGCGTTTTGAAATCTTCCCAGCTGCGTTGTTCCTTCTGCGACCACACCACTTCCGACAGCGCGAGCGCCCGCGGGAACACCATGTATTCGACCTGGTAAGTCGCAGGCATATATTCGGCCCACACGTTGGCCTGCGCGCCCAGCACATGATGCGCTTTATCCGCCGCCAGCGCCGCCGGCACCGGTTCGTAGGAGTAGACTTTCGACAGCGGAAGGTAACCGCCGATGGTAAGGGGCTCGGTGGATGGATCGGACTGGTAACTGTCGAAATAGCAATACCCGCCGGGCGTCATCACCACATCATGCCCTTCGGATGCGGCCGTGATACCGCCTTTCTCTCCGCGCCAGCTCATGACGGTGGCTTCAGGAGCGAGGCCGCCTTCGAGGATCTCGTCCCAGCCCATGAGTTTCCGGTTGTTGGCGATGAGGAATTTCTCCATGCGCTTCACGGCATAGCTTTGCAGCCCTTCTTCGTTGGCCAGCTGATGTTCGCGGATGCGGCGCTGGCATTTGGGGCATTCCTTCCAATGCTTTTTCTCTGCTTCGTCGCCCCCGATGTGGATATATTTCGACGGGAAGATGTCCATTACTTCGCGGAGCACGTCTTCCAGGAAAGTGAAGGTGCTGTCGTTCCCCAGGCAGAATTCGGATTGCTTGTACGGCTCGCCCGCGCAGGAAAGGTGCGGGTACACGGCGAGCACTTCTTCGGAGTGCCCCGGCATTTCGATCTCGGGGATCACGGTGATGCCGCGTCGCGCGGCGTAGGCCACCACGGCGCGGGCTTCTTCCTGCGTGTAATAGCCGCCGTATGCGTTGGGGCTGCCTTCTTCAAGATAATGGCGCGGGCTGTTCCACCATTCCATGTAATTGGCATGTGTGCGCCAGGCCGCCTTTTTCGTGAGGGCGGGATATTTTTTGATCTCTAAGCGCCACCCGGCCCCGTCGGTAATATGCCAGTGGAAAACGTTCATCTTGTACATCGCCATGAGATCGATATACTTATACACGAAGGTGAGGGGGAAGAAATGACGGGATACATCGAGATGCAGCCCCCTGTACCCGAAGCGCGGCCGGTCTGATATCGTAACCGCGGGGAGGATGTTCTGATCGGGCTGCGTAGCCATGATCTGCAGGAGCGTGTAAATGCCATGCAGTGCGCCCGCGCGGCCGGAAGCGTAAATCCGCACCTGGTCAGGCGAAATAAGCAAACGGTACGCCGCACTGTCGGCCGCCTGCCGCGTGATTTCCCGCAGGATGCGGATATTACCCGCCGTTCCTTTCTTCAGGGTGATACCGGATTGCTCAGCCAACAAGGCCGCCGCGTCGGCGAAAGCCGGATCGGCGGTGATGGTTGTTTGGGTATTGATGGAAAATTGTCCGGGCTGTTCCTGCACCTGTATGGGTGCGGGAATTACATTCACCCGCGCCGTTTGCGCCTGCGCCTGCATACCCACAACCAGCAGCGCGATCAATCCGAGTCGCTTCATCGTTCACTGTGATTTTTTATCCGGGGTGAAATTAATACTTCCCGACAAAAACGCCGCCGCTAAAAAATGCCCGGATTGTTTCAGCATGTACCATCGCGCCAAACGGGACGGGCGTATTTTCACCGGATGAAACGAACGCTCCTGTTACTATCACTCGCCGCCGTCTTTTCCGGCGCGCGCGCGCAGAAGGTGCCCGCCGATCTTATCATCCGTTCCGTGTCGGTTATCGACGTAGAACGCGGCCGCACGGCTGCCGACCAGGCCGTTGTGGTGAAAGACGGGCGCATCATCGCCGTGACCCCTACCGGTAAACTCAGGCACTCCGCTCCCGTGGAGGTCGACGGTTCCGGTAAATTCCTCATGCCGGGGCTGTGGGATAACCATATGCACTTCGGCGGCGGCGACACCCTCGCCCACGAAAACCGCAACCTCCTCCCTCTCATGCTCGCCTACGGCATCACCGGCGTACGCGACTGCGCGGCCGATATCAGCCACTTCGTACTGCCCTGGCGCGATTCCATCGCCAAAGGACTGATCGACGGCCCGCACATCTTCACTTCCGGTCCCAAACTGGAAGGTTACAAATCCGTTTGGAAAGGCGACATTGAAATCGGGACGAAGGAAGAGCTGGCCAAAGCGCTCGATTCCCTGGAGGGGCTGCGCGTCGATTTCGTAAAAATCACGGACAATACGCTACAGCCTGCCCTCTACCTGGAAAGCATCCGCGAAACCCGCAAACGCGGCCTGGCGATTTCAGGCCACGTGCCCTACGCCATTCCCATGAAAGATATTGTAGATGCCGGCATCAGTTCCATCGAACATATCACCTACCTGCTGAAAGCCGGTTCTTCCGAAGAAGCGGGCATCAGCAAAGGCGTGGCCGACGGCAGCCTGAAAGGCCGCGCCCTCAGCGAAAAGATCAATACCACCTACGATAAAGCCTCGGCACGGAAAATGTTCCGTTACATGGCTTCCAAAGGCGTGGCTGTAACGCCCACCCTGAGCCTCGGGCATATCCTGTCGTACTGGGACGAGCACGACCGCAGCCACGATGATTACCTCCGCTACATCGGCAAAGGCCTGCAAAGCACCTACGCCGGCCGTGTGAATAACATCCTGAAGCATGATGCCGCCGCCATCGCGCAGCGCAAAGCCAGTTACGAGCGCTCATCCGCCGTGCTGGCCGACCTGGTGGCAGCCAACGTAACCATCCTGGCGGGCACGGATGCGGGCTACCTCAATTCCTACTGCTACCCCGGCCTGGCGCTTCATGAAGAGCTGGCGCTGATGGTGAAATACGGGATGACGCCGCAACAGGCACTGAAAGCTTCGGTGATCAACGGCCCGAAATTCCTGCAACAGAAAGGATACGGCGCCGTTGCGCCCGGCATGCATGCAGACCTCCTGCTGCTCGACGCCAATCCGCTGGACGATATCCACAATACGCAAAAAATCCGCGGCCTCGTTTCCGGGGGGAGATGGAGGGACCGCGCACAACTCGATGAACTGCTGGCCGAAACCGCAAGGCGCACGGCCGCGGGGATTTGACATACCAGTCCTTTGGTAAAACCACTGCCGCTTCCCACCCGGGAGGCGGCTTTTTTTATGAAAAATCCCCGCCGTTCATCAAGGAGATTTTTCAATTGTTTGTTTTTTGATATATTTAATGAATTAATACTAGCGGAGAGGAACCGATAGTCGGGTAGTAACCATCAGCAGAACCGAATAAACACCAGGAAAAAAAGGAAACATGACGGAAGATAAGCACAGACCGCTGGAAATTATTGATAACCTGAAGCTCCCGCCGGAGAAAGAGCCGCCAAAGCAGGGAAAGGATTGTCCGGCTTGCGGGGCGAGGTCCTCCAAACAGGCGGGGCTTACGCATTGCGCGTTTTGCGGGCACGAATTTTCGTCCGGCCCGCCGGAGGGGAAAGGGGATAAAAAGACTTAATGCAACTCCACGAGCCGGCCCTGCGCCGGCTTTTTTATGGGAGACGGATGATAGTATCTTGACCAGGGGGCAGTGACAGGGCGGCGAGAAGCCCTGAATAACGTGGAAACACCGCGTGGCGTTGACCCGGCGAGGACGAACGAGGTGGACTTGAGGTGGACTTGATGCGCTGTTGAGCCGGGTGAATATATTATCAGCAGTAGCCCGAAACAACCGCAGCGGATGGGCCAAAACCCAGCACAGGGGAGGCTTTCGCGACAGCCAAACGGGAGAAATAGCGGATCATCCCGGCGAGGATGTGACGGAAAAAATTGTACTTTCGATGTTCATCCGCCAATGCCATTTATGAAAAAGCTATCCATCCTTCTAACCAGGCATTACCGACCTATCAGTATCGCAGCGCTTTTAGACGTTTTCCAGACCGTCAACAATTACTACTTGGAGAACACGGGCCTGCCGTATTTCGACATCCGGCTGATCCGGCACCCGGAAGATGAAACGGTCGCATATCCTGACGAGCATTACCAGCCGCTGTCGCATGAAGAAGTGACGGCGTCTGACCTGGTGCTGATCCCCGCATTCAGGCCGGGGAACATTCCGGATTACCTGAGGGAAAACACGGCGTTTGTGCCGTGGGTCCGCCAGCAGGCGGGGAAAGGCGCGGAAGTGGCGAGCTTTTGCACGGGGGCGTTCCTGCTCGCGGCAACAGGCTTGCTCAACAACCGCCGCGCCACCACGCATGTGACCGCCGTAGAAGCATTGACGCGCCACTTCCCGGAAGTGATCGTGGACGCCGACGTGGTGGTTACAGACGACCGCGGGGTGTATACGAGCGGAGGGGCAACATCCACCTTTCACCTCCTGCTGCACATCCTTGAGAAGTACTGCAACCGCACCACGGCGATTTACACGGCGAAAGTGTTCGCCATCGACATGGACAGGGCGCAGCAGTCGTACTTCGCCAACTGGTCGCCCAGCCGCGCGCATAACGACGAGCTGGTAACGGCCGCGCAGCAAAGGATGGAAGAGCGGTTCCAGGACAGGGTAACGGTGGAGGAAGTGATCCACGATCTGCCGGTGAGCCGCCGTAATTTCATCCGCCGGTTCAAAAGCGCGACGGGCGTAACGCCGATCGAGTATTTGCAAAGGATCCGCATCGAAGCGGCGAAAAAACTGCTCGAAGAAAAGCAGGACAACATCACCGGTGTGATGATCCAGGCCGGGTATGAAGACGCGAAAGCATTCCGTCAATTGTTCCGCAAAATTGTTGGCCTTTCCCCAAAGGAGTACCGCGAAAAATACGCGGGTTAACCCTTTCCCACTGACTCTAAATCATTTTTTTCCTGCCGCGGATGCCTCAAGGCGCCCGGGATGGGGATGTTTTTGCCGGGGCACAAGACTTGAACGGGGTGTTTGCCGGGTAAATTACCTCGTTGGCCTATAAAATTCACTGCCCGTAGGGGTAAATTATTAGCTCATCGCATAAAATTTATAGGTCAACGAGGTAAATTATCGGGTCGTCCTGTAAAATTTATAGCTCACCGGGGTAAATTATTAGCTCATCGCATAAAATTTATAGGTCAACGAGGTAAATTATCGGGTCGTCCTGTAAAATTTATAGCTCACCGGGGTAAAACACTAGGTTAACCCGCAAAAATCATAGATGGGTTTGTATTCAGAACTGACAATTCCCCGATGCTTGTATGCTTATCACTGTTGAACAAATCCAATTTAATCCTGTTAATCAATCAGTAAACCCTTTCCACTACATCAGCACTGCACCTTCCGATATGCATGCGCACCGGTTGCGTCCGGCGAAGCCATGCCCCATCGTAACGTTTATCCTTAATCCATTTAAATAGTGTTCACATGGCCTTACATGAAAAAAACGCGGTTCGGGGATTCTTCAAGGAAGCGGTGTATGCTTCCTCCGATCTGACCATCTCGGCGCCGAAGTACAGGTTCCCCGGTACGGAAATGGACCCCAGGCATGCTTATGCAATCGTATCCGATGAAATGCTCCTCGACGGCAACTCCCGCCAGAACCTCGCCACCTTCTGCCAGACCTGGGTAGAACCGGAAGTGCACCAGATCATGGACCTGACGATCGACAAGAACATGATCGACAAGGACGAATATCCCCAGACAGCAGAGATCGAAAACCGCTGCGTTCACATGCTCGCCGACCTCTGGAATTCGCCCGACGCGGCCAATACCATCGGCTGCTCCACTACCGGTTCTTCGGAAGCCGCCATGCTCGGAGGGCTGGCGCTGAAATGGCAATGGCGCAACCGCCGCAAAAAAGAAGGAAAAGATACCAGCAAACCCAATATCATCACCGGCGCCGTGCAGATCTGCTGGCATAAGTTCGCGCGTTACTTCGACGTGGAAATACGCGAACTGCCCCTCAGCCCGGACAAGCTCACGCTCAACCCCGACGATGTAGCCGCCGCCTGCGACGAAAACACCATCGGCGTGGTGCCCACCTTCGGCGTCACCTTCACCTGCATGTACGAAGACGTCAAAGCCATCAGCGACCGCCTCGATAAATTGCAAAAAGAAACCGGCCTCGACATCCCCATGCACGTAGACGCCGCCAGCGGCGGGTTCATCGCGCCGTTCGTAAGCCCCGAGATCGTGTGGGACTTCCGCATCCACCGCGTCAAATCCATCAATGGTTCCGGGCATAAGTACGGTCTTTCACCGCTCGGCGTGGGCTGGGTGATCTGGCGCGACCGCTCCGATCTTCCCGAAGACCTTATTTTCTATGTCGATTATCTCGGCGGCAACATGCCGACTTTTGCGCTGAACTTCTCGCGGCCCGGCGGGCAGATCATCACCCAGTATTACAATTTCCTGCGCCTCGGCCGCGACGGATATAAAAAAGTGCAGGAAGCCGCATTGGGCCATGCGCAATATATCGCCGACGAGATCGAGAAGCTGGGGTTATTCACCCTATTTTATAACGGAAGGGGCGGTTTGCCCGGCGCCAGCTGGAAGATGAAAGACGGCGCCAACCCGGGTTTTACGTTGTATGACCTGGCAGACCGGTTAAGGATGCGCGGATGGCAGGTACCTGCCTATCCCCTGCCCGCCCATATGCAGGACGTGGTGATCCAGCGGATACTCGTGCGCCACGGCTTCAGCCGCGATATGGCGGCATTGTTCATCAACGACGTGAAGCGCGCCATCGAGTACTTCAAGAACCACCCCGTTTCTTCACCCGCTACGCAGAAAGAATCCGGCGGTTACCATCACTAGGGCGCAACATCCTTTTCCTCATCAACAATCGCAATATGGCATCTGAAAATAAATCGATCACCACCGTGCAGCTGGCGTTAATGACGGCGGCGGCGGTGATCTCCCTCCGGGGGCTTCCCATGATGGCGAAGGAAGAACTGACGATGTTCTTTTACATCGGGTTCGCCACCTTCCTGTTTCTCATGCCCGCCGCACTGGTGGGCGCCGAGCTGGGCAGCGCCTTCGCCGCGAAAGGGGGCGGTGTTTACACCTGGGTGAAGGAAGCGTATAACCAGAAACTGGGCTTCCTCGCCATTTTCCTGCAATGGATCCAGAACGTGGTGTGGTACCCTACCGTGCTCGCTTTCGCCGCAGCCGGCATCGCCTGGAGCAGCGCACCGGGTTGCAACGCCCGTGGCGTGGTGGATTACGTGCTGGGCAGCGTGCTGACCCTTGCCGAGCGTGAGGGCGTTG
>NZ_CALNBI010000276.1 GCF_937874145.1 uncultured Chitinophaga sp. | reverse complement strand
GGGCTTCGCGTTGTTGGACACGAAGGGGATACCGCCGATTTCGAGCCGTTCGCTGGTCGAAAAGAAGGTCATGTTGATGGGGTACCGGTAGAGCGAATTCACGAGGCAGCCTTTTTCGATCACCACATAATCCAGTCCATGTTGCTGCGCCGCGAGCGCGCATGCGAGGCCGATAGGGCCGCCGCCTACGATCAGTAATGCTACCTTTTTTGCCATATGCTAATGTACGCCATTTTGCGCCAGCGTGTCGAGCAGGCGGAAGAGCGTGGCTTTCGCTTCGTCTGCGTAAGGGATGCCGTCGCGCATTTCCTCCGCATTCTGTACCCAGTCGCCGCCTTGCAGGTGATGGCCGCAGGCTTCGATCATGCCTTCCAGGGAAGCCGGCGTCATTTCCAGGTGAAATTGCAAGCCCACGGCGTTATTCCCTACGCGGAAGGCCTGGTGCTTCGTGATGTCGGAATGCGCCAGCAATTCAGCTCCTTCCGGCAGATCAAAGGTGTCGCCATGCCAGTGGCAGACGGTGAGCGTTGCGGGCGCCCATTCCGCCGTAAACTGCACGGGGAACCAACCGATTTCCGGCTGCGCGTTCGGGTACACTTTCGCCCCGAGCGCGGCGGCCAGGAGCTGCGAGCCCAGGCATACGCCCAGCACAGGTTTGCCGGATTCCACGGCGTCGGCGATGAAAGCCATTTCGTTGCGCAGCCAGGGATATTGACCGGTGTCGTTTACGCTCATCGGCCCGCCCATCACCACCAGCATATCCACATCGGCCGATGCGGGCAGGGGATCGTCTTCATAAAAACGGGTGAACGCAAGCTCATGGCCTTTGCCGTTAGCCCACTCCGCAATCGCGGCGGGCCCTTCGAACGGTACGTGCTGGAAAATCCGGATACGCATATATGTCAGAGTTGAAGATGATAGAATTTTTTGTCGACCGGCATGATGTAAGGCCCGTCCGGTACAGCGCTCCTTTCCACTTCCGTGAAACCGTTCTTCTCGTAAAAGCGGTGCGCGGCAAGAAGGATCTCGGCTGTGCCAAGGTAAATATCATTCAGCTGATGATCACGCGCCCATGTTTTCAGGGCTTCCAGCAGTTGCAGCGCCACGCCGTGCCCGCGGCCGCGGAAGCCGGGGTGCACGAACATCTTCCGCAGGGCGGCTTTGCCTCCGCCGAGGTCCGTCAGCGCGATGGTGCCGATCAGCCGGCCATCGTGCTCCGCGATCCAAAAATTGCCGTTGCCCTGCTGGTAGTTCCCGGGAATGTCCGCCAGATCGGGTTGCTGCGCGCGGGTCACGGGCAGGCCGAATTCCTGTTGCTGGATGTGAAGGATGAAATCGTAAATCTGGTCCGCATATGCGGGCGTGAAGGGGTGTACGTTTACCATGAATTCTTTGTTATGCATTGCCAGGGATCGCTTTCAGCCCGTCGTCGGGGAAGCGGATGTCCATGTCGCTGGCGATATCTTTAGGTAAGGATTTGGTCGTTTTCGCGTCCAGTTCCCTGATCTGTTCCAGTTTACCGATGATGGTGTCGCCTTTCCGCTTGCCTTCCTTCAGCCTGTTCATGGCTTCTGCATATGCGTTGCCGGCTTTGTCGAGATGATCGCCCATACCCTGCATTTCTTCCAGGAAGAGGATGAACTTATCGTACAAAAGCCCGCACTGGCGGAAGATTTCGTCCACATTCCGGGCCCTGTTCTCGTGCTGCCAGAGCTGTTTGACGATCTTGAACGTAGCCACCAGGGTAGAAGGGGTGATGAGCACTACTTTCTTGCTCAGCGCGCGGTTGAAGATCTCGGGGCTCTCGTTCAGGGCGAGGGTAAGGGCCGGCTCGAAATGCATGAACATGAAAACGAAATCCGGCGATTTGAGCGTGCCCAGCCGCTGGTAATTGCGGGCGCCCAGCTCGTCGATATGCTCGTTGATGTTACGGACGAGTTGTTTGAGATATAACTTTTTCTCAGCAGGGTCCTGCGTGTTGAAGTAAGACACGTAAGCGTTGAGGCTAACTTTGCTGTCGATCACCAAATGCTTGCCGTCGGGCAGTTTGAGGATGAAATCCGGCCGGAAGTTGCGCGCCTGGTCGTGATCGCGGTGCACTTCTTCGCTGGTGTAATCAATGTATTTCTGGAGGCCTTCGGCTTCAAGGATGAGGCGGAGGCGGTCTTCGCCCCAGTTGCCCTGCACTTTCACGTCAGACTTGAGGGCGCTCGCCAGGCGCTGCGCGTCTTCGCTGAGGCGGAGGTTCAGCTGCTGGAGGGATTCGATTTCTTTTTTGAGGGAAGTGAGGTCCTGGATGTCTTCCTTCCGGGTGTCTTCGATCGTTTTGCGGAACTGGCCGATGTCGGACTGGAGGGGCCCCAGCAAATGGCCGAGCGATAGTTTGTTCGACTCCATGAAGTCGCGGCTCTTCTGCCGGAGGATGTCGTTGGCGATGTTCATGAACTCCTGCCGGTTGCTTTCGTGCATCTTTTTCATCTGCTCGCCGAGCTGCGAAAGCTGCTCTTTTTCTTTATCCGCCGCCGCCAGCAAAGCCGTGAGCGACCGCAGCTCGCTTTCCTGCGTTTTCAGCTCCTGGTCGCGCTGGTGAAGGGTGAACAGCATATTGTCGTACATTTCCCGGGTCACATATCCTTCGTCTACCTGTTCACGGCTCAGCCGCTGGGCCAGTTCGTGCTTCGGGACGTAAAACCGGCGGAGGAGCAGATACCCGCCCAGGCCGCCTGCAAACAGCCCTGCCATCAGTACCGAAAGGAGGGTTAATGTCATATCTGTCAAAGTTAACGAATGATTGCGATGCGGCGTTGGCCGGATTATGCACACCTGTGCATAAAACGAAAAAGGTCCGGGCGTGTTGCCCGGACCCATCAAACATATCTCTAAAGTTGAATTTACATGAAGTGGTAGCGAACGAACGCTTCCATCGCCGCGTACTTCTGCAGGCCCAGTTTGTCGTACAGCTCTGCGGTGTTGGCGTTGCGCTCTTCGGCACGCTGCCAGAACTCGCGGGCGTCGGTACCCTGGAAGGGAACCACGTCTTTCTGGCTCTGGTGGATGAAGATACCCAGGCGTTTCTGCATGATCTGGTCGGGGCTCATCGGCACCGCCATTTCGATCTCGTGGATATCCCATTCCTGCCATGCGCCTTTGTACAGCCATACCCAGCAATCCTTCGCCCAGTCGTCGTTTTTCACTTCTTCCAGTGCCGCAAAGATCACGTCGAGGCATACTTTATGGGTGCCATGCGGGTCGGCGAGGTCTCCGGCGCAATAAATCTGCTGGGGTTTCAATTCGCGGAGCAGCTCCACGGTCAGCCTTACGTCTTCCGGGCCCATCGGCATCTTCTCCACCAGGCCGGTTTCGTAGAAGGGCAGGTTCTGGAAGTGCGCGTGCTCATCGCCGATACCTACGTAACGGCAGGTGGCTTTGGCTTCGCAACGGCGGATCAGGCCTTTGATGGCGCGGATCTCCGGGGTGTCTTTCTGGCTGGGCTTCTTGCTGCCGATGAACGCCTTGGCGTTCTCCAGGATCTGCGAGCTCTTGCTGCGGTCGATGTCGAACATGCCTTCGAAACCTACTGCGAAGTCGATAAAACGGAGCACAAACTCGTCGGTTACCGCGATGTTGCCGGAAGTCTGGTAGGCTACATGCACGTCGTGGCCCTGCTCGTGCAGGCGGATGAAGGTGCCGCCCATGGAGATGATATCATCGTCGGGGTGCGGGCTGAAAATGAGGGCGCGCTTGCGCTCAGGGGTCGACCGCTCGGGATGGTTCGGCAATTCCGCCCCGGGCTTACCGCCGGGCCAGCCGGTGATGGTATCGCGGATAGCGTTGAACTCCTTGATATTCAGTTCGTATGCGGAACCGTATTGTACGATCAGGTCGTTCAGGCCGTTGTTATTATAATCCTTGTCGGTGAGCATGAGGATGGGCTTGTTCAGCTTCAGCGCCAGGCTGGTCACCGCCTTGCGGATCAGCTTCGGCGTCCATTCGCAGTCGCCGGTGAGCCAGGGTTCCTTGTTGCGGGTGAGGTCGGCAGCTGCCTGCTCGTCGATCACGAATTTGCAGTTGCGGTGTTGCTGCAGCAGGGAAGCGGGCACCTGGTCGGTGCTGGTGCCTTCCACGGAACGGCGAACGATTTTCGCCTTGTGCTGCCCCCAGGCGAGGAGGATCACCTTCTTGGCGCGCATGATGGTGCTGATGCCGGCGGTGATAGCCAGGCGGGGAACCTGGCTCATATTGGAAAACTCGTATGCATTCGCCAGGCGGGTGCTGTTGTCCAGCGTTACCAGGCGGGTGTGCGAATTGACATGGGAACCAGGCTCGTTGAAGCCGATGTGGCCGTTGTTGCCGATGCCCAGGATCTGGATATCGATACCGCCGACAGTTTCGATCTTGCGCTCATACGCCTCGGCGTAAGCCTTGATCTGCTCCTTGGGAACAGTACCGTCGGGGATGTTGTAATTTTCTGCAGGAATGTCGATGTGGTTGAACAAATGCTCTTTCATAAACCGGTTGTAGCTCTGCAAAGCGTCCGGCTCGATCGGGTAGTACTCGTCGAGATTGAAAGTAACTACGTTTTTAAAGCTCAGTCCTTCTTCTTTGTGAAGACGAACGAGTTCAGCATAAAGGTACTTCGGAGTGGATCCGGTGGCAAGACCTAATACGGCGGGCTCATTGGCGGCCTGTTTTTCACGTATAAGAGCAGCGATCTCCCGGGCAACGGCTTTCGAGCCTTCCTTCGCGTCCGGGTGAATGTCCACGGAAATCTGTTCGAAACTGTCGATCAGTTCAATTTCCTGGTGATTGATGGTCATTGTTCAGTTATTTAATGCGTTTTCAAAAACGAGCCGGAAAATTAAATAAAATACAGGGATTCTTATTAAAAATTTATGATTGACTATTTCCGGAACGTTCCCATCCAAATAAATCCAAATCGATTTCTACTGCGTAATTATAGACAGCCACCCGTTGATACGCCTCACAGGCAGTGCCCCCGACCCAGACGCACCCGGCTGCCATCGGTAACCAAAAAAGCTATACCAAAGCACCCTTATGCAAAAACTCATCCTGCTGGCCGCCGCCGCCTCCCTGCTGCTGGCCAACCCCGCTTCCCCGGCAACCCGGTCCGGCCCGCCGGCCCCCCAATCCCGGGAAAACAGCTGGGTGAAGTCGAAAACCGGCGCCTGGGCTGCCCACAGCGAAGGCAAATCCTTCTGGTACAAACTCGATAAAAACGCCCGCGTCTGGTGGAGCCCCAGCGGGCACGAATGGTCCGAACTCCCCGGAGGCATGTGGGCCGACAAACAAGACCGGCAGCTCAAAATCGGGGAAGGGAAATTGTGGTGGACTGCCGACGAAGGCAAGAACTTCGAAGAAGTCCCCGAATGGAAATGGCAGGGCCCCCGCGGCGAGTGGTACAAATTCGATGCTAAATGGACCCTTTGGGTCATGCGATAATACTGACACAGGTCACCTTGATTTGCATAGAATAGAGTCACGAATAGCATACAGATGAAGAAACAGGTCCGCCGTTCTTGAGCGGTGGTCGAAAAAAAAGTCAAAGCCGGGCCTTCATGGCCCGGCTTTTTTATGTAACCCGTTATTCTACAATCAGTTCGTCGGTAAACAGCCAGGCCGGCTCCCCTTCGCCCGGCGCCCCCTCGGGTATCCGGCTGAGCGCCCGCAGCGTGAATTTGACATACCGCGCTTTCACATCTTTCAACCCCTCCCGCAACCGCACGATCCCATACCCGCCGGGGTCTTTACGCTGCAACACCTCTTTATAATGCTTCCCGTCGGCCGATACCGCAATCACCACCTCTTTCGGCGGATAAATCCACTGTTCCCGGTTCGCCAGGTAGTTGAGGCCTACCCGCGTGATGCCGGTACTGTCGCCCAGGTCGATCACCGCTTCCATGGTGCCGCCGCTGTAACCGGTCCATTGGCCGTCGTTAAATTCCTTCACCCCCTCGATCCCGTTCACAAGCGTAAAAGCTCCCGGGTTATAGTTCTGGTGGGGCGCCCTGGGCAGAGTCACCGGCCGGCCCAGCGCCTTGTGGAAAACGAATGCCTGCTGGTACTCGTTACCGTAGGGCTTCGCGTCCTGGAGCACGATGGCGCGGATCGTTCCCGTTTTTGTGATGGGAATGGGACCGGAATATGAAATGGCCGCCGCATCCGGGGCGGAACTGTCGGTCGTGAAAACGATCTTGCCGCCGTCCAGCTTCGTATCCAGCCGGAGCCGGACGCCGTTCTTACCGTCGGGCTCCACCGTCGGGCGCACCTCGAATACGTGCCTGGCGTAATTCACGTTTTTCTTGTCGAGCCGCGGGAAATGCTGCTTCAGCCTTTCGAGGAAGCCGTCGTAATCTTTCCGCTCCCCGGGCGACCAAAGCACCTCCGCCAGCGCCACAGCGCGGGGATACACCATGTATTCCGCGTGCTCCGGGCTGCCGATGTATTCGGTCCACAGGTTGGCCTGCGCGCCTTTGATATAGGAGGCTTCTTTGGCGGAGAGGCCCTCCGGAACAGGCTCGTAGCCATATACTTTGCTCACCGGCGTAAACCCGCCGATGGCCAGCGGTTCGTTCTTGCCCTGCGACTGGTAATAATCGAAATAAACGAAGTTGCCGGGCGTCATGATCACGTCGTGGTGCTGCTTCGCGGCGGCGATCCCGCCTTCGATCCCGCGCCAGCTCATCACGGTGGCGTTGGGCGCGAGGCCGCCTTCCAGGATCTCGTCCCAGCCGATGATCTTCCTTCCCTTTTCATTCAGCCATTTTTCCATCCGGCGGATAAAGTAGCTCTGCAGGGCATGTTCGTCTTTGAGCCCTTCGGCTCTCATGCGTGCCTGGCATTTGGGGCATTTCTCCCAACGTTTTTTCGGGCTTTCGTCGCCGCCGATGTGGATGTATTCCGAAGGGAAAAGGATCAGCACTTCTTCCAGTACATTTTGCAGAAACTGGAACGTAGTATCGTTGCCGGCGCAGAACACGTCGTCGAACACGCCCCATTTCGTTGCCACCGCATACGGGCCGCCGGTGCAGCCCAGGTAGGGATAAGATGCCAGCGCCGCGAGGGCGTGGCCGGGCATTTCGATCTCAGGGATCACCGTCACATGGCGTTCCGCGGCATAAGCCACGATTTCCTGGATGTCTTCCTGGGTATAAAAACCGCCGTAAGGCTTGCCGTCGAACTTATTGTCTTCCAGCCGCCCGTCCAGCGTTTCCTTTCTACGGCTGCCGATCTCCATCAGCCTGGGGTAGCGCTTGATCTCGATGCGCCAGCCCTGGTCGTCGGTCAGGTGCCAGTGGAACGTATTCATTTTATGCATCGCCAGCAGGTCGATGTATTTTTTGATGAAAGTAACGGGGAAGAAGTGGCGGCACACGTCAAGATGCAACCCCCGGTACGCGAAGCGCGGCTGGTCGGAAATCGATACGCCGGGCAGCCAGTAGGCCGTGGCGGATTGCAGCGGGAACAGCTGGATGAGGGTCTGCATCCCGTAAAAAGTGCCGGCTTCGTCGTCGCCTTCGATGGTCACGACGTCTTTGCCGGATTTGAGCTGGTACCCTTCAGCAATGGCTTTCTCGCCCGCCGGACGGGTCCTGAACACGATGGCGTTCATCGTTCCGCTGTCTGCAATCGCCAGCTCGAAACCGCTGAGCGAATGGAACCATTCGTTGAACAATTCCGCCGTTTTGCGGTCTGCCGGCGTAGCGGCCACCAGCACAGTGCGTTTGTCGAGCAGGAAAGAATCGCTGGTTTCCGACAGCCTCGCAGGCATAGGAATGAGCTGGATAGGCGCTTTGGGCGCAGTGCCCTCGGGCCCGTGCGTGCCGCAGGAAGCGAGGCCGGCAATGGCCAGGGAAGCAATCAGGAGCGTTTTAATGGTCATGTCCTTCGCAGTCGGTTAAAAAAATGGGAGGAATCAATCCTCCCAAATTACTATTCTATGATGATTTCATCTGCAAAAATGTGGCCGTGCTCCCCTTTGCCCGGGTGCCAGTCGGGTATGACGCCGATGGAAGTGGCGACCACCTTCACATACCTGGCCTTCGCCTGCAGCGGCAGGCTCAGCGTCTGGATGAAGTTGCCGTGCTCCCTGGGCGAAAAATCATTCTTTACCACACCCGCGGATTTGAAATTTTTCCCGTCGTCCGACAGGAAGAATTCCACCTGCGTGGGATACCAGATCCACGATCCGATGTCCTGCAACACACCCAGGCCGAGCTTTTTCAGCTGGCGCGGCGCCTTCAGGTCCACGATGGCTTCCAGGTTGCCGGGGTAATGGCTTTGCCAGGCGCCCAGGCGGAAGTCTTCCCTGCCGCGGATACCGTCGATCAGCGCATCAGGACCGCCAGCCGTGAACTGCGGGTGGACCTTCGACAATACTTCAATGGTTTTGTCGGTAGGGATGAGGTAGAAAGGCGTTTCGGTCACCTGGCTATATTGCCCGTTGCGGAAAGCCACGGCTTTCAGGCGGACGGTTTGCTTCAGCGTGATAGGCCCTGTATATTCCTTCGCGTTTTTGTCCGGCGAGGTGCCGTCGAGGGAATAGAAGATGGAGGTATTCGGTTCCACTGCTTTCAGTTTCACCTGCATGGAATTTTTAAAGCGGTCTTCAGCTGCTTCCAGGTAAGGCACGGCTACGATGAGGTCTTCGGTGATGGCGCTCACGGGAACGTTGGTGCCGGTAGCCCAGGTTTTATCCGGTGTTCCGCTCATATCGAAGGTCATCTCACCGCCGGCCATGATGGTGCTGTGCGGAAGGGCGGAGATGCGGAGGTTTTCCGTTTTGCCGGTGGCGTCTTTCACGCTGACGCCTTTCACGTAAAAGTTATTGCTGCTGCGGTTATTGGCTTTGATGGTGAAGGTCTTGCCGCTTTCGAGGTGGATTTTCACTTCGTCGAAAGTGGGTGTACCGATGGCGTATTGACCGTCGCCGGGGCGCACGGGGTAAATGCCCATGGCGCTCATCACATACCACGCGCTCATCTGGCCGCAGTCTTCGTTGCCGCTCAGGCCGTCGGGTGCATTGTGGTACATGGTGTTCATGACCTGGTGCACCAGCTCCTGCGTTCTCCAGGGCTGGCCGGCGTAGTTGAACAGGTAGGCGATGTGGTGGCTGGGCTCGTTGCCGTGCGCATACTGGCCGATCAGGCCGGTAATGTCGCTCTGGTGGCGGCCCGAAAGTTTGTCTTCGGTGGTGAAGAGATGGTTCAGCTTATCGATGAATTTTTCCCTGCCGCCGTTCAGTTGCATAAGCCCGCTCACGTCCTGCGGGGCGTAGAAGCTGTATTGCCAGCTGTTGGCTTCGGTGAAATAATTATTCACTTCCGTGGGAAGGAAAGGGCTCATCCAGCGGGCGCCGATCTTGCCCCGCATGAAGCCGGTGGAAGCGTCGTAGATGTTTTTGTAGGATTGTGCGCGGCGCATGTAGCGGTCGTGCACTTCGGTATCGCCGAGCATTTTAGCCATCTGCGCGATGCACCAGTCGTCGTAGGAATATTCCAGTGTGCGCGATACGGATTCGGGCTGCGTGTCCATGCTGAGATAGCCCTGGCGGATGTAGTCCTGCATCCCGAAGCGCGTGCCTTCCGCATAGCTGCGCATGGCTTCCAGCGCGAGTTTCGGGTCATACCCGCGGATGCCTTTCTGGTAAGCGTCCACGATCACGGGCACGGAATGGTAGCCAATCATGCAGAAGGTTTCATTACCGCTCAGTTCCCATACGGGCAGCATCCCGCCATTTTTGTATTGGGCGAGGAAGGTGTTGATCCAGTCGTTGGTGCGGGTGGGATTGATGATGGTCATGAGGGGATGCAGCGCGCGGTGCGTATCCCAGAGGGAGAACACGCTGTGGTTTTCGAACCCTTCGGCTTTGTGGACTTTCAGGTCCGTTCCGCGGTATTGGCCGTCCACATCCATGTAGAGGTTGGGATTGAGGCAGGCGTGGTAGAGGGCGGAGTAGAACATGGTCTGCTGGTCTTCCGTCCCGCCTTTCACTTCAATTTTTCCCAGTTCTGTATTCCATGCTTTGGTGGCCGCGGCAAGGGTGCCGTCGAAATCGAAACCGGGCATTTCTGCGTCGAGGTTTTTCATGGCGCCTGCTTCACTGACGCCGCTGATGGCCACTTTCACGTACACGGGTTTCGTTACGTCGAAAGTGAAATACGCTTTGATGTTGCGCCCTTCAGCCCGTTGCAGCGCGCCTTTCGTGGTATCGCCCAGGGCAACGGTGTGCGAACGGAAGGGCTGGCTGAACTTCATGGCGAAGAACAGGATCTGTTCCTTGGCCCAGCTGGTGGAAGTGCGCATCCCCACGATGGTGGAATCGTTGATCACTTTCAGGGAAGAATTGATCACGATGTCGCGATGGTAGAGGTCGAGCAGCACGTGCCCTTCCTTTGCGGACGCGGGGAATTCGTATTTGTGCAACCCCACGCGGCGGGTGGCGGTAAGGCTTGCCCTGATATCGTATTTGTCGAGTTTCACGCTGTAGAAGCCGGCGTAGGCTTTCTCGTTGGCGTGGGAAAAAGGAGAGGCGTAGGCCTCGTTATGCCAGGCCGGCTGGCCGGTAACGGGCATGAGGAGTATATCGCAATAATCTTCGATACCGGTGCCGCTGAGGTGGGTGTGGGAAAAGCCATACATCACCGAATCGGTGTAATGGTAGCCGGAGCAGCCGTCCCAGCCTTTGAGGCGCGTATCCGGGCTCAGCTGCACCATGCCGAAAGGCATGCTGGGGCCGGGATAAGTGTGGCCGTGGCCGCCGGTTCCGATGAAGGGATTTACTTTATGCGCATAGTCTTTCTGCTGTGCATGCGCGGCTGATGCCAGCCCCAGGGCCAGCAATACCATCCATTTTTTCATTCACTGTTTATTTTAAATCCCCCCGCCGGCGCCGTGGCATAGAAGCAGCCCGGTCGGAAAAGCTAAAATAAGGAAAAATGATTCGCTAAAACGTTTTAGTGTGCTGAAAATGATGAATGGAACGGGCCCCCGGAGCAAAAAAGCCCCCGGGGCAGACCGGGGGCTTTTCGGGATATCAAAATGAACCAGTTATTTGAGCAGGAGCTCGGCGATCACCGGGCGGTGGTCCGACGCAATCGTTTCTTCCACCACATGGGCCTCGCTCACATGCCAGCGGTTTTTGCCCGACAGCAGGATGTAATCCAGCTTCTGGGTGGGTTTGTCGGAAGGCCAGGTAGGACCGAGCTTCTCCGTCGCATCCGTGAAATGCCCCTTCAGCAATATGATTTCTTTCGAAGGCGGCAGGGCGTTCAGGTCGCCGGCGAGGATCATGGGAACGGGGGATCGCTGCTGCTGTTGCAGGATCAGTTGTATCTGCGCGAGCCGGTCCGTGGGATCCTCGAGATGATCGAGATGGGCGCTGGCGAAGCGCAGGAGGCTGTCGCCCGGGAGCTGTACGGTCACGATGGCGGCCGATCTGGGCTCGCCGTCTTTCCCTTTGGCCGGCAGCGCCAGCGTCTGGGCCTGCTGGATGGGGTACCGCGAAAGCACGCCGTTGCCATAGCCGCCGCCATCGAAATCCATGGCTTTGGCGAAGTAGATGTACATGCCGGTGGCGTCTGCGAGTTCCTGGAGAATATCGGCTTTGCCGATGCGGAGCGTGGCGGAATCCACCTCCTGGAGGGCCACCAGGTCGGGATTGGTGGCGAGGATCACGGTGGCGATGCCCTGGATGTCGAGCTTGCCGTTCATGTTTTCGCCATGGTGGATATTGTAGGTCATTACCTTGATCACCTGGCCATGTACCTGCGCTTTTGCGGACAGCGCGCCAACCGAAAGAATCAGATATAGAATAATTCGCTGCATACAGTAGTAAATGGAATCCGGGCGATCGGTGCGGGCCGATCTGCCCGGATTACGCTTATTTAAAAATGCTCTTCACGGGCCGGCCGATCCAGCTCTGCGGGGTCTTCAGCCCGAAGATATATGCGATCGTTGCGGCCGTATCGTACGTCATCACGCTTTCTTTCACTTCCTGGTTCTTTTTGATGCCTTTTCCCATGAAAATCCAGGGAATCTGCATTTCGACCATCGTTTTCCCGCCATGGCCTTTGTTAATGCCGCCGTGGTCTGAAGTTAAGATGATTACGCTGTTTTCCCACATGCCGGCGTCTTTTACCGCCTGCAGTATCTTCCCTAATAAAACGTCGTTCTTATGCACTTGTTCATAGTACGGCGGTATGTTATGGCCAATTTCGTGCCCAACTCCTTCCGGCTGGTCGAAATGCACGAACAGGAAGTCAGGTTTCTTCTCTTTAATGTACGCGATGGCCGTTTCGGTGGTGGCGCTGTCGGTCGGACAATTCACATCCTTATTCGCGGCCTGTTTCGGAAACAGGTAGCCGATGCCTCCCCAGGAATAGATCACCCCGGTTTCCGCGTTCGGTTGCTGCTCGCGGAGCAGGGTGAAGAGGGAAGGGAAGAGGCCGTAGCGGTCCAGCTCCCTGGGCTCCACTTCCGGCTTTTTGCTGCCCCATTCGGTAAACCCGTGCAGCTCAGGCCCTGCGCCCATGATCATCGAGGCCCAGTTCACCGCGCTCGACGAGGGCAGTACGCTGCGCGCCTTGAGCGTCCAGCTGCCGTCGGCCATCATCTGCTTCATGACCGGGTTGTCGGCTTTTTCCATGGCATAGGCGCCGAGGCCATCCATCCCGATCAGGATCACGTGTTTCACTCCTTTTACCTGCGCGTTCGCCCCGAACGCCATACACAACAATAATACTAAGTAGCGGGCTTTTCTCATGTTTTGACTAATTTAAAATTTATTTAATATATCAGCAATATTGCTTTTTCACATACCGTGAATGTGGATAAAAGTAGTAAATGGAAAGATGGAAAGTTTAATATTTATATACACGGAAGGTATTTTATATAGCCGGTGTATACAAATGCGATCCAAAGAACAGGAATCGCCGGCCTCCCGTAAGCAGGTTGCAGGGAAAATATCAGGTATTCAGCCCGGCTTCCGCGCCCTGGCGGATCGCCCGTACGATCGGGGACTGCGTCACCGAAATCCCGTATTCGGGCACCCCGGGGATGCCGCCCATGCTCACGTTGGGATTGCGGTACACCATTCTGCTTTCTATGTAGTCGCGGGCGGTGGAATGGTACTCCGGCGCCCGGGAGGCCTGGGCCAGCGCTTCGGCGTTATGGGGGCGCAGGCCGGAGCCGGCCATGATGCGGATGCGGCCGCCGGCTTTTTCCACTAGTTCGCGGATGAGGGCCGCGCCTTCCATGGCGGTATTGCGCTGCCCGGAAGTGAGGATGCGCTCGCAGCCGGATGCAATCACGTCTTCCAGCGCCTGGATAGGATCATCCGTCATATCGAACGCCCGGTGAAAGGTAACGCCCATGGGTTTGGCGAGGTTCACCAGCTCGGTGGTCCGGGTCAGGTCTACCTTCCCGTCTGCTGTCAGCAAGCCGATCACGACGCCGTCGCAACCCAGTTGTTTGCA
>NZ_CALNBI010000275.1 GCF_937874145.1 uncultured Chitinophaga sp. | reverse complement strand
GGAAGTTACAAATGGACGAACTGGGCCGGAAAACGGTGCCGGAATTCAAGGCGGCGGACAAAACCCCGCTGGTGGTGGTGCTCGACAACGTCCGCAGCATGCACAACGTGGGCTCGGTGTTCCGTACGGCGGACGCTTTCCTGTTACAGGGGATCGTGTTGTGCGGCTATACGCCCGTTCCTCCGCACCGGGATATCCAGAAAACCGCCCTGGGCGCCACCGATACGGTGGAGTGGCAGTATTTCCCGACTACCGTGGAGGCCGTGGAAGCGCTCCGGGCCGAGGGTTTCGCCATTATCGCCATCGAACAGGCCGCTACCAGCGTGATGCTCAATGATTTTGCGCCTGATGACCGCCCGCTGGCGCTGGTTTTCGGGAACGAAGTGTCGGGGGTAGACCCCGCCGTGATGCAGCTGGCCGACGGATGCATCGAAATCCCCCAGCTGGGGATGAAACATTCCCTCAACATCTCCGTGAGCACGGGGATCGTGATCTGGGACCTTTTCTGTAAACTGACCAAAGCAAAATAGACATGGCATCAGACACTATCCGGAATTACCTGTCGCTCGTTAAATTCAGCCACACCATTTTCGCTATGCCGTTCGCCCTGACCGGCTTCTTCCTGGCGGTCACCTGGGCGGGGGAGCCTTTCAGCCTGAAACTGTTCCTGCTCGTGGTGCTCTGCATGGTGTTTGCCCGGAGCGCCGCCATGGCGTTCAACCGCTGGCTGGACGCGGAGATCGACCGGCGCAACCCGCGTACCGCGAAGCGTGAGATCCCGGCGGGCATCATCAGCGCCAGCAATGCGCTGTATTTCGTGATCGGCAACGTGGTCCTGTTTATGCTGACCACCTGGTTCATCAACCCGCTTTGCTTTTTCCTTTCTCCCGTAGCCATTATCGTGGTGCTGGGATATAGTTATACGAAACGTTTCACCGCCCTGTGCCACCTGGTGCTGGGAGTGGGGCTGTCGCTCGCGCCGATCGGGGCTTTCCTGGCGGTGACGGGTTATTTCAGCCTGCTGCCGGTGCTGTTGAGCGTGATGGTGTTGTGCTGGGTGAGTGGATTTGATATTATATATAGTCTGCAGGACGAAGATTTCGACCGTTCGCAGCAGCTGCATAGCATTCCGGCCTGGCTGGGTAAGGTGGGGGCGCTCCGTTTTTCGGAGGTGTTGCACGTGGTGTCGGCCGGGTTGGCCGTGGCGATAGGGCTCATGGGCGGTTTCCACTGGGTGTACTGGATCGGGGCGGCCGTTTTTATCGGTATGCTGATCGCGCAGCACCGGCTGGTGAAGCCCCACGACCTTTCGCGCGTGAACATCGCGTTTATGACCACGAATGGTATTGCCAGCGTGGTGTATGCCGTTTTCGCGATTGCAGACATGTTCATTTTCAAATCCTGACGAATGCCGAGAATAATGGCCATTGATTATGGCAAGAAGCGCACGGGGCTGGCGGTAACAGATCCTTTAAAGATGATCGCCAGCGGGCTGGGAACGGTTCCTTCGCACGAGCTGATCCCTTATCTGAAGAAATATTTCGCGGCGGAAGCGGTGGAGCTGGTCCTGATAGGCATGCCCCGCAATCTCGACGGCTCGGCCACCGACGCAACCGCCTTGGTGCAGGAGTGCATCCGCATCCTCGGCAAGCATTTTCCGGATATGCCGGTGAAGCAGGTGGATGAAAGATTTACGTCGAAAATGGCCTTCCGGAGCATGCTCGACAGCGGGATGAAGAAGAAAGACCGCCAGCAGAAAGGGCTGGTCGACGAAATCAGCGCCACCATCCTGTTGCAGGAGTACCTGCAGTACAACGGTTGACGGCTGGCAGGAATTTTGTAAATTTGCATTTTCCAACAGATTAGTTTTAACAATGATATTACCAATCGTAGCCTATGGAGCCGCCGTGCTCCGGGAAGTTTGTCCGGACATCACGCCCGATTACCCGAACCTGAAACAGCTCATCGATAACATGTGGGAAACCATGTATGCCTCCAACGGGGTAGGGCTCGCTGCGCCGCAGATCAACAAGCCCATCCGCCTGTTTGTGGTAGACAGCAAGCAGATTGTCGACAACCTGGAGGAAGGGGAGAAGAACGAATTTCCCGGTGATGAGGGCATCAAACAGGTGTTCATCAACGCGCACATCGTAGATACCGATGGCGACGATTGGGCATACAACGAAGGCTGCCTCAGCATTCCGAAAGTGCGGGAAGATGTGTACCGCCCCGAGAAGGTGACGCTGCGGTATGTAGATGAAAACTTCCAGCCGCAGGAGCAGACGTTCCACGGCGTTACGGCCCGTGTCATCTTTCACGAATACGATCATATCGACGGCAAGCTGTTCATCGATTACCTCAAGCCGCTGAAAAAAAGGCTCATCAAAAGCCGCCTCGACGATATTTCGAAAGGCAAGATCCGTGTGGATTATAAGATGGTTTTCCCGAAATGATCTTCTCCGGTAGAGGCGTTAAAGTCCGGCATTAAATAAAATATTTATGCCGATTTAATTGATATTGTAATATTTTTTATTATTTTCGAGCCACTATTTCCGAATCCAACACTTGGGAACTTCTAATACATATACCGAAATCGAACTGGTGCAGGGCCTCCGCGCGCGGGACCAGCAGATATTCGGATACCTGTACGATCACTATTCGCCCGCGCTTTATGGTGTGGTGTTGAAAGTGCTCAATGATGAAAATGCTGCCAGTGATGTATTGCAGGAAGTATTTTTAAAAATCTGGCGGGGGATAGAAAAATATGACACAGAGAAAGGGCGTCTTTTCACATGGATGCTCAATATCGCCCGCAACACAGCCATAGACACACTCCGTTCCAAAGCCCACAAGCTCGATCAAAAAATCCATGAACTTAGCAATGACGTATATCTACAATCGAGTCAGCTAACGGTTCATCCATCTGTGGACCATCTTGGCCTCACCAAGGTGTTGGAAAAGCTGAGTAAAGAACAGCGGACGATTATTGATCTTGCCTATTATAAAGGCTGCACCCAGGAAGAAATCGCCAGGTTGCTGGATATTCCTTTAGGAACGGTGAAAACCAGAATGCGCAACGCCATTATCCAGTTGCGTAATGTTTTAAAACAGATGTAATCAGCAAATAGCAAAGTGGACGTTCAACGTTACATATCATCCGGAATTATCGAAAGCTACATTGCCGGGCTTGCGACCGAACCTGAAGTTCGGGACCTGCACAGCGCCATGGAGCAGTCGCCGGAGCTGAAAACCGCGGTAGACGCGGCGCAGCTCGATATGGAGCGTTATGTCCAGATGCAAAGCCAGCCTCCGCCGGCGGATGTTAAAGACAAACTGTTCTTACAGATCAATAACGACCAGTCCGCCGAAATGGCCGACGTCACCGCTGCAGGCGCCGTTCCGGCGTATGAAGTGGAAATCCCCCGGGAACGCAAGCCCCTCACCCTCGTTCATCCCGCATGGAGAGTAGTGGCCGTGGCCGCACTCGCAGGCGTTATCGGCCTGGGCTATTACATCTACCAGCAAGGCCAGACGGAAAATGAATGGAAAGTGAAGTATGAAGCGCTCGCCAACGAAAAGGAAAACATGCTGGCCGAACAAAAAGTCTTCCAGGCCCGGATGCAGGAAAGCGAATCCATGCTCTCCACCATCCGCAACATGAAAACGGTGAACATGTACACCGTTACCACCAACAGGCCCGGCCTGCTCGGCACCGTGTACTGGAACCCCAAATCCCAGGAAGTCCTCCTCACCATTCATAATCTCCCCGAACCCGCCGCCGATCAGCAATACCAGCTGTGGAGCATCGTCAACGGCAAACCCGTAGACGCAGGCGTATTCGACATGAGCACCGCCACCGCCGGCTTCCAGAAAATGAAAGCCGTACCCGGCGCGCAAATGTTCGCCGTCACCCTCGAAAAGAAAGGCGGCTCACCCACACCCAC
>NZ_CALNBI010000274.1 GCF_937874145.1 uncultured Chitinophaga sp. | reverse complement strand
CAAGTCATCAAGGAACAGCGGATTCAAGACCTTCAGGATATTGGGAACACTGGTGTAGTGCATTCCCAGTTCGCCGCGTTCCTCATCGTCGGCAACAGCTTCTCCCAAAACGCCGCCGCATATCTGCCGCAACTGGCGAAAGAAGGCGGGATTGAGCTGGAACTGGGCCGCGCCGAACTGGGCGGCTGCTCGCTCGAAAGGCATTGGAAGCTGGCGGAATCCGGGGAAAAGGCTTATAAAGGAAAATCGCTCCGCGAGATGCTGGCCGACGGGCGATGGGACATCGTCACCCTCCAGCAATACTCCCTGCTTTCGGGAGACCCTGCCACGTATGCGCCCTATGCGGGCAAACTTGTGGACTTGATCCGGTCGATGCAACCCGGCGCGAAGATCTTCATCCACCAGATCTGGGCTTACCGCAACGACGCGAAAGCTTTCGGAAAGATCCACGGCGAGGAGCGCGCCCGCGACGCGGCGGAGATGCACCGGCATGTGCGCGCCGCCTACCACCAGGTAGCCAACGAACTAAAGCTCAGCATCATCCCTACGGGAGACGCCTTCAGGGCCATGGAAACCAGCCGCAGGTGGCGGTACCGGAAAGATACCACGTTCCGCTCCGACGATCCGCAGCCGGGCCAATTACCCGACCAGGCCAACTCCCTCCACATCGGCTACGCCTGGCGCGACGGCAAGCTCGCCTTTGACCCCAATCACGCCAATGCCGCAGGATGCTACCTGGGCTCCCTGGTATGGTACCGGACGCTGCTCGGCGGCAAGGTGAAGCACGTAAAGTTCAAACCGGAAAGCGTGCCGGCGCCCATGGCCAGGCAGTTCAGGAAAGTTGCGGCGGGATTGTGATCCCGTCTGCAATTGGAAAGTTTCCGCTATATTTATAGGGCTCGACGGATTCCGCATGTCAATACATCCACAAACCAATCTGACTCCCGTACGGGCGTTGTTTATTTCCCTGGGCCTGTTATGCGCCGGCATAACGGCCTGCAGGCAGTCGCCCGCGCCTCCCGTCGGGCGCAAGGTTTATATCGGGGAGTCAGGAGGGAGATACACGATATTCAGGGACGGCCAGCCATTCGTCGTAAAGGGCGCGGCCGGGAACGGGCAGCTGGCAGCGCTGAAAGCCGCCGGCGGCAACACGATCCGTACCTGGGACACGGCGGGGCTGGGGACATTGCTTGACGAAGCGGAAGCGGCGGGTATCGCCGTCATCAGCGGATTGGCGATCCCCATCAGCAGCCACCTCGATTTCTACCGGGATACTGCCGCCGTTTCGGCCATGTACCTGGCATATGAGCAAGTCGTGGAACGGTATAAGCACCATCCCGCCCTGCTCATGTGGTGCCTGGGCAACGAAGTGGATTTCCCTTACAGTCCCCGTTTCCGCCCGTTTTACAAAGTGTACAACCGCCTGCTGGACATGATCCACACCCGAGACCCCAATCATCCCGTCACCACCGCTATCATCAACTTCAGTAGAAGGAATATTTACAACCTGCGATGGAAGGTTCCGCAGCTGGACCTGATCTCCATGAATATATTCGGGGAGCTAAAAAATCTGCGCGGCAACCTGGAAAAATTCGCCTGGTTCTGGGATGGCCCGTTCCTCATTTCGGAATGGGGCATCAACGGCCCCTGGGAAAGTGAAACTACGGCATGGGGCGCTCCCATTGAAAACACCAGCAATAAAAAAGCAGAACACTATTTACAGCGGTACACGGACTACATCCCAGTGAATAATCCCCGCTTCCTGGGCGCCTGCGTGTTTTTCTGGGGGCAGAAGCAGGAAGTTACACATACCTGGTTCAGCATGTTCACCGGGGAAGGCGAAGTTTCCGAAGCCGTGCAAACCATGCGGTACATCTGGACCGGCCAGCAATCCGCACATGCCGCGCCGGAACTGCAATACATGCTGCTCGACGATAAAGGCGCCAGGGACAATATCCTGCTCAGCCCCGGTACCGATCATACCGCCGTGCTGCTGCTGGAACGCCCCGGCATCGGCGCGCTGCGGCTGAAGTGGGAAGTGTTGCCGGAAGATTGGTTCATCCGTTATTACGGCTACGTGAACCCGCTGAAACCGCCGGCGCCGGACAGCCTGCTGCTGTCGCAGGAAGGCGCCGGGGTGCGTTTCAGGGCGCCGGCGAAGGAGGGGCCTTACCGTTTATTCGTAACCGCATATGATGCATCCGGCAACTTTGCATCCGCCAATACACCGTTTTATGTAATCGCGCCATGATGGAAAAACTGGAACCGGTATCACCGCCGTCGCGGCGGGAACTGTTTACGCTCAGGCTCATGATCCTGCTGGGGACCCTCAGCATGGTGGTGTTGCTGGCCGTATTGTTCAAGCGTGCGCAGATCGGTTACGCCCCGATGTATTGGGTGCTGATGGCTGCCATTACGTTCAACTGCCTGGCCGTTTTGCATGAATGGTACCATTATGCCGCCATCCGCATTCCCGCGGCTCCGAAAGCGCAACATCCGTTTACGGTGGATGTGCTGACGACCTACTTCCCCGGCGAGCCGTATGAAATGATCGGGGAAACGCTCACGGCCATCAGGGCCATGCAATATCCGCATACCGCCTGGTTATGCGACGAGGCAAACGATCCCTACCTGAAAGAAATGTGCGCGCGCCTTGGCGTGCGGCATGTGACCCGGAGCATCCGGAAAGACGCCAAGGCCGGGAACATCAATAACGCCCTGCAATATGCCACGGGAGAGCTCTGCGTGGTGCTGGACCCCGACCATGTGCCCGCGCCCGGCTTCCTCGACGCCGTGGTGCACCACTTCAATGATCCAGGCATCGGCTTCGTGCAAATCGTACAGGCATACAGCAACCTGGGCGACAGCCTTATCGCCAAAGGCGCGGCCCAGCAAACGTTCCAGTTTTACGGCCCCATCATGTGCACCATGAACAGCTACGGCACCGTGCTGGCCATCGGCGCCAACTGTACTTTCCGCAGGGCAGCGCTGGATTCCATCGGTGGGCATGCCAGCGGGCTGGCGGAAGACATGCATACCGCCATGCACTTGCACGCAAAAGGATGGAAGTCGCGCTACGTGCCGGCAGTGCTCACCCGCGGCCTGGTGCCTAACACGCTTTCCGCGTATTACGCCCAGCAGCTGAAATGGGCGAGGGGGACTTTTGAATTGCTGGTAACCACTTACCCGAAATTGTTCCGGCAGTTCACCTGGCTGCAACGGCTGCATTACGGCACCATCCCGCTGCATTATCTTGCCGGGATCGTGTTTCTTATCAATTTCATCGTGCCGGTCGTTTCGCTGTTTACGGGATACATCCCTTTCCGGGCCGACCTGGTGGAGTTTTCCCTGCTGGCGATGCCGGCAATCGCCTCTGTGGTGCTGATCCGCCATTACGTGCAGCGCTGGGTGATGGAAGAAGAAGAGCGTGGCTTCCATGTGGTGGGCGGATTGTTGTTTATAGGCACCTGGTGGATCTACCTGCTCGGCTTCGTTTATACCATCGCCCGGAAAAAAGTGCCGTACCTGCCTACGCCGAAAGACGATTCAGGGCCCGACGACTGGCGGCTGAATATTCCCAACATCCTGGTGTTGGTGATATCGCTGGCAGCGATCGTATACGGGCTGCAGGCCGACTGGAACCCTTATTCGCTTTTCATGGCGGCCATAGCAGGCATCAACTGCCTGATCATGGTATTCAATATCATCGCCAGCCTTCAGTTACGGAAAATCCCCGCCCGGTACGGTTGGGTGAAAACGATGTTGATTTATCCGTTGTTGCTGAAGAAACAATTCTGGTTATTCCGTCACATTCATTTGTATAGCGGCATCCGTAAACTTGGACTGCCTTTGTTGCTGGGAGCTATCGTACTGAGCTGGTGGCTGGCCACCGGGCGGCAGGGCGTCGCTGAGATCCAACCTGCTCCCAGGCAGAGTGTTTTTTATTCCGGGGCTTATAATCCGTCGGGCCAGGGCATGCCACGCATGCAGCTGACATCGATGTACATCGCATGGGGCAACGGACCGGAACACCTGCTGCCAGACACCCTGGCGGCCGTTTACAACAGCGGTTCGGTGCCGATGATCACCTGGGAACCCTGGCGGTCGCGCTTCGGGCACAGCATCGACGGGCTGGGGCAGGAGCAGAAAGTGATGTCCTTAATCCCGACGGGCATTTTTGACGGCTACCTGGAACGGTTCGCGGATGAAGTAAAAGCATTGAACCGGCCTTTGTTCCTGCGTTTTGCGCATGAGCCGGACAATCCCGCCTATCCCTGGTCGCCTTCCGGCGGCAATACCCCGGAAGAATACAAGGCGGCCTGGCAATACGTGCACACGCTTTTCCAAAAGCGCGGTGCGGCAAATGCGATCTGGGTATGGAATCCCTGGAAGGCAGCCAATGCCGGTGCTTATTTCCCCGGTAATGCATTCGTGGACTGGATAGGCGTCACCATCCTCAACTACGGGCCGGGGCATGGCGGCGGCGAGTGGTATGCTTTCCAGGAGCTGTATGCACCTTTCCACCGCCTGCCGCTTTTCCGGTCCGGGTTGCCGGTGATGGTTGCGGAAATGGGCTCCGCGGCGGATGCCGGCGGCCAGGCACGCTGGCTCAGCGATGCGTTCCGGGACATCAGCATGCTTTTCCCCGAGATCCAGGCCCAGGTATTTTTCAATACCGCACATGACACCCATTTGCCCGCGGGCGATACTTCGAAATATATCGACTGGGCGATCCGCCAACCTGAGCAAATATTGACATCGCTGAAAAATTACCCGCGGCTCCATGGCCCGGTGCCGGCCGCCGCGCCTGTTATCCAGGAAGCAAGGGCGCGGGGCGCTACCGCCCACCACGTATTGCCTGACAGCATGCGCGGGTTGTTTTACCAGAAAGGGGAAGAATGGTTCGGTAACAGGCATGTGCTTACGCGCCGGCAAACCGCCAGCGACATGGCGCAAATGCAGCAGCTGGGCGTCAACACCATCCGCCGGTACGGGCCCGGCGTCTACGACCGCAATGTGCTGGCGGAAGCGGGCAGCCGTGGTATCCGCGTGCATTACGGGTTCTGGCTGCCGGATGTGACGGATATGGACAAAGACGGGCGGGCGCTAGAGCGGATGCAGGAACGTATACTCGCCACCGTGGCCAGGCGGCGCAACGATACAACGATCACGGCCTGGCACCTGGGGAACAACGCCTGGCAGGTGCTCGCGCAATATCATTTCAAGCCGGCGCTGCTTTACCAGCAGCAGCGTTACCTGCAATGGCTGGAGGGCCTCGCGGCGGCCATCAAGGCAACGGATTCTTCCAGGCTGGTGACAACCGACCTGCATATGCGCCCCGGCTTTCCGGGCAGCATGCCCTGGCTCCGGCAGCAATTGCCCGCGATAGATGCATTCGGCATAGAAGCCACCGGCGATACCAGCGGGCTCAGCCGCATGCTGGCCGGCAATACCCTTTTATTCATCAACAGGATGCCGGTTGACGCGTTCGCCAAACTACCGCCAACACCGGCGTTCCTCACCAACTGGCAGGATCTCGAAACGCGCAATTTCGTTTCGTTCAACGGCCTCACCGACCTCCAGGGACGGCACAAGAAAGAGCTGCACCTGCTGAACGGATTATGGGGCCGGTCGCCCGCGCCGGCACCTCTGCCGAAAGTAAAAATCCTGCGGCCGTCGCGCACAACGCTTCCCGGCAGCGAGCTGACATACAATGCGCTCGTCAGCACCGGCAACGGCTGGCGTTTTTCGCTACCCGAAACAGACCAGCTGCGGTTCGAATGGTACCTTGTTCAAACCGACGGCTACGGCCATCCAATCCGCATACAGCAGCTGGGAGAAGGGAGCTCCGTTACGCTCAATATCCCGGAACAGCCTGTGCATTACTTGTTGTACCTGGAAGCCGCGAAAGACGGCAGCGTATCAACGGATTTCAGTACGCTGCATACGCCGTTATTCTGAAACGCGGATCACTGCGGCATGCCCGCAACACACTGCAATCATCAGGAAAAGCTTCTCTGCAAAAACTTGCGGCAGTAATCTGATATTCAACCTTATGCATACTTAAATGCAACACGCCTTCATTAATTTTCCTATGTATATCCGCGTTTAATTCATCCGGAATTCGATATTTTTGTTGCCATGCGATATGCCACCATCATATTATCCATCCTCCTGCTCATCCTCAGCTGCATTCCTTGTGCAGACCAGGGCTTAGGCGGTACGGATTCGCATGATCATTACAGCTCCGTCCAGGAGCGGGCCGACAATCACCACAGCCATCACAGCGATGCCTGTTCGCCGTTATGCGTGTGTTCCTGCTGTTCGGTGGTGACGTTTGTACACCAACATGTGAGTGTCGATCTTTCATTACCTGCATCTTTATCCGCTTACAACAGCTTTCACAGCCATTCCTATCCGGAACAGGCTTTCCCCATCTTCCAACCTCCCCAACTCGTTTAATTCCAGCCATTCCGGCTGCCGTTTACCTTTTAATTGTGCTGCACCCGAAAGCGTTGCCGTCGTAATCCGCCGCCATTACCTGTTTCGGTATGGAATGCGGAAGAACGTGTGCATTTTGGTATGTATTTCTTCCATACCGCTGCGCGTTAATTCTTCGCAACGCCGCTTACCCAGGCGGAACGGTGCGCCGTTACTTCAATTATCATAACTAACCATTCGTACTTACATGCTAAGCAGAATCATTAGCTTTTCCATCAGGAATAAACTGATTATTGGTTTGATGACGCTGGCGTTGGTGGCCTGGGGCATTTGGAGTGCCGGCCGGCTGCCGGTCGACGCGGTGCCCGACATCACCAACAACCAGGTCCAGATCATCACACGCGCCCCTACGCTTGCATCCCAGGAAGTGGAACAGCTGATCACTTACCCGGTCGAGCAAAGCCTGGCCAACCTTCCCAACCTGGAAGAAATGCGGTCTATATCCCGGTTCGGGCTGTCAGTGATCACCGTCGTTTTTCATGACGACATCGATATATATTTCGCCCGCCAGCTGATCAACGAAAAGTTGAAGGAAGCGGAAGAAAAGATCCCATCCGGCATGGGAAGGCCTGAACTGGCGCCGGTGAGCACCGGCCTCGGGGAAATATATCAATATATCATCCACCCCAAAAAAGGCAGCGAAGAAAAATACTCCGCCATGGACCTGCGCACCATGCAGGACTGGATCGTAGCCCGCCAGCTCTATGGTACGCCCGGCATCGCAGAAGTAAACAGCTTCGGCGGCCTGGTAAAGCAATATGAAGTAGCGGTGAACCCGGCGCGCCTGAAAGCGCTGAACGTCAGCATCCCGGAAATATTCACCGCACTGCAGGCCAACAATGAAAACACCGGCGGCGCTTATATCGACAAAAAACCGAACGCATATTTCATCCGCGGGATCGGGCTCGTTACCAACCTGGAAGACATTGGCAATATCGTTGTGAAGAATACCAACGGCATCCCCGTACTGATCAAAAATGTGGCGGAAGTCCGCCTCGGCAGCGCGGTACGTTACGGCGCACTCACGTACAACGGCGACAAAGAAGCCGTCGGCGGCATCGTGATGATGCTGAAAGGCGCCAACAGCGCGGAAGTGGTGGCGAGGGTAAAGGAAAAGATGAAAACCATCCAATCTTCCCTGCCGGCAGACATTGAAATCGAAGCGTATTCCGACCGCACGGGGCTCGTGGACCGCGCGATCAATACCGTAAAAACCAACCTGATCGAAGGAGCGCTCATCGTAATTTTCGTACTGGTGATCTTCCTCGGGAACATGCGCGCCGGTTTGATCGTAGCTTCGGCCATTCCATTGTCCATGCTGTTTGCACTGGGGATGATGAACCTTTTCGGCGTCAGCGCCAACCTCATGAGCCTGGGCGCCATCGACTTCGGGCTCATCGTTGACGGCGCGGTGATCATCGTGGAAGCGACGATGCACCATCTCGGGTTACGGAAATCGCAGGTGAGGATGACGCAGGCGGAGATGGATGAGGAAGTATTCCAGTCGGCAACCAAAATCCGGAACAGCGCCGCATTCGGTGAGATCATCATCCTGATCGTGTACATTCCTATCCTGTCGCTGGTGGGAATTGAAGGCAAGATGTTCCGCCCTATGGCGCAAACGGTGGGGTTCGCCATCCTGGGCGCGCTCATCCTTTCGCTCACCTACATCCCAATGATGTCTGCTTTAATTTTACCGAAAAAGTTCCCGGCCAAAAGGACATTCGCAGACAGGATGATGGACTTCTTCCAGCGCCAATATGCGCCGCTGCTCCGCGCCGCCATCAGGTTCAAATACCTTGTCGTCAGCATTGCCGTATTTTTGCTGGCGGTCACAATTTTGATATTCAGCCGGATGGGCGGAGAATTCATCCCGCAGCTCCAGGAAGGCGATTATGCCTTCCATTGCATCCTGCCCCAGGGCTCGTCGCTGTCGCAAAGCATTGAAACATCCATGCAAGCCAGCAGGATCATCAAATCGTTCCCGGAAGTTAAAATGGTGGTGGGCAAAACCGGTACCGCGGAGGTGCCGACAGACCCCATGCCGCCGGAAGCTTCCGACCTGATCATCACCCTCAAGCCGCAGAAGGAATGGGATTCCGATGAAAGTTATGCGGAACTGGCGGAACGCATGCTGGAAAAACTGGAGGTGATCCCCGGCGTTTTCTTCGAAGCGTCGCAGCCCATCCAGATGCGGTTCAATGAACTGATGACAGGGGTGCGCCAGGATGTGGCCATCAAAATATTCGGCGAAAATATCGATACGCTGGCCATGCTCGCACCCAAAGTGGCAGCCGTTGTACAGGGCGTGAAAGGCGCCACTGCGCCGCAGATCGAACGCACGACCGGGCTTCCGCAGATCACCGTTACCTATGACCGCGCGAAGATCGCGGGATACGGACTCAATATTTCAGACATCAACAATACCGTCAGCACAGCATTCGCCGGAAAGGCCGCCAGCGTGGTTTTTGAAAACGAAAGAAAATTCGACCTGGTGGTGCGGCTTGACAGTGCCAACCGCTCTTCCATGGAAGACGTCAGCAACCTCTTCATCGCATTGCCCGACGGCAACCAGATCCCGCTCGACCAGATCGCCACGGTCGCCATCAAGGAAGGGCCCGCGCAGATCAGCCGGGAAGAAGGCAAGCGCCGGATCGTGGTTGGTTTTAACGTGCGCGGCCGGGATGTGGAAAGCGTGGTAGAAGAAATACAGGAAAAACTTTCCGCCGCCAGGCTGCTGCCCACCGGTTACTACCTGACCTACGGCGGCACTTTCGAAAACCTGCAGGAAGCCACCGCCAGGCTGAGCATCGCCGTACCGGTATCGCTGGCCCTGATCTTTATGCTGCTCTACTTTACATTCGGATCGTTTAAAGAAGCGGCATTGATATTCACCGCTATTCCCATGAGCGCCATCGGCGGGGTATTGGCGCTGTTACTGCGCAGCATGCCATTCAGCATTTCCGCCGGCGTGGGTTTTATCGCGTTGTTCGGCGTGGCGGTACTGAATGGCATCGTACTGATCAGCACATTCAATCAACTCGAAAAAGAAGGTATGAAAGATGTGATCGCCCGTGTGCTCGAGGGCACCAAAATAAGGCTCCGTCCGGTTTTGATGACAGCTACCGTGGCTTCGTTCGGCTTTATACCCATGGCGCTGTCTACCGGCGCGGGGGCGGAAGTGCAGAAGCCGCTGGCCACCGTTGTAATCGGCGGGCTCGTATCGGCTACATTCCTCACATTGATCGTATTGCCCCTGCTGTACATCCTGTTTTCCGGGAAAGGCGGCGGCATGAAGCTGAAGCCCTCCGCAACCATGATCCTCCTGATCCCGGCCGTTTCTTTGTTCAGCATGGGCGCCAGCGCTCAGGAAGCGCCGGGCAAGCGCGCCACCATCGCCGAAGTCATGCAGTCGGCCAAAGGCAACCTGCAATATGCGGTGGGGCAGGAGATGATCGGCAAAGGGAAAGCGCAGGTCAAAACCGCCAGCCTGCTGCCTAAAACGGGGATATTCGCCGAAAACGAAGATTACCGCCCCAGCGACAAAACCGGCATCCTGAAAATCGGCGTTTCCCAGGGCATTGCCTGGCCGGGACTGTATTCATCGCAGAAAAAACTGTATGGCGAACAGCTGAAATACGCGCAGGCCAACGCCGCCGTGATCGATGCCGGCGTGAAAAGGGACGTGCGGAGCGTTTATTATCAATTATGGTTCCTGCAGGACAAACGCGCACTCTTCCAGCGGCTCGACAGTATTTACCAGACGCTTTCCGATGCGGCACGGCTGAAAGTGAAAACAGGCGACAGTCCCGGCCTCGACAGCATCGCCGCCATCGTAAGGCTGAAAGAGCTGAAAGCGCAAATCGCGCAAGCGGACAAGGATATCCAAATGCAGCAGGAGCTCCTGCGCCAGGTTTTGAATACGGAAGAAACGACGCTTCCCGTAGCGGACCCGCTGGAGAAGCTGCCGCTTCCGCCATTCCTGGCCGGCAGCCTGCATCCCGTTCTCCAGCTGGAACGACAGAACGTGTCGATTGCGCAGGCCGGCGTGGCCGTGGCGCGGAACGAGAACATGCCGGAATTCTCAGGCAGGTTCTTCAGCCAGCGCCTGTATGGTTTGAACGATCCCTTTACCGGCTTTTCCGTAACCGCGTCGATCCCGCTGCTGGGCGCCGGGTCCTATAAAAACAAGGTGCGTGTAGCACAGGCGGAAACCAGCGTCCAGGAAAAGCAGTACGCCTACAATCTGCAGGTGTTCAACACCCAGCGCACCAATGCCCGGAAAGAAGTGGAGAAGAATGCCAGCCTGCTGCAATTCTATGAAACGACGGGGCTCCGCCAGGCGGAAGAGATCCTGAAAGCCGCTACATTGGCTTACCGCGCCGGTGAGATCAGTTTTGCGGAGTTATCACAGTTCCTTTCCCAGGCAATCGACATCCAGCGCAATTACCTCGACAACCTGAATACCTACAATCAGTCTGTTATTACCTATAACTATTTCATCAATCAATAATATCCACTCAATCCGAAGCAGATGAACAGAATATTGATTTTCCTCGCTTATTTTTCGCTTGCAGCCACCTTCATTTCCTGTGCCGGCAAAGGCGGACAGGAACAATCGGCCGAAGCCGGGGAGGAAGCGCATGCGCATGAGCATGTAAATGAAAGCACGGCTTCGCTCACCAGCGAACAAATGAAGAGTATCGGCGTCCGGCTGGGGAAGATCGAAAGCAAGCAGCTGACCGCTTCCCTGAGAGCAAACGGCGTGCTGAAAGTACCGAATCAGAACAGGGCGACTATCAATTCCATCTACAGCGGCATGATCAGGTCCCTGCTGATCCAGACGGGAAATACCGTTTCGAAAGGCCAGGTGATTGCGACGATTGCCAATCCGCAGTTCCTGCTGTTGCAGGAAGAATTCCTCGCCATCCAGCCCAAAATCCAGCTGGCGCAACAGGAACTTACCCGCCAGCAGGAACTGACGAGCGGTAACGCCGGCGCCCTGAAAAACCTCCAGGCCGCGGAATCCTCACTATCCGAGCTGCGCACCCGCCGCGCCGCGCTGAAAGAACAGATCGGGCTGATGGGCATCAACACCGATAACCTCACTACCGGCAAACTGATTTCCGTGATCAGCCTGCGCAGTCCCATCAACGGCGTTGTCAGCAATATTTCCGTGAACCTCGGCAGCGCGGTGGATGTGAATACGCCGGTGGCGGAGGTGGTAGACAACAGCCAGCTGCACCTGGATTTGTTCGTTTTTGAAAAAGACCTGCCCAAACTGAAGAAAGGCCAGCTCATCCACTTCACCCTTACCAACAATCCCGGGAAAGAATACGATGCGGAAATCTTCTCGCTGGGATCCACTTTCGAAGGCGAAAGCAAAGCCGTAAGCGTTCACGCGATGGTGAAAGGTGATAAGTCAGGCCTGATCGACGGGATGGGCATTACCGCCCTCATCAGCCTGGAAAAAGCCGTTGTGCCCGCCGTGCCTACGGAAGCGCTGGTCAGCCACCAGGGACAGGACTACATTTTCATCGTTACCGACGCACACGCCGAACATGAACATCACGACGAAAACGGCGAAAAGCATGACCACGACGCGACTGAGCCGCATGACCACAAGGAGCAGGAGAAAGCCGCTCCGGCCAACGGCCTGACTTTCGAACGGATCGCCGTGGCGAAGGGCACGACGGATGTGGGATATACGGAAATCACCCCGCTGAAGGAAATTCCTGCCGGCGCGCGGGTGGTGGTGAAAGGGGCGTTTTTCATCCTGGCCAAACAAACCAATACCGGGGGGCATCAGCATTAAACCGCACCTGTCTTCCTAAACATAACTGCCATGCCACGAAAACGGTGGCATGGCAGCAAATGAATTATCTGAAGCGCGGGATTATTGCTTCAAAGTCGCCATATCGATGACGAAGCGGTATTTGACGTCGCTTTTCAGCAACCGCTCATATGCTTCATTGATCTGGCGGATATCGATCATTTCGATGTCGGAAACGATATCGTGTTGCCCGCAGAAATCGAGCATTTCCTGCGTTTCGGCGATGCCGCCGATCATGGAACCCGCGAAGCTCTTCCGGCCCATGATGACACTGAATGCGGCAACCGGCAGCGGATGCTCCGGTGCGCCCACCAGCGCCAGGGAGCCATCTACGCGCAACAGGTTCAGGTAGGCATTGATATCGTGCTGGGCCGATACGCAATCGAGGATGAAATGCAGTTTCCCCTGGAAGGCGGCCATCTGCTGATCGTCTTTGGACAACACTACTTCATCTGCCCCGAGGCGCTTCGCTTCCGCGAACTTCGATTCCGACGTCGTGAAAGCCACTACATGCGCGCCCATCGCCCTGGCGATCTTGATGCCCATGTGCCCGAGGCCCCCGATGCCAACGATCCCGACTTTCTTCCCCGGGCCCACATTCCAGTGGCGGAGGGGAGAATAGGTGGTGATGCCGGCGCATAACAGAGGCGCTGCGGCGGCGGGATCGAGGTTTTCGGGAATACGGAGCACGAAATGTTCGTCTACCACCACTTTTTCCGAATATCCGCCGAAGGTGTGGCCACCCTGGAACTTGTCGGGGCCGTTATAGGTTTGCACATTACCTTTTTCACAAAACTGCTCCAGGTCGTCTTTGCAGTACTCACATTCCCGGCAGGAATCCACCATACAGCCGACGCCAACGATATCGCCAACTTTGAACTTGCTGACGTGGGCGCCTACTTTGGTTACTTTCCCAACGATTTCATGGCCGGGCACGCAGGGGTACATGGTGAAGTGCCATTCATTCCGCGCGGTATGCAGGTCGGAGTGGCACACGCCGCAAAACAGGATGTCTATTTCCACATCATGCGGCGTTACTTCGCGGCGGTTGATCCCCATCTGGTCCAGCGGCGCTTCCGCGGCTTGCGTTCCATAAGCTTTTACTGCGATCGTATTCATTGCGTAATTATGTTTTAAAAATCAAAAATAGGAGGTGAACGGACAATGCTTTTTATATGAATCAAATCAATTATTGCATAAATCAAATCAAGATAAAGAGAATTCAAAACCAAAGGCTACGTAAGCCTTCAACATCAACAATCGGCCGGGTAGTTTGTTCTGCCGGCTAATTAGCCGCTACATCGAGGTACTGCTGAAAAAAGGCCTGCAGCTTATCGAACGGGATGAGATCGGTTCTGTCGTACAAGTCACCGATCAGCACGTCATCTTCCAGGGTAATGCCGCCCCGGTCCATAAACGTACAGGCATGGTTGACAAACACATTCTTACCGATCTGTATATTTTCTCCGAAATCGGAATAGAAAGGCGGGATGAGGAAGAAGGAATCGTCCACCGTATAATTGACCAGCTTGCTGAAAACCTCCCGGATCAGCTGCGGATCGTCCGTAACCAGCGCATTCAGCTCGGCGGTGGTTCGCATGGCTTTGCGGATCACGGCGAAAAGTTGCGGGTAGTCCGGATCATCGGGGCGGATTACCACACCGGACTTATCCCTTTCAAAAATATTGGTTCCCTGGTGCATGGCGATGTGTGTTTACCGCACAAAGGTCCGCCAGGACGGTCAGTTCCCGCTAACGAAAATCAATACAATCATTAAGAAAATCAAACCAACTTTTCCCGGAAGGCGGAAGGATTGGTGCCCGTCATCTTTTTGAAGAAATTATTGAAGTACGTAGGATATTCATAACCAAGGGCGTAGGCGATATCCGCGACGTTCCAGCTGGTATGCTGGAGAAGGGCCTTGGCTTCGGTGACGATACGTTCGCCGATGAGGGTGGAGGTGGATTTGCCGGTTACTTCCTTGGCGGCGCGGTTGAGGTAATTGACGTGTACGGAAAGGGATTTCGCGTAATCAGCGGCCGTGCGCAACGCGAGCGGGCGGTCGGCGGACTCCACCGGGAACTGTCTTTCCAGCAATTCCAGGAACACGGCGGCGATGCGGGATAGGGCGTTGTTGTGCTGGTCGAAATTTTCGGAGGGCCGGAGCTTGAGGGCTTCGTGGATAATGAGGTGGATGTAGTTGCGGATCAGGTCGTCTTTGAAGGCATATTCCGATTGTTGTTCTTCGATCATCTTGATGAAGATGCTGTTCAGGTACTGGCGTTGATCTTCGTTGATCCGCAGTACGGGCGTGCCGCCGATCTTGAAAAGGGGCGATTGCTGGAGGGTTTCGGAGCGGTCGCCGCGCTGCAGAAAATCTTCCGAAAACAGGCAGGTGTAACCGACGTAGGTGGTGGACAGGGTTCCCCAGGAGTAGGGGACATGCGGGTTCCCGAAGAACAGGATCGTCCCGTCCATGTCGAAGCTCCGGTCGGCGTAGTGGATCTTGCTTTTGCCGGTGGTGAGGCAGATCTTGTAGAAATCCTTCCTGCTGTAGATCCGGGTGGCGTTCCCGTCGCGCCCGATCTGGAAGGCGTTGAAGCCTTTCAGCTTCAGTTCGCTATTATAAACTGAAACGGAGCGTGTTGTACTATCCATGCTGCAAAATTAAGGAAATCAAATCAAAACAGCCCGAAGGGCATTCTGCCAGCCGTTATGCAGGCGCCATGGCGGTTTCCGGCAATTCGTACATGGTAAAAGCGGAATTTAGGGTAGAAGAAGCTGAAAATCGTTGAAAATAAGCAGGTAGATTTACCTATTTTGTTCCGTTTAAAAAAAACCTCAACAAGATGAAATTATCCCAATTCTCAATGCTGATCTTATTGACATCCGCTGTATTCCTGGTGAACGCCTGCGGCAAGGATGGAGACACCGGACCTGCCGGCACCGCTGGTGAAAAAGGCGATAAAGGCGACAAGGGAGATCCCGGAGCCCCTGGCACCAACGGCATCATTTACTCCGATTGGCTGGATGTCAAATATGAAGCGGACACCATTCACACTGCCGGCGGAACCGTTGACACGATAGGCTATTATGCCGATATTGATGCACCGAAATTAACCATGCCATTGCTGGCAACCGCAGACGTGAAATTATACGTCAACTTTAATGACGCTTCGGACCCGACCATCGCGCCATTGCCCTATGTACAGGAAAACGGGATCATCATCCGATATGTGGCGTATACGGGCACACTGGCCATCGAATCCAACGTGGATGGCAGTACGTACACCGCCAACGGTAAAAAATACCTGCAGTACCGCTACATGATCGTCCCCGGCGGCACGGTGGCCCGCAAAGCCGGCAGTGATGTTAACTGGAATGATTATAATGCCGTTAAAGTATACCTGGGGCTTAAGGACTAACTGGTCGTAATTCCCATTACAAAACAATAGCGCGGTGCCATCACTGCGCTTTTGTTTTTTCTGATGGCTGATGCGCTTTAAACGTTTATCCACCTAAAACTTACCAACCACCGCCATTCGCTTTGGAAATTATTATGGAAATTCCAGCGTTCTGCATCTCTGCATGTAAACATGTAATTGTCTATGAAAATATCCCCCCGGATCTATTGCCTGTTGATGCTCTTATGTTTTACGGTCAATAGCCTCGCTCAAACGACAACCAGTTATACCCGTAACGGTCTGGACTCCCTGTTGCATGCGCTGAGCGAAACGATACAACGTGAACGGATGCCTGGGCTTATGATTTCCATCGTCACAAAGGACAGCATCATCTATGCGGGCGGCATCGGTATCAGCGACGTTTCTTCCGGTAAAAAAGTGGACAGCACAACCTTGTTCCACCTGGCTTCCATTACCAAAACCTTCACCGCGCTGGGCATTCAAAAACTGGTATCCGAAGGTAAATTGCGGCTCGATGACCGGATCGCTGCCATCGCGCCGGAGATCCCCTTTCAAAATCGGTGGGAAGAAAGCCACCCCGTCCGGGTCATTCATTTGCTGGAACATACGACCGGATTCGACGACGTATACCTGAACCAGATGGTCAATACAACCGGGCGATTGATCCAAGGCATAGATGCAGTTCATTTCGTGGAAAGCTCGCTCCGGTCGAGGTGGGCGCCCGGAGAAAAATTCTCCTATTCCAATAACGGTTATGTGGTGCTTGGATATTTGATCGAGAAAATGTCTGGAATGCCCTGGCAAAGCTACATTGCGGAAAAAGTATTCCGGCCGCTGGGTATGGATGCCAGCGCTTATGACCTTGACGGGAAACGCCAGCCGGGATATGCCACCGGGTATTACTATGACGGCGGGCAATACATCCCGTTCCCCTTTTATCCGCCCGGCGGCAACGGGGCATCCAGCGCACTGGTGTCCAATGCGGGCGATATGGCCCGCTTCCTCCGGCACTTGCTCAATAGTTGGAAAACGGTGCCGGGCAATTGGTTGGACGAGACCGACCTGCGCGACATGGAAACCGTTCACAGCACGCTTGCTGCCAGGCATGGGCTGCAAACCGGTTACTCGCTCGGCCTGGACCTGTTTCCCAACAATCCAAAAATCACTTTCCGCGGGCATAACGGGAAAGGCGAAGGTTTCGGATCGTGGATATTCTATAACCGGGAGGCCGGTATCGCTTATGCCATTTCCAACAACAGCGGCCGCAATCTGTGGCCGGTATCGGTCCTGATTGAAAAATTCCTGACCGCGCCGTTCGGAAAACCTGATTTGCCTGTCATAAACGAAGATCTTTCCCGGTTCAAATCTTATGAGGGGTACTACAGGTACACGAATCCGCGCTCTGACATGTGGAATTTTCACGAAAAATTCCTCAATGGTTTTCACCTGACTTTCTCCGGCAACAAATTGATCCTGGCAAAAGCCAACGGCCAAACGGACACACTGATCCACGCCGGAAATTCACTATTCAGGGCCAGCGGGGATATTATACCCGCTTATGTACTCGGGAAAGACGATGCCGGAGTGCCGTTCTTCCAGGGACGCGGCGGTGCATTTTTCACCCGAGGGGCGAAATGGCCCGTTACGCTGCAAAAGATCATGCTGTACGCATGCCTGGTGGCCCTGGTCATTTCGATATTGGCCCTTCCTGTTTACACATTGCTCGCTACTTTCAGAAAGGCTTCATGGAAAATCGCGGGTGTTTTTCTCGCGCCGGCGCTGGCGGTGGCGGCACTCCCGGTCGCTTACAAATTGCTCAGTACCACCGACGATATCGATAAAGCCGCATTCACGACGATCAACCCGGCAACTTTGACGATCTTCCTCTGCACTGCGGCATTCGGGGTGTTGACGGTCCTCGGGGCCTGGTTGCTGTTCAAACAGCGCCATGAAATGCGCAGCAAATGGATAAAAGGGGCCCTGGCGGTCAATACAGCCTTGTTGTGCTACCTGGCAGGCCTGCTCATGATCCACGGTCTGATCGGTATAAGGATTTGGGCACTGTAACCCGGGTTAGCCCGTAAGCGACGATCAAATTCGGCACCCAACACCACCAGGATACGACGATATAGGCGGTCTTGAAACTTCCGAAAAGCGGAACCAGGAATGGCATCCAAAGCCTTAATGCAACTGCGGCAAAGCAGCAGGCATAGCTATAAATCATCATATTTCTATGACGTGCCACCTGCCCATTCCTGATGCTGATATATGCTATTAAAGTTGTATAAAACCATATACAACTCAAACTCATAAAGCCCAAAGCTGCCGGAAGGCCTGCCGTCGCGTAAAAAGCGATATGGAAACCTGTTAGCGAACTGAATAGCACAGCCGTTACATATAACTTGCCGGTGTGCCTGTGAAACGCTATACTTTTTTTCCTGATGTTGGGGCTGAACTGCATCCATCCAACGAGCAGGGCAATCCCGCCGGAGATGATATGCACGTAAAAGCTTATATGCCAGAATAGGTTTAGAAAAAGTGCTTCGGGCTTGATCTTCAATATCCCCACCTTCTTTTCGCCCAAAAAGAACAGGCCCGGGTAAAGCCCTATAACTACCGACAAGGCGGCCAATAACATCCAGGATAATTTCTTCACCATCTGTTTTTAAGCGCAAAGAACGCAGGTATGCAGTTCCTGGGCGCTCCAAAAGGTAAGGTGGCACCTTTCGTTTACTCCTGCTTGCCTATTTGTATCTTCTCTTTCTGACAGAATTCTCGTGGAGACAGGCCCGTGACCTTCTTGAAATTCCGGTTGAACGAGGTCTTGGAGTTGAACCCGACTTCGAAGGCAAGGGAAAGGAGGGTAAATTTGCTGTTTTCAGGCAATACAACTATCCGCTGGAATTCTCTAACGCGGAAATCGTTGATATAGTCGTAGAAATTCCTTTGCTCCTTTGAGTTAATTACCTGTGACAACGTATTGCTTTGAACATCCAACCGCGCTGCTAATTGGTCCAGCTTTAGTTCGGGATCTTTAAAAAGCTCCTCAGTTTGCATTAGCACCGTTAGCTCCCGGTGGATTTTTGACATCAGTTCATTCCCGATGGTGGTTTTCTGGTATTTCGTTCTTTCTCCTTCAACAGTCTTGCTGTTAAGTTCAGGATCTTTAACTTCTTCATAATCAGCGATTATTGCCATATCGGTACCCATCAATTGTCCATTCGCCATGCTATTGGTAAAAATGCCGACCTGTTTTATTCCGAAATATCCAATAAACAGGATAAACAAATCGACCAGCAGGAAGGTGGATATATCATTTCCAAATATAATAGACAGCCAGATGGCGCTAATTCCAATTGTCAGGTAAACCAGCCAGTCGAGGTTGATCTTCTCTGAATACGAAAATTTCGTTGCGATATTTGCGCGGTGTTTCTTTAATGTGATTAACGATAAGCACACGTAAGCTACACCGGAAGGTATAATGGGAAGGCGTATGAATGAGACAAGCTTTTCATAGCCAAGCCCGTTATTTTCATAAATATGGATCTTTTCCACGGAAGGCCGGAGATAAAAACCTGTCAATAAAAGGTAGGCAGCAGCTGCAGGAATGAAATGGAAATACCAGGACTGCTTTATTTTGTTTTGATCGGTTAAAGCCGCGACGTACATATAAAGAAAAGGACCATGAACAAGCGGCAATGGAATTTCAAGGCCCAGGAAATATGGAATTTCAAGATAAGTGCCGGAAACCAATATGTAATATTCCAATAAATGGAAAGAAATCACGGCTAACCATATCGCTAAAATATAATCGGCAGTTGCTTTTCCTTTTTTAGTGAAAAGTAGCAATGCAAGAAATAAAGAGATGACTATTCCTGTAATGTGAAACATCTATTTTTAATTTTACGCTGGCTCAACGGGTATCGTAATAATTAAAAATAGATTTTTTTGATTAAAGCGCGTTCAGGCAGATCGTCTGCGCCACGCGCCTCACATCTTTATTACCTGCAGTACTTCAACTTCTTTGCCCAGCTTCACGTCGAATATCCGAAGGAAATATATCCCCGGCGCCAGCGTGCTACCGGCGATGATGGCCGTTTGTTGGCCTTCCACGATTCTGCTGGACATGGCCTGACCTGTCGAATTGTGCAACGAAAGCCGGTAACGCCTGTTTGCTTGCAAGCCCTGCACGTTGAGCTGGCCGGAGAATGGATTGGGATAGGCTTTGAGCGACGGCGTTTCCGGCAATTTATCCTGCGCGAGGGCCAGGCTCTGCGGTTGGGCCAGCGGCGCCGTCACGCTGAACCGCACCTGCATAGAAACGGAATCGAGCGGGTGGCGGAACTGGATGCGCAGGTAATGATAGCCAGGTGCGTAAGCTGAGGGGTGGATGGTAAACGTACTGTCTTTCGCCACAGCCAGCTGCGAGGTACCGTCGAGCGTAACGATGGTTTGTGTGCGCCATTGTTTGATGGGCATGTTGAGGATGCGGATCCTGTCTGTCGTAACCGTTGCCGCATAACTGGAATCCAGGCCTTCGATGCGCGGCGGGAAGTGCAGTTCGGGATAGGTGATGAGCGTGAGCGCGGCGATGTTGGACCAATCCGTACCGCTGTGCCCGCGCCACCGCACGGTATCGGCGCCCACTTGCCCCACGATGGGCAGGTAGTAAAGGCTATCCAGCTGGAACCGTTTGAGCCTGCCGGGCGCGGCCGTGCCGTTGGCCAGGTACAGCTTTCCGAAACGCGGGCGCTGTGTGATCTCGACTTCCTCCAATCTGCCCAATCCATCGCCCGGGCCGCTGTACATCGATGCGAATTCTTTTGCGCTGAAATATTTCGGCGTCTTATAGCGTACGGCCACCGTCCGGTTGGCGGCGGCGAAGTTATTGTTGGCCGTGGTATCGAGCCGGAAGAGCGCATTGCGTTGGGAAACGAACCACTTGCCGTCGTTGTCGTAGAATTTCGTCCAACCGGCCCCCAGCGTGCGCCTGCCGCCCTTGGCAGGCACGTAATCGATCAGGTACCTGTTGCCCACGCGGATCAGCACGCCATTCCGTTTGTCTATCGCCAGCGGGCCAACGCTGTTGGTCAGGTAAGCGTCGTAAATAACGCGCGGCGTATCACCGGGCAGCTTCAGGTACATACCTACGGGCCATTTCGGATCCAGGGTGGTGTAGTTCATCCAGGCCAGGCGGCCACTATCGACTACCGCTTTTTCCGGCCCGAAATAAAGCATATGGTCTACCCGTTGGACCAGCGGCGCCGAACCGTTGTTGTACAGCCGCAGGTGCTCGGCGCCTACAGAGTTTTGTGCCCAAAACGCGATTTGCCCTCGGTCTGCCTCCATCCAATAAGTGGCCCAGCTGTTGATGGGATCGGTGTAAATTACCGCTGCCGTGCCGTTGGCGAAGCGGTTGAGGGTATGGTCTGCATCCCGCGAATAAAACAACGTACCGTCCCGGTCGATAGACAACGCTTGTACACCGGTGGCCACCTGTTGAATGGGGGCGTCGATATTGGCCTGGTAGAATAGCGTGTCTCCGTAATCTACGGTCCATGCCACGGCATCGCCGCCAAATGCCGCCAGTTTCGTCGCATTTTCCAGCATTACGGGCGTGCTGCCGGGTTTCCAGGCAAACAGCTCCCCGTAATAATTGAGGTCTTTAAAATAAACGCCGCGCGAAGTGATCCAGGCAGGCAGGCCCATTACACCGCCCGACGACCGGAACGGTTGGGAGACCATTGCCTTGGTTAACGTATCGATAAGATGTAGTTTGTCGGGAGAAACCGCAAATATCTTTCCGTGCCGGGAATCCAATATTTCTGAACCCAGCGGCGCCCTGTAAGCCAGTTTGAAGCCGCTACTGGTCTGGAGTACGTAGGAAAGGTCAATGTAACTCACCTGGTCAAGCGTGTCTACGGCGCCGATGATGAGTTGGGAGTTGTTGAAGACCGACGCATCGAGCGATGTGTCGATCGACGAACCGGGAAAATCTACGGGTTTGCCTTCGAACATCACCCGGATCGCCTTCACCGGGCCGTTGTCGATCCCGCGGGCCTTAATGCGCAACCAGGGCCGTGCAATGCCGTTGGTGACGGTAGAATCGATCACCACCCGCGGCGGCGGATCGAAGAAAACGTTGATGACGGTGTCTTTAACGTTTCCCGGAACGTCTTTGGCTGACACTTTAACCGGCACGATGCCCGGCGCGGCGTTCCCTAACGACACCGTTCCGCTGAAATTCGGCAAAACGCTGATATTCATGTTGCTGGTGACGCCGCCGGCTGTGGCCGTCACCGACACGATGTTCCCGGCAGACCACCGGACGGTGCCTGCCAAATAGAACTCACCGGGCACATGTTGCCCGCCTACGGGCGTTGTAACGAAGATCCTGATCTGGGAATAGGAGAGTTGGCCGGTGCAAAGCAACAGCAATAGTGTGTAGCATTTTTTCATATAGGAAGAGGTTAATCATGGTTTTCAATAAAGGATACGGACATTGGTGGGACAAACAAAAATACAGCGCCTCAAAACGCGCCGCTATTACTTAAATCAGTAGAATCCTTCCAGTTTCGATGAAGCAAATACCTAACCAGATACTTTTCGTCCGGATAAACATGAATTTCTTTGTCGCGGATTAAGTTTAAAGTTTGTGGGAAGAAATGGCAAACAACACGGCCATATCATGCAGGCGATATGAAGAGAACCCGGGAAAGGACCGCAGCGGCGATGCCGGGGCGGGGAAGGAGCACGTGGACTTGATGCGGAGACGATGTGTAGATGTGCCGGATGTGATACCAGGGAACGGGCGTATAAATGTGGGGAATCGTGCGTACCGCCCACGGCGTTGCCTTGCGGAAGAAAGGACTGCCGTGCACATGAGGTTACTTAAGATTTGATAGTGAATATAATACAACAAAATCCGGCTGTTATGGCAGGATGCTATTCCCGTGGTATGATTGCCCTCCGGCCGGCAGCATAAACCATTTCGCGGGAGTGCGCCGGCAACGGATGGTGCGGTGTGTTGCGGGGCGCTACTTTTACGAATTCGGCAATACCGGTAATTTCGAGCAGGATTAGAAGTTTTCGAAACCTGGAAGACTTGCGCAATTCATCCGGCATTCATTAACGGGTATTACATCATTTTCCAGTTAGAATAGGGGATTCAAAAAGCACATGAATCACCAGGAATTTAACTTGATACATTAAAAACATGTCAACGAAAATGTCATCATTTGGAGTGCATTAACATGGCATCACAACACCCGAAAAAAAACGAAAAGCCGCGCCAATCATGCGATCTGCGCGGCTTTTAGGGTTTATTTCTTTTAAAATGCGATTTCTTCCGCTTGATTCTCAAAAATATGATTCTCAAGAAGCTTTTAAACGGCTTCAAGGGCCAGGTCGACATGAACCAATATTCTCCCGATGCGGGCGATTCCAGAACAAGCGTTAATCGAGAAGTATCTCAAACTGGTCATGTGCCTCAGTTCTCCACGCAAACTGTTGCGTAATAGGAGAAATGGCAAACAGGGGAGAAAAGGTGCGCACCTTTACGGTATTGGCAGCCGTAAATTCAAGGATGCGGAGCCACCCATCGCCGCCGTTGCCGAACCAGCCACCGCCCAACGCCTGCGCGTTAAACACCATCTGGTGCACTTTTTTTCCGGCGGCGTTTAGGTCCGTTCGGAAGGCAATATGTGCTTTGGGATTATCCGGCGCACCGATGTGACCACCAAACACCATGCGGATGTTTTTGGAAGGCTTGATCAGCTTTTCAAAAATGGCCGCCCCGTAATTACGGTCCTTCAATTTATACCCCTCGGTCACAATATGCTCGTTTTGGGCATTGAGGTAGGAATGCGTCAGCACTATCACAAAGTGGTCGTTATACTTCGGAAGGTTTACCACGCCGGTCGCCCACGCCAGCACCGTATCACGCGGGGCGAACTCCAGGTTCAGCACCAGCATCTTTTTTCCGTGCGGCGAAGTGAATTCGAACACGGCGTTTTCCATGGTAGGAATGTCCTGCCCGTTGAGCGTTACTTCGCGTAGCATTTTTTGCGTTAGGAAGTTTTTGTCTACCGGAAAATATTCGTTGTATCGGGTAATACGTACTTCTGCGCTGCTATACCCATAGTCGTGATTGCCTGTTGCCGCAATGTAAGGCACCTTTGCATCCAGGTGGCCGAATGCACGGGCTGCGGCTTCCCATTGTTTTTTACTGGGCTGGTTGCCCACCTTTCCATCCGGGTTGATGAACTCATTCTGTTCCACCAGGTCTCCGGTGCAGAGCACCAGTTTAATTTTCAGGAAATCGATGTTTTCAGCTATCCACTGAGTCATCAGCTCAAACAGCGGCTGGTTGCGGCTGAACTTGTTGTACGTCTGCGGATCTGGCACCAATATCATAGACCAGGAGTCTGCCTGGCTCAGGGCAGGCGCGGTGTACTTTTGCTGTGCGCCCGCGGAAAGCGTTAGCAGCATGGCTAGCAGCAGCAATGCCGGACGCAAGCTGCGGGAGAATCTCTGTAGTATCATGGAAAGTGAATTAAGCGCTTTTTGCAGAGGTAAATTAACTTTATTTTTACAGGCCTGCAACAGAGCATGTTTTCTTGTGGTTAAATTCGGTACCGGGCCACGTGCGTAGTGAGCTCGGTGAAAATACCGCGCAGTCCTGCACTTCTTTCAAGTAACCGTTATAATTGGGATAGGATTTGACAGGTAACAGGACGTCGTTGACGAGATAATATGGATCCTCTGCATAATAATAAACAATTCCGGCTACAAGTGGCGGGCAGAAGCGGCAAGCATTCCGGATTACCCGTTTTTCTGACGTTGAATTTTCACCCAACGTTTGCCATCGTTCCCGACAAATATCATTTCCCGCTTTAACTTCAATAATTCGTTGAAAGAATAGCCTGTGAAGCAGGCGAACTGGAAGACATTCCGTACATGTTCCAGTCTGGTAATTTGGGGCGAGGGAAATTTCCGAGCGCAGGCCATCGATGGTAATTCTGGCCCAAATAGGTGCCCGGTTTTGCTTATCCGATTTTTTCATCACCAGTAAGAAGAGAATGGAAAGATGTTCATTTACTTTCATCTCATTCACGTTATTAGGTTACGAAATGCCTAAAACTGCTGAATCGATCATCCAGTAGGGGACCTAATTTACGACCTGATAGCAGGTCACCGAATAGGTCACCGAACGTTTGGAACATCCTTGAACAAACTTGTACTGATTATTTCGTGAATCCCGCGCTGCTGGACAGATTAAAACGAAAAAAGGTACGATTGCTCGTACCTTTGTGATCCCGCTGGGACCAGCTATAAAGCTTCACAGACCTGTGTTTCGTCGGTTTTGTGATAATATGTCAACGATTTTGCGACTACTCCAAATAGCGCACAATGTATTGATTTACAAAGAACTATCCTGTCCCTACAAAGATAGTAAAAGGACTACAAAGTAGATCAAACCGCGTGGAAATTATTTTAGGCACATCATACCTACTTTATACCGCCTTGAAACCGGCTGCATTAATACTCCAGGTACACGCGGACTTCGGCCTCCGGTAACGCGGTGTATTGACAGAACTCCGCCACGGAAACAAACTGCCCGGCCTTCTTCCCATTTGCTTTACGAATCCGCTGAAGGAGTAGCCGTGCCGTCCGCTCGGACCGGCCGGTAATGTTTTGAATGTCCCTGGCGAAGATTACCATGCGGGGAGGGACCAATCTGTGCGTAATCGGCATTTTCGGAATGTGAATTTTTCTATGATCGGATGCCGGTGTAGGTTTGTTCTTGTAGTGCAAAACTACTGCATCTTGGCCAGATGGAAAGCCCAATGGGCGCGGCTATGCAAAGCGCCCCATTTAGAACTAAACCAATTTTAATGGCAAAACAAAAGGGCATCATGCCCTTAGAAGGTACTATCGGAAATGTGACCTTCTACAAATCTAAAGCCGGCTACCTTGCCCGCGAAAAAGGCGGTGTCGATGGCAACCGCATTGCAACAGATCCTGCATTCGCCCGCACCCGTGAAAATGGCTCCGAGTTCGGCCGCGCCGGCAAAGCAGGCCGCCTGCTGCGCACCTCGCTGCGCGCGCTCCTCCTGAGCATCAACGATTCGTACATGAGCGGCCGCCTCACCCGCGAGTTCGTGAAAGTTATCCGCGCAGATGCAACCAGCCCTCGTGGCCAGCGGAATGTCATCGACGGGGAAGCTGAGCTGTTGCAGGGCTTCGAGTTCAACCAGTCCGGACGCCTGGGCTCTACCCTGTACGCACCTTTCACCTCGTCAATTGATCGCGCAACCGGCGAGCTGTCCGTGACTATCCCTTCGTTCGTACCGATGAACATGATCGCTGCGCCGGCGGGCGCCACGCACTACAAGATCAACGTCGCCGGGGTTGAGGTTGATTTTGAGGCGGAAACCTTCGTCGTGGATCTCGGTTCTTCTGGCGAAACTGCGATCGACACCAATCCGACTGCGCTCATGACGCTCACCGCAACCGTTCCCCCTGTCAGTAGCAAACCGCTCTTCCTGGCTGTCGGAATCGAGTTCTTCCAGCAGGTAAACGGCGTCACGTACCCCCTGCGCAACGGTGCGTATAATGCCCTGTCGCTGGTGCTCGTTTCCAGCGCGGTGTGATTTTTTTTAACCCGTAAAGTGAAGCGTATGAAAATAGCCGAAAGGCTGATCGCCCCGACGCCTCCTTTCTTCCAGAAGGTCCGCACGATCGGGCTGCTGATGGTCGTGATCAGCGCCTGCGTATCAGGTACGCCGTGCGACTTTCCGGAAGCCATCAACGAGATCATCCGGGAAATGGCGATCACCGGAACGGTCATGGCCGGAATTAGCCAGGCTGCGGTGAAAAAGG
>NZ_CALNBI010000273.1 GCF_937874145.1 uncultured Chitinophaga sp. | reverse complement strand
TGGGTATCCTGCAGGCGTTGAAAACTACGGATATGAACGGTTCCTTGCCGTATTTGCAGGCCATCAAGGCCAGGCAAACGGGCGAACTGCGGCCTGCCTACGATCCGCAAAAGCAACTGTTCGATACCTGGCTGGATGAGTTGTCGCTCGCCATCGATTCGCTGGCGATGCCGGCGGCCAACCAGATCGGGTTCGGCGCTTCGGATATCTATTACGCCAATAACTGGCTGCACTGGGCCAAGCTCGCCAATACGCTGAAGCTCCGCATCGCCGTGCGGTACGAAAGGGCGGACGTTAATGTAACGAAGAGAATTTTCCGGGAAGTGATGACCAGTGCGGAAGGGCCCATTGATTCGGACGCGTCGCAGTTCAAATACGACCGCCCCACCTGGAACCCCATCGGCAACGATATCGATTACCGCAGCCCGCGTTTCGGTACCTCGTCGATCATCAACTTCATGAAATCCACCAACGACCCGCGCCTGCCCATTTATTTCACACCAAACGACCTCACGGGCAGCTTCCGGGATACGCTGACGAAGTACAACAAAACCCTCCCCGCGTTCATCAACCTGAACGATCCCCTGGTGCAATGGCAGGGCGGCCCGGCCGACTGGACCACCGACCCGGTGAAAGCCACCTGGTACAAAACCACCTTCGACGCAGGCGGGAATAACAAATGGCGGCTGATCGGTTTCATCAACAAAAAATTCTTCGCCCCCCGTTATGGTTCCAACACCACCGGCCGTTTGCTCGATTACATGGTGACCTACGCAGAAACCTGCTTCTACATCGCCGAGATGATCCAGAAAGGCCATGGCGCAGGGTTCGACACGAAGGGAAGCGCGGAAGACTGGTATAAAAAAGGCGTGGAATCCTCGCTACGCACCATGAATCTTATCGCTGTGGCGGCGGAAAGCACCACCGGGCTCACCGGGAACGGGAATGCCGACGTGCAGGCGTACCTCAACCATCCGAACGTCAGGTTCAACGGCGTGAACGACCTCGAAAGGATTTACATCCAGCAATACCTGAACTTCTACCGCCTGGGCAACGAAGCGTTTACGTTCGTCCGCCGCACGGGATATCCGAAAAACAATTCTGCCTATTACCCCCGCAACGCCTGGAATGAGCCCATTCCGCGGCGTTACGCGCTGGACGAGCCTGCGCTGGGCACCAATAACGAAAATTGGCTGAAAGCGCAGCAGGAACAGGGCTTTACGCCGAACGACCGGACGGCCACCACCCTGGCCAACCAGCGCCTGTGGTTCGATAAGAACAGTCCCGCTTTCGGGCAGGGGAACTGATGCGCCTTGTTTATTGTTGATATATACTCAAATTCAGAAATGGCCGTCCCTTTTTCAGGGGACGGTTTTTTTAACCCATGGCCTTCTTTTTGTGTTAATGGAGGTATGGGAAAACCGTTCATTATCCGCCACGGATGGCAATTGCTCAAATGCGCAGGCAGCGATTTCATGGAAGACAAGGTATTGAAGCTCAGCGCTTCGCTGGCGTATTCCACTGTATTTTCCATTGCGCCGATGCTGATCATCATCCTGTTTTTCAGTGATATTTTCTGGGGAAGGGATGCGCTGGAAGGCAATCTCTACGACCAGCTGCGGGATTTGGTGGGTGCTTCGGCGGCCACACAGATACAGGACGTGGTGGCCAATTCGTACCTCTCGCCCGACTTCGGCTGGTCTACCATCATTGGTTTTATCACGCTGGTGATCGGCGCCACGGGTGTGTTTACTGAGATCCAGGACTCCATCAACCTGATCTGGCGGTTGAAGGCGAAGCAGAAGAAAGGGAAGGGACTGTTGAAAATCCTCCTCACACGGTTGCTTTCTTTCTCGCTGGTGGCGAGCCTGGGATTTGTGCTCGTGGTGTCCCTGGTGTTGCATGGCATTATTGAAGTGCTGATGGACCGCCTGACTTTATTATTCCCGGATGTGACCGTGGTGGCGGCGTATATCGTGAACCTGGCGTTGACTTTCGCCGTCATTTCCACCCTGTTTGCGGTCATTTTCAAGGTGTTGCCGGATGCGAAGGTGCAATGGCGGCACGTGTGGACGGGCGCGATGGTGACGGCGCTTCTTTTTATGATCGGTAAGGGCGCCATCGGGCTGTATCTCGGTTCGAGCAGTATCGGATCGACGTACGGCGCGGCGGGCTCGCTGGTGATTTTACTGACCTGGGTATATTATTCTTCCGCCATCCTGTACTTCGGGGCGGAATTCACGCGGCAATACGTGCAAAAGAAAGGAGAACGCATCTATCCGAACGATTATGCGGTGTGGGTAGAACAGGTGGAGAAGGAATCGGAGGGCGTGATAACGGAAAAGAAAGGCCCGGAAACGATTACACCACCCTGATGCCCAGTTCTCGGTAAGCTTCGAGGAAAGCGAGGTCGGGATTGTCGGTGATGATGGTGTCGAGGTCGGTGATGTCGCATACTTTAAAGGGTTCAGCCGTTCCCATTTTATCGCCGGTGGCGAGGGTGGCGATGCGGTTCGCGCTTTCGACCATCGTGGTTTTTACTTCAGATTCTTCCATATCCATGCCCGTTACCCCGAGAATGGGGTGAAGGCTGCAAACGCCCATAAAGCAAAGATCGGCGCGGACGCGGCGCAGCATCCGGATCGTGTCTTGCCCGCCGGCGGTCTGTGAATCTTTATTGACGCGGCCGCCCGTGAAAATAACTTCCGTTTTCGGGTGTTCGATCAGTAGCTGCGCGATGGGAACGCTGTTGGTGATGACGGTGATATCGAGCTCCGGCGGGAATATCTTGACGAGCGAAAGGGTGGAAGTACCGCCATCGAGGATCACGGTTTGCCCGTTGTGCAGCATGCTGAGGGCTTTT
>NZ_CALNBI010000272.1 GCF_937874145.1 uncultured Chitinophaga sp. | reverse complement strand
TTCGAGGTACATGGTGGCGAAGTGCTTGGCTTTATCCTGGGTGCCCATCGAGCCGAAGGCCCAGGCGAGGTCTTCCAGCTGGGAGAAGCGGGACGCTTCGGGCAGGAAGTCGCGTTTGCAGATCCGGTGGGCGAGGGTGGGGTTGTGGCCTTGCAGGAAGGAAACGACGTCGTCGATGGTATGGATGTAATCGTCCTGCAGGGCGATGATGCGCGCCGCGTTGGCAGACAGTTCCGCGCCGGCGGGAATGCGGGCGAAGAGGCTGGTCAGGCCGCTTTTGGAGAACAATGCCACGGTTGCTTCAATGCCCAGGTCGGCCTGAACGGACGGGATGCCCCTGGTATTGAGGAAACCTTTCAGGTAGGCCGTAGCCGGGTAAGGCGTGTTCAGCTGGGTAAAAGGCGGCGTGATGAGAAAGACGGGTGCGCTCAATTCGAAATCGTTTAAACCGCAAAATTAACCCGAAATAATTAAACCCGGATTTTTCCTATTTTACACGTTGCCAATTATGAAAAGAAATATGATCATCGCGGCCCTGGCGCTCAGCCTGCCGGCCGCGGCACAAACGGATACCACGGTGCTGGAAGGCGTTACGGTACAGGGTTATGCCCAGCAGCGCGACCTGTCTACCGTACCGGGGGCGGTGAGCGTAGTACGCGGGCAGGATCTGCAGCGCGTGGCGCCGGGCTCCCTCGTTCCCGCGCTCAATGCCGCGCCGGGCGTGCGCATGGAAGAACGTTCGCCGGGCAGCTACCGGTTGAATATCCGCGGCAGCTCGCTGCGCTCGCCCTTCGGCGTCCGGAACGTTAAAATGTACTACAATGGCCTGCCCTTCACCGATCCGGGCGGCAATACTTATTTAAACCAGTTTTCTCCCATCATATTTTCCTCCCTAGAAGTGCTGAAAGGCCCCGGCAGCAGCCTGTATGGCGCCGGAACGGGAGGCGTGCTGCTGGGCGACCGCCGTTTCGACACGGGCAATGGTTTCAGCGCGGGGTATACCGGTGGCAGTTACGGGAGCCACCTGGCGACGGTGAACGGCACCTGGGGCAACGAGACTTTCCGGCAGCAGGCGGTAGCGTCGTGGCAGGAGTCGGGCGGTTACCGGGACCATACTTACATGCGGCGCTATGTAGCCGGTTGGAGCGGCCGCTGGAAAGCCAGTGAGCGTTCGGCGCTGGAGGCGCATGTGCTGGCGGGGGATCTTTATTATGAAACGCCGGGCGGGCTTACCCTGGCCCAGTTCCTCGCCAATCCCAGGGCGGCGCGCCCTGCCGCAGGGGCTTTCCCGTCCGCTCAAGGCGCCAAAGCGGCGATATACCAGCAAACGGTTTGGGGTGGATTGAAATGGGAATACAAATGGAACGAGCACTGGGAGCATTCCGCCGGCGTGTACGGCGCCTGGAGCGGGCTTAAAAACCCTTCTATCCGGAACTACGAGCAACGCAACGAGCCCCATGCCGGGGCGCGGACGGTAGTAACCTGGATAAAGGGGCCCTGGCGTGTGCTGGCGGGCGCAGAAGGGCAAACAGGGAACTTCCGGACGAGGGTGTTCACGAATAAAGACGGCAACGCGGATGTACTGCAGACCGACGACCGCATCCGCAACGGCATGCTGTCGCTGTTCCTGCAGTCGGAAGTGGTGCTCGAAGGCGGTTGGGTATTTACGGCCGGCCTGAGTATGAACGGCGCCAATACCACGATCCGCCGCGTATCTGAATCGCCGGTATTCCGTTTCGAAACGGATTATGATAAAGAATGGGCGCCCCGTATCGCCGTACTGAAGCAGTTCAGCCCCTGGGCCAGCGTCTACGCGGTGGTTTCCAAAGGCTTCTCGACCCCCGCGGTGGCGGAGCTGCTGCCATCCACCAGCGTCATCAATACCGGTCTGCAGGCGGAGAAAGGATGGAACTACGAAGCCGGGGCACGCGGTGGCAACGGCCATTTCCGTTACGACGTAAGCCTGTTCCGTTACCAGTTGAAAGATGCGATCGTTTCCAGGAGAGACGCTTCCGGAGCGGATTACTTCGTAAATGCAGGAGCCACCGTGCAGCAGGGCGCGGAAGTTGCGGCCACCTGGTTGCCCGCGCATTTCCTGGGGCTCCGCGGCGCGTGGACGTTCCACCATTTCCGGTACGGCCAGTTCACACAGGCCGATAAGTCTTACGATGGCAACCGCTTGCCGGGTACTCCCCAACATGCGCTCGCCGCTTCGGCGGATGTGCGCCTCAGCCGGTCGTTCTCCCTCTTCGCCACCTGGCAGTACAACGACGATGTTTTCATGAACGACGCCAATACCGATAAAGCCGCATCCTTCAACCTCCTGGGCCTCAAAGCCGAATACCGGCTGAAGCGCCAGGGATGGGAGGGGCGCCTCTTCGCCGGCGGCGAGAACCTCCTCGACGAGACCTACAGCCTCGGCAACGACATCAACGCAGCTGCCGGCCGCTATTACAATGCAGCGCCCGGCCGGGCGTTCTATGCCGGCTTCGCCGTTCAGCTGGGAAAGTAAATACGGTGGATAAGTTGCGGCTAAATAAAGCGCCCGACGTATCGCGAAGCGCCAACATGCGATTATCTTTGCAGGGTACTTGATTGGGGCCAATCCCCACAGGTACCTTTCGGCAGCACCTGCTGCCTCACTATATACCACCCGCCACGCTAACGTGTAAACCGCAGCATGGCGGGTATTTTTATGTCTACACCATATATTCCCAGGCGCTTTTGTACGCGTCGTTGGCTTCGGCGTAGGCGATGAAGCCGGCATAATACGGGAGCCTCGACAGCGTAGCACTGTCGCCGATTACCACGAGTTTTTTGCGCGCACGGGTCATAGCAACGTTCATCCGGCGGATGTCGGACAGGAAGCCGATTTTGTTGTCGGAATTGCTGCGCGTCATGCTGATGTACACGACGTCGCGCTCCTGCCCCTGGAAGCTGTCGATGGTATTGACGGAAATCTGTTCGCCGTAGACTTTCAGGCCGGGATGATGATCGAGTTGTTCGCGCAGCAGGCCGATCTGTTCCTTGTAGGGGGCAATTACCGCGATCGAGGGGAAGTTCTCGGGGGGGTAATGCGGTTGCAGCGTTTCCACGAACCCGGCGAGGTGTTTGAAGAGGAATGCGGCTTCTTCGGGATTGGAGGTGCTGGTGCCTTCGGCTTTTTCATCGAACCCGCAGCCGGCGGTATCCACGAAGGCCAGGGGCTCGTCTTCCCCGAACAGCAGGTGCCCCGCCACGGAAGGGTGCGCTTTCAGCTTGTCGTCGTAGAATGCGGTGGAGGAATAGCCCATGATGGTGTTGTGCATGCGATATTGTTCTTCCAGCATCACTACGGATTCGGGATGGCGGTCGGCGAGCTTTTCCAGGAGGGTTTCGGCCAGGCCGTTTTTTGCCGCTTCTGCGGATTTGATGGTAGGCGGCAGCTGGCAATGGTCGCCGGCGAGCACGACTTTATTTCCTTTCAGCGCGGCGATCCAGCAGGCGGGCTCCAGGGCCTGGCCGGCTTCGTCGATCACCACGGTGTCGTACTGCAGGTGGCGGACGGTGTAATGCTGTGCGCCAACGGGCGTGGCGGTTACCACCTGCGTTTTGTCGAGGACGTCGGAAATGATGTATTGTTCCATTTTTTCGACGCTCTGCATGATGTTGCGGGCTTCGGCGAACAGGGCTTTGCGTTGCTCGCGCTCTGCCTTCCCGAAGTTGCGTTTGTACTTATGCGCCATGTCGCGGAACTCGTTGGCCTGTTTGCGCAGGCGGCGGATTTCCTTCACGGAAGCGTGGTTGCTGACCTGCGCATCGAGGGTGATGCTGGTCAGCTTTTCGGATACTTTGACGGGGTTGCCTACCCGCAATACCCGCAACCCTTCGGCGGCCAGCTTTTCGCTGAGCAGGTCTACGGCCGCGTTGCTGGGCGCGACTACGAGGATCTTTTTATCATCGTTGGCCAGCAGGGCGCTGATGGCCTGCACCACCGTCGTGGTTTTGCCGGTGCCGGGAGGACCATGTACCACAGCCACGTCCCGGGCGGATAATATTTTCCACACGGCTTCGTGCTGTGAGGGGTTGAGTTTTTTGGTGGTGAAAGGGTTATGCGGTTTGTCGAATTCCGGCTTTTCCATTCCGGCGAGTACCCGCACCAGGCGGCCTTCAGTGGATTTTTCGGCCAGGGCGGAGGCTTTCTGCAGGGCGGAGAACATTTCTTCGTAGCTGGTATCGTCGAACAGGAGATCGATGCCCAGCTTGCCGCTGTCGGCCCATTCGGGCAGTTCATCGGTTTTGAGGGTGATCTTCAGGCGGTTGCCGCTTTGCCAGCTGATGGTCCCCTCGGCACGGTGCTCCTTCGGGTCATGCTGCGAAAACAGCACGGCGGAGGCGCCGAAGCGGAGCTGATGCGGCACGTCGTGGTGCGTGGTGCGCTCCACTTCCACCGTTAAATAATCCCCGCGGCTCATTTCCGACCCGCGGATGGCGATAGGGTACCACGATAAGCCGTTGGCCCTCCTTTGCGCCACGGGCACACTGTCCGTCTGCTTACGATAATTTTCCCTGTCACCCGACTTTTCCTGCTGCAATAACTGCCGGAGCCTGTTGAAATAATCCATCCCACAAAGGTAAGCATTCCCCGAGCCACGGCCAGCGGAAAGAACGGCGGCGCCCCGGTTCCCCGGAGCGCCGCCGTTATCGGAAGGCTATCAGATAATTTAAGGCTTGTCCCACCACACGGGTTCCGCCATGTAAGTGGGGTTCGAAGCATTGGGATTGGCAGCCAGCACCTGCTGCAGGTTATAATTGACCTCATACGAAGGCACGGCGCAACGGCGCGGCCAGTCGGTGGGGTTGGGATAACCTTCGGGCATTACGTGCGAAGGGCGCTTGAATCCTTTGTAGATGCCGGCAGCCTCGTTGTAGTTGCCGCCCGCATCGGTGCAGAAATTCATGCGGCGCATATCCATCCAGGCTTCCGGGGAATAGCTCAGCGCGATCCATTTCTGGATCATGATAAGGCTCATCGTCAGCTGCCCGGCCGTTTGCGCCACGGAGGTGCTGGCGAGGAACTTGTTGATGGAGTCCGCCGGTATGCTCATGATCGTCATGTGCGAACGGATACCTGCTTTATAGGCGGTGAGCGCTTCGCCGGTTTTGCCCTGGCGGAACAGCATTTCCGCTTCTATGAAGCGCATTTCCGCGTTGGTCAGCAAAAGGCCTTTGCCGCCGCGCTGGGTGTACCACGAACCGGTAGACACGATCTTGTCGCCGGGCTTCGGGGCAACGGGGCTTTTACGCAGCGTTACGAAGCGCGTGTCGCCGGCGGCAGGGCCCGACTTCGGCAGGTCCGACGCCATATCTACGCCCTCGGAACGTACCAGTATTCCGTCGGCATTGGTGGCGCTGGGGATCATGATGGCGGCGCGCGGGTCTTCCATGTTGGCAGCGCCGGAAGGAGCGCCGGTGTAGTTGTTCGTCAGGTAGTCGATGAACAGCTTGGTAGGCCGGTAGTTGTTGTTGATGTTCACGTATTGCAGCGCGGCCTGAACGGTGGAACTGGCGGGCGATTCGTCTACATATTGCATGATCGCGCTCTCGTCATCGGTTTTAGGTGCGTTGGCGAGTACGTCGAGTACGGCCTGCGGGTTGAAGTCCGCTTTCTTGGAAGTATGGAGGAGGAAGCGGGCCTTCAGGGCGTAGGCGGTTTTGATCCAGTCGCTGGCGCTGCCGCCGTGGAGGATGTCGCCTTTGGAGAGCGCCGGCGCCGCGGGGCCCTGGGTCTTCTGGAGGTCGGCGATGCCTTCGTCGAGCAAAGCGAGTACTTTGGCCTGCACATACGCGCCGTCGTCGAATTTAGGCGTCAGCACGGCGGGATCGTCGAATTCATCATAAGGCAGCATGCCGTAATAATCGGACATGTAGCCGAAGCCCCATGCCCTGATCACCTTGGCTACGCCTACGTAATGCCAGGCATCTACCTGCTGCGCCGCTTTGATCATGGGCTGCAGGTTCACGGCGGTGTTCACGTACCAGCTCTGCCAGGGCCATCCCGCAATGGCGGAAGTGGCGGCGGTGGAATTCCAGCGGCTGAGATGGTACGCGGCCAGTGAGGTGCTGTAAATAGTGGCCAGCTGCTGGGTGATGACGCCCGCACGGGTGCCGGCGCTTTCATACCCGTCCACGAACTGGGAGATAATGGGCGCAAGGCGCTGGTCGGCCGTGGGATCGTCTTCCTGGCCAACGTTCGGGTTGTTGTTGATGTCCAGCCATTTGGTGCAGGAAGAAAATGCAATGGCGGCTATGGTGAGAATGCAGATAATCTTTTTCATGTCCCTCAGAATTAGAATTTAACGTTTAAGCTCACACCCAGGCCCGATGTGGAAGGAATCCCTCCATAATCGATACCCACAGAACCGGAGCCGATCACCCCGGCGCCGGCGGCGCTTGTTTCAGGATCCATGCCGGTGTAATTCGTGAAAAGCAGCAGGTTGTTGCCGTTCAGGCTCAACGATGCGTCTTTCACCCATTTCAGCTGCGTGAAGAGGTTTTTCGGCAGGTTGTAGGTCAGCGACAGCGAGCGCAGGCGCATCCAGTTCACTTTCTCCACGAAGAAGGGAATGTTGTTCAGGTACAGCTCGCGGTAATACTTTTCCGTAGCCTTTACGGTAGTGGTGCGCGCTTCGTATTTGTTCGTGGCGGTGTTGAGCGTAACGCCGTTGAACGTGATGTCGGAATCGCGGTTTTCGGTAAGCGTGCTCAAGCCGTTGGACACAAGCATGTATTCCGTACCGTTAAATACGTCGCCGCCCAGGCGGAAGTCCCAGAGGAACGACAGGTTCCAGTTTTTGTACGTAAAGCTGTTGTTGATACCGCCCAGCAGGTCCGGTTCGCGGTTACCCACGTTCTCCGTGGTATTGCCGGAAAGGATGGGATAACCCGCAGCATCGAGGAGCAGGTCGCCGTCGGGCGAGCGCTGCCAGCGGGAACCGCTGATGCCCATGAAATTGCCGCCGTCGAAGGAGGCGGCTTTAGCGTTGCCTACCTGTACATCGGTTACGTACAGGATGGGCAGCGAACCGGGGAGCGATTTCACCCTGCCATTGTTTTTGGAAAAGTTCAGCGCGATATCCCAGTTGAAATCCGGCTTGCGGATGGGATTGGCGTTGAGGATTACTTCGATGCCTTTATTCTCGATCTCGCCGGTATTCACATAGCTGAGGATGTAGCCGGTGGCGTTGGAAACGCGGGGCTGGAGGATCTGGTCGCGGCTGTTGTTGATGTAATACGTGAAATCAACGCCCAAACGGTTGTTTAAGAATCGCAACTCGGCACCGATTTCGGTGGAGGTGGTCGTTTCCGGTTTCATGTTGGGATTGCCGCGCGTCCATTCGTTGCGGAATCCGCCGCCGATGGTCAGTTCAGGCACTTTCAGGTAAGTAGTGGTCTGGTATGCCGGGGCCACCTTACCCACCTGCGCCCAGGAAGCGCGCACCTTACCGAAGCTCAGGATGCTTTTGTTATCCATCAGTTCGGTGAATACGAAACTGCCGCTCAGGGAGGGGTAGAAGAACGACCAGTAATTCTGTGAAAGGGTGGAGGTCCAGTCGTTGCGGCCGGTGGCGCTGAGGAACACCATGTTCTTGTACGAAACGCGCAGGTCGCCGTAAGCGCCTACGAGGCGGGAACGCTCCACTTTCTGCAAAGCGTAACGGTCGCGGCGGTCGGCGTTGTTGATGGTGTATTTATTGGGCAGCAGCAGGTTTTCCGCGCGCAGGGAGTTGGATTTCTTTTTGAAATCTTCCGCCATGCTTCCCACCAGGAAGTTCACGTCCCAATCTTTGCCGAATGTTTTATGGAAGTTCAGCATGAAGTTGGAATTGATGTACTGGTAGTTCAGGTCCGTTTCGGAAACCATACCCCTGAGCCAGGCTTCCTTCACGGAAGATCCCGGGGCGATGACGTTGCTGAACTGCGTCACGTAGTTGTCGATACCGAGGCGGTAAGTGGCATCCAGCCAGTCGGTAATTTTGACGTTGGTGTAAGCCGTTCCCAGCCAGCGGTTGGTTTTATCGCCCTGTGGGTTTCGGTTGAGGATCCAGTAAGGATTTTCGAGGTCGCCGGTGGCGTCCAGGCTGATGTCGGGCAGGAGGCGGATTTTCTGGCCGCTGGCGTCGATCCAGTTGCTCATGCGGTGGTTGCGGGGCCAGATGAGGGCGCCTTCCAGCGCGCCGTTGCCGCCGGATTCCCAGAGGCCGTTAGCCGTAAGGGTTTTAGTAGTATTGGAGTGGGCGAAGGAAGAATTGACGCCGAAGGTAAAACGCCCGATCTTCTGTTCGCCGTTGAAGCGGAGTGTCGACCGCGCGAAGCCCGTCGTGCGCACGATGCCCGACTGCCGCAGATCCGACCCGGAGAGGAAGAAATTGCCGGTTTTGCTGCCGCCGGTGATGGTGAAGTTGTTATCGAAAGCATCGCCGCGCTTGAAGAAATCCCCGAGGTTGTCGTACACTTCTTCGCCCGCGCCGAAGCGTGGGCCCCATGATACGGTGGTTTTATCGGTGAAGTTCCCGTTGAGGGAGGATCCCTGCTTGTAGATGCTTTGCTGGTCGGGGAGTTTGTTCACCCAGCTGTTGGTATAGCGGGAAGTTACGGAGCCGGTAACAGCGCCTTCCTTGCCTTTTTTGGTGGTGATGACGATGGCGCCGTTTGCCGCGCGGATGCCGTAGAGCGCCGCGGCGGCAGGGCCTTTCAGCACGGAAATGCTCTCGATGTCTTCCGGGTTGAGGTCCATTGCGCGGTTGCTGTTGGTGGTGGAGCGGTTGATCATCCCGTCGAAGGCGCTGTTATCGCCCTGGCCGGTGGAGTTGTCGACCGGCATGCCGTCGATCACGAACAGCGGCTGGTTGTCGCGCTCCAGCGAGGTGCCGCCGCGGATCACGATGGAGGCGGAGGAGCCGGGAGCGCCGCCGGAGTTGGTGATATTAAGCCCGGCGATCTTGCCGTTGAGGGAATTGATGAGGTTGGGGTCTTTGTTCTTCATCAGTTCGTCGGCCTTGATGTCTTGCACCGAATACCCCAGGGCCTTGCGCTCCTTTTTAATGCCCATGGCGGTAACTACCACTTCGCCGAGCGCGCTGGCGGTGGATTCGAGGACGATGCGGAGGTCGTTGCTTTCACCCACGGCAACGTCCCTGGACTGGTAGCCGATGAACGAGAACTCCAGGGTTTCGCCGCTGGCCGCCTGGATGGTGAAGCGGCCGGTGGCATCGGATTGGGCAAAACGGGTAGTGCCTTTGATACGGATGGATACGCCTGGCATGGGCGTGCCGTCGTCCGACAGCACGGTGCCGGTAACGGCTTTTTGCTGCTGCGCCTGGGAGATGGCGGGCAGCAACGAGAGTATTAACGACAAAGCCGTTAATAGCCTGAGCATTTTTCTCATGGTAGCTGATTTAGTGTGGTAATGAACTGGTTGACGATTAATGACATAGTCGATTTACATGCTGCTGGCACGAAATGGCGGGCTGCCGGATGTTTTTAAAACAGGGTAAGGCGCGCCCTTCCCGAGGGTTTACCGTTTGTACGTTTACAGTGTGTTAAGGAATAGCGATTTCGATTTTGATACTGATTTCGATTTTGATTTTAAGTCTCCTGAGCTGAATTTTTGATGATTTCCCGTGAAAATGCAGTTCCCTTTACCGGAATAGCGAATTCCAGAACAATATAAGCCCAAAAGCGCTGGATGTCAACTCCCGTGAATTATTTTTTCTTACAGATACTTGCGAATTGCTTACAGGTACTTTACTTTTATTGTAGGATATTGGTTTGATGTTTAACTATTATATTCGTATCTTTGCATTGTTATGATACCATCGAAAGAATTTGAGCATATCCGCGGCGTATTGGACGCGATCACCGGCCTGCGGGCCGCCATGCGGCAGTTCATTTCCAGAATCATCAAGGAAGGCGATTACGACATCACCTACGAAATGATGCAGCTTCTCCTGGTGCTCTGGCGCGGCCATGAAGTCAACCAGCAGGAAATCGCCAACCTCCTTATTAAAAACAAAGCCAGCATCACCCCGCTGATCGATAACCTCTCCAAAAGGAAACTTGTTGTACGTACGGAAGATCCTTCGGACAGGCGCAACAAAATCATCGCCCTCACTAAAGCCGGCCGCGAATTCATGGAAGCCTTCATGCCCGCGCTCGACGATTTCTTCCGTCGTATCGAAACCGACATCAGCCTCGAAGAAATGGAGAAGGTCAGCCAGGTTATCGCAAAAATGCGCCACAACCTTACGCACTGACTTTTTTTGCCTATATGGTTAAATATTTAACCATTTAATGTTTAACGGAAATTCATTATGAAGAAAATAATCACCATATTTCTCATTACCAGCAGCATCCTGGCAGCGGTACCCCTGCACGCGCAGGACTCCATCCGCCGGGTGCTCACCCTCCCGGAAATCTTCCGCCTCACCGAAATGGCCAACCCGTCCCTGAAGGTAGCCGCCGCAGGCGTGGCCGTAGCCCGGCAAAACACGGAAGTAGCAAAGCTGCAACAATTGCCTGCCCTCAATGCCTCCCTCGGCGCGGGGTACATCGGCAACCCGGTCATCATCGACCGCAACTTTTCTTCCGCCACCGACGTGGCCATGCCGCACTTCTCCAACTCCTTCGCCCTGCAGGCCAGCCAGCTCATCTTCAAGGGCCACCAGGTGAAAAACAATATCGCCGCAGCCGGCCTCCGGGAACAACTGGCCGTTCTCAGCCTGGAAAAAAACACGCAGGACATGAAGCTCCTTTCCGCCGGCAACTACTTCGACCTATACAAACTCTACAACCAGCGCAGCGTATATACGGACAACATCGCCCTGGCCAACGAGCGCCTGAAAAACATCCGCCGCATGCATAGCGAAGGGATGGTCACCCGCAACGACGTGATCCGCAACGAGCTCCTGCTCTCCAACCTCCGGCTGGCGGTGAATGTCATCGACAACAACATCAATATCCTCAATAAACAACTCACCACCGCCCTCGGCCTGCCCGACGCGCTCCTCATCCAGCCGGATACCACCCTGCTCGATACGCACCCGCAGGTCAACGGCCTCGCGTATTACCAGTCGCTCGCCCTGGGGCAGCAGCCCGATATCCGCATGGCGGCCAAAAGCACTGAGATCGCGGAAGCGGGACTGAAAATCACGAAAGCGGAGCGGCTTCCTACGCTGTCGGCCTACGCGGGAAATAACCTGTCACGGCCCGTCACCACCGTAAACCCTGTGCTGGATGCCTACGCCAATGGCTGGCAGGCGGGGCTCACGCTCACCTTCAACCTTTCATCCATCTACACCTCCCCGAAACATATCCGGCAGGCGGAACTGCAGGTAGCCCGGCAGCGCGATGCGGAAACGGAACGGATACAGGCGGCAGGCGTGACGGTGAACGCGGCATACGTAAAGCACAACGAAGCCATCACGCAGTGGCATACACTGGAACAGAATATGCAGCTGGCCGACGAAAACTACCGCATCATCGAAAAGAAATACCTCAACCAGCTGGCCCTGGCAGTTGACCTGCTCGATGCCACCAACGCCAAGCTGGATGCGGAGCTGCAGTATACGAACGCGGAGATTAATATCCTGTACACGTATTACCAGCTCCTCAAAACCACCGGACAATTATAAACACGACACACGAAAATAACATAGCATACAATGGCAACGCAACATAACAACAACAGGAAAACGGGACAGCATAAAAAGCGGATGGTCTACATTAATATCGCCGCCTTCGTGCTGATCGCGGCAGCGCTCGTTTGGGTGCTGCGGCAATATTTCCACGTAGGCGACAGCAGTTATACCAACGCCGCGCAGGTGGAAGCTTTCATCAACCCGATCAACACGCGTGTACCGGGTTATATCAAAGAAATCCGTTTCATCGAGCACCAGCAGGTGAAGCAGGGCGATACGCTACTGGTGATCGATGACCGGGAGCTGCAGACCGCCCTCGCACAGGCGGAAGCGGCATATGCCAACGCCCTCGCCGCCAGGACCACCACGGCATCCGCCGTGCGCACGGTAAAGAATAACATCGGCGTGTCGGAAGCGAATATCGCCGGCGCGAAAGCCCGTTTGTGGAACGCGGAACAGAATTACAAACGCTACGAAAGCCTGCTGCAGGATGATGCCGTTACCCGCCAGCAATTCGAGCAGATGAAGACGGAGTACGAAGCGCAAAAAGCAACGTACGAGGCGCTCGTGAACCAGCGCAACACCACTAGCCTGTCTGCCGAAGAAACTGCCACCCGCCTGGCGGTGAACGACGCGGAGATCAAACGCGCCAAAGCGGCCCTGGACATGGCACAGCTCAACATCGGCTACACCGTGGTCACCGCGCCGCACGACGGGTTCGTGGGCCGGCGGAGCATCAACGAAGGGCAATTGCTCCAGGCCGGGCAGCAGATCGCCACCATCGTAACGAGCGAACAGAAATGGGTCACCGCCAATTACCGCGAGCGGCAGATGGACAAAATCCGCATCGGCCGGAAGCTCCGCATCAAGGTTGACGCGCTGGGCGATAAGGAATACACCGGCGAGGTGACGGCCATTTCCGCCGCCACGGGCAGCCGCTACGCCTCCGTGCCGGTCGATAACTCGACGGGTAACTTTGTGAAGGTGCAGCAGCGCATCCCCGTCAGGATTGAATTCACGCACGAGAACACCCCTGAAGACCTCGCCCTGCTGCGCGCCGGGATGAACGTGGTCATCACCCTGGAATAAAAACATCATGAACGCGATATACGACAAAGGACTTTTTCACAAATGGGTACCCCGGCCGCTGGCGCTGTTGCTGATCGCCGTGTTCGAGTTGCCGGTGCTGGCAGCCGCGGGCGTATATACCGGTAATATGAGTGACATGGTGGGCAGTTTTGGAACATATACCGAAGTCATCACCATGGCCAATTACGCCAATGTGATCGGCATGGGCGCCATCGTGCCGGTGATCCTCCGGTTGGAGCGGCGTTTCCGGGGGAAGGAGCTGCTGGTCGGGTGCTTTTTGGTGCTGGCGGCGCTGTCGGTCTTGTGCGCCATGACCACCGATCCGCTGATGATTATAGCGGCTTCGTTTTTCATGGGCATATTTAAAATGCTCGCTTTACTGAAGATGATCCCCGTCATCATGTTCCTCATCACGCCCACGGGCGACCGCGGCAAGTTCTATTCGTTTTATTACACGCTCAGCATCATCACGAGCCAGCTCGTGATCTGGGTCACAACCGGGCTGGCGTACCAAACGGAATGGCAGGCCGTGTATTTCGCGGTGGCGGGCGTGCTGCTGGTCAACGCCTTGCTGGCGGTCGTGTTCATGCACAACAAACGCAGCGCCCGCGCGGTCTCGCTGAAGGGGATCGACTGGTGGAGCATGGCGATCTTTGCAGTAGGGTTCCTGCTGCTGGATTATGTGCTGGTGTTCGCCAAACAGCAGGGCTGGTTCGCTTCCGCCAACATCCGTTGGGCGGCAACAGGGTTCGTGGCGGCGGTGGTGTTGTTTACCTGGCGGCAATTAACGTTGGCGCAGCCTTTCCTGGATGTGCGGGTATTCCGCAAGACGCCCGTGTTGCACGGCTTGCTGCTGCTTTTCAGTTTGGGCGTGTACATGGGCACCGCGGCCATGCAAGCCACTTTCACCACCGGCGTGCTGGGATATGACAACTACACCAATGCCATGTTGTACGCGTGGATGATACCGGGCATCGCGATCGGGGGGCTCATGGGCGTGATCGGGTTTAAGCGCGGATGGCATCTGAAATATTTCATTTTGGGAGGATACCTGTGTTTCATGGCGTACAGCGTGAGCATGTACTTTCTCATGGCGCCAGTGATCGACATCGAATACCTCTACGCGATCAGCGTGGTGAAAGGGTTGGGGATGACGGTGCTGTTTATCGGGATCTGGTATTACGCCATGAGTACCTTGCCGATGGACGAGATGCTGAGCGCGGTGAGCGTGCTGATGGTGGTGCGCACGTTCGTAGGTGTGGCTTTATTCGCCGCGGTGTACTCCTGGGCGCAATACCAGCTGACCTGGCAGAGCGCGGCCAACCTGGCCACGGGGATGGATGCCGTGCCTTATAACGGCGGGATGGCGCTGTATGCGCCCGTGCAGGTGCAGGCCTTGCTGGATGCCACCAAAACCTTGTAC
>NZ_CALNBI010000271.1 GCF_937874145.1 uncultured Chitinophaga sp. | reverse complement strand
ACGATAGTAAAAATGCGGACGTTGCCGATGCTGCCCGTGATGCCGGCGTATCTGAGTGCGCCCCAGCTGAGGTAAATATCTTTTATCGGCGTGATGTGGTAAGTATAGTGCATCTGGAAGTCGTCCATCGTTTTGCCGATGTGTTTTTCCAGGAAAGCGGGGAATTTGGCTTCGAGGGCTTTATAATCGGTGCCGGGTTTGAGGAGCAGGTAAGTGTAAGGCGCGTGGTTGGTCCAGTTGTCGAGGAAACCGGCGTAGGCTTCCCGGGCGGTGGACAGGCTAACGACGGCGTCTCCCCGGAGTTGGGAGTTTTCGGGCATGGGAGCCATGATGCCGGTGACGGTAAGGGACAACGTCCGGTCGTCCTGCGGGATCTGGATCGTTTTACCCATAGCAGGGGCTTCGCCGAAATATTTGGCGGCCATTGCTTCCGTGATCACGACGCTGCCGGGCGCTGCGAGCACTGAACCGGCATGGCCTTCGACCAGCTTGAAATCGAAGATCCGGAAGAAGGTGGAGTCCGACAGGAGAATGTTCGTTTCCCGGAATTTTCTATCGCCCTGTATGAAGATCATCTCCTGCTGCGAGACGCGCACCATGGATTCCACTTCGGGGAAATCCGCTGTGATGGCAGGCCCGGCGGGGTAAACGGAAATGCCGTTGGGGATGGTTTCGGTGGGGGTGATGACATCGTCGCGCAGGCGCACGATCCTGTCGGCCTTGCTATGGAAGTTATCATAACTCAGCTCGAAGCGGACGTAGGAAAGGATGAAGAAACAGGCGGTGAGGCCTGCGGCAAGCCCTGCGATATTGATCGCGGAGAAGGACTTGTGCTTCCAGAGGTTCCTGAAAGCTATCTTGATGTAATTCCTGACCATAAGATAAAGATATGCCGGATGGGGGCAAGCACCTTGCCATAATGCGGGAGGCTTACGGGGAACGGGTTTGGGGGAATCCGGGTAGTTGTAAACGTCCGGAATCGGACAATTTCCGTCCGCTGGCGGACAGCCTCCGGGGAAGACTGGCAGCCGGGCAACAGCCTGGATGCCTTTAACGGCCTGTTGCATGGGGGCTTCGGGGCGATGGCCGGGACGGGTGAGGCGGAGATCAACTGGAAAGACGTGGATCAAAGCCGCGAAGCATTGGGCTATGCGGTGACGAAGCAATATTATGAAAGTAAGCTGCATCCCGGTTCGCCTTTAACCAGGAGCGCTTCCGCCGGGAGCCGGAGGCGCTGGAGCAGGGCAAAGGATAGACGTATTCTGATTTGTTGATGGAAGTGATCGCGGATCGTTCGCATATTGCATCCCGGTTCATACCCTGACGCTTATTTATGGCTGATACGCGGGATTTCCCTGGCGGTTTTCGGTTGGTTGGGGTCGTATTGATACTGGATGCCGAAATGGCTGAGGTAAGTTTCAATCGGATCCATGCCTATTTCTTTCCTGCGTTTATTTACATGGGCTTCGTCTTCGATTGGGAAGACGGTTACTTTGCCATTTTCGGTATAGACCTGCGTGCCGTATACCTGGTAACCGTTTTGAAAAACGGAGAGTTTGTCTTGCAGGGTGGCGAATTGCGCGGGATGTATCGCTTTGGCTATAGCGGCTTGCCGGGCGAGGTGGATATGTTTTAGCTTGATGTCGGGATTGGCGTGGGTGAGCAGGAGGATGATGGCGTTGCCGCCGGAGTAGTCGATGACATCGGGCCCGGGCCATCCATTCCGGGAGAGGAACGCGTCGAGAGCCTGGCTGTTGGCATGGTCGATGGTATCTTGCCGGGCAAGCAGGCGGTCGATATCGGCGGGGAGCGCGTTGGCGGTGCGGGCTTTTTCTATTGCGTTGCGAATGGCTTGATCGGCCTGCTGCATATCCAGAAGCGATTTGCGCCATTGGGCGTTGTAATGGGGGGCGAGTGTTTGCTGGTTGGTTTTGATGCAATTGACGGCGGCGATGAAGCGGGCATTACTGCGGAGGCTGGTAAAGGCACTGTCGGCCAGGATGCTTTCGTGTTCGAAGAACCTTTTCATGCTGCAGAGTTGTTCCAGGGCTTCGGTGGCGGCGGAGGTGTCGCCGGTGTGCCCGAATGCACGGGCGGCTTCGTGCCAGGTGTCAGTGGTGGCGCGGCCGTTCCAGGCTGCGATGGCTTTTTTGAACTGGGTGGCGGCGGCTGCGTGTTGGCCCTCTTCCATGAGCAGGTGTGCGTCCCAGGAGGCGCGGCTCGCGGCTTCGGGGACCCAGGTACCCGGCTGCTGGGCAGTAACGGACAGGCAGGAAACAAGGGCGAAGCAAATAGTGGTGAATTTCATAACAGGACGTTGGGATAGCAGGGATGGATTGCTTCCGTTAAGATAAATAAATTGGATGGCAGGATTTGTTAAAGTTGGGTGGAAGTTTCGTTTGACCGGCTCCGTTACCCATGATATTATTTTTACTTCTTGTCGACGGAATATGTAATTATTTTGATAATTTTGTGTGTTTTAGTTTAATAAAGAACGAATAATCAGTTAATAACGAATTACTAAAATATATTACTCTACAAAGCCTATAGGTTAATAGGAAATAAGTTATACCTTTAACCCCGATCAGACACCCCCATTCATGAAAACACACAGATTATTCATCAGACCTTATTGTTGCGGCGCCAACCAGCCGGACATGCCCGTTCGTTGCTGAACATTCCCTTTTCCGCAATTATCAAAAATTTTATCAACCATGAAAAAAATCCTGTTGCTGGCATTGCCCGCACTTTTTCTCAGTATCGCAGCATCCGCGCAAGTGAATGTAAAAGGCCTGATCCGGTCGAAAGACGGCGTTCCCTTGCCCGGCGCCACCATCGGCATCAAAGGCACCAATTCCTTCGCACAGGCCGACTCCCTGGGCCGGTTCACCCTCGAAACCCGCCGCGATCCGCCATTTTTCGTGATCGCCAGTTTCATCGGCTATAAAACCAACGAAATCCAATTCACCCGCCAATCCGGAGAAGGCATCGAA
>NZ_CALNBI010000270.1 GCF_937874145.1 uncultured Chitinophaga sp. | reverse complement strand
TTTCGCCTACCTGCAGGAAAATGGGCCCCAGCATCTCGCCGAAAGCGAGCACGCCCTCCAGGAAGGCCGTGGTGCTTTCGCGGGCGTTCACGAGGTTACTATAATGGCTGATGGACTGCGGCACCTTGGGGCAGAACCGGAAATCCGGGTTCTTCACTTTCTCCGCCCATCCGGTGATGGTATCCGGCCCATAGATTTTATAATGCGTAGCGTTCAGTTCCACGCTGGCGAAGGAGCGGGCATATTCGGTGAGGAAGTCCTTTTCGCGGGTGCCGTTCGGGAAGATGTCGCCCACCCAGTCTTTGCGGTTCCAGGTGGTGCAACCCAGGCGGATCACCGGCTTAGAGAAAGGTTTGCCGGGCAGCGCGCCCTGGTTGAAGGCGGGCTCGGCGGGAAGTTTGAAGTCGGTTTCGGCCAGCAGGGCCGCGTCGGTCTGTCCGAATTTCATACCTGCAAAATAGGGCTTTCGGGGGAAATGGTCCCGATTATCCCCCTTTCTGCGCCTGGCTTTGCTCGTAGGTGGGGCCGTAGAGGCCGGGAACTTTGTTGCCGGTGGCGCGGAGGTAAACGATCATCTCGCCGCGGTGGTGGTAAATATGATTAAAGAGGAACCCGCGGGCTACGGCGCCGCGGGGCATGGGGCCCAGTACGGTTTGTCCGCCGGCCTGCATGGTCCAGTTTTCCTGCAGGCTTTCTTCCGTGGTGGAAGCGAGTGCCTGGCGGGCCAGCGCCACGTTTTTCTCAAACAGCTCCAGGGTGGCGGCAATGTCGGACGGGGCGCCGCGTTCGATATGATCGGCCGTGAGGTCGTAGACCGATTTGGTGAGGGTGCCCACGTACCAATAATAAATGGTGGCGATGTGCTGGGCGAGCTCGCCCATGGTCCAGGAAACGGGGGAGGGCTTGAAGCCGATGTCTTTGGCGGGGACGGCTTCAAGCAGCTTCCGGGTGCTTTTTACTTCCTGTTCGAACTCTGCGCGTAAGGATTGTAACAGCATATGGTGGATTTTATGTGATATTACGAAAATTCTATGCCATTCCGGGGTGATGGGGAAATGGGGATAACGGGAAGCTATATATTCCAACTTTCCTGAAAATCATTTTTTTGTGTACGATTCCTTTGTAATCTGGACTTTCCGGATTAAATTATAATCAGTATGGAAATATTGCACGTCAGCGCGGAATGTTACCCGGCCGCCAAGGTAGGCGGCCTGGCGGATGTAGTGGGCGCACTCCCCAAATACCAGTTCCAGGAAGGGGCCATCGCCAAGGTGGTGATCCCCGCTTACCGGAATGCTTTCCGCGAAAGCGGGAAATTTCAGTTCGGGCTCGTGCACCAGGGCGGGCTCTGGCTGGGGCATGACTGGTATCATTTCAATGTATGGAAGGAAAACACCAACGCGCTGGGGTTCGACTTCTACCAGGTCGATATCCCCGGCCTGCTCGACACGCCAAACGTTTACGGCTACGCCAACGATACGGAGCGTTTCCTGGCCTTCCAGGTGGCGGTGCTCGACTGGCTCAGCGAATGGCAGCACCAGCCGGATGTGGTGCATTGCCACGATCATCATACCGGCCTCATCCCGTTCCTGCTTAAATTCGGGCGGAAATACAGCGGGTTGAAAGACATACCTACCGTGCTGACCATCCACAACGCCCAGTACCAGGGGCAGTTCGGGTGGGATAAGCTCTACCTCATTCCTTCATTCGATCTTTGGAAAAGCGGCCTGCTCGACTGGAACGGCGCCATCAACCCCCTGGCCTCGGCCATCAAGTGCGCCTGGAGGATCAACACGGTATCTCCCAGTTACATGGAAGAGCTGTACCACGCCGCCAACGGGCTGGAAGGATTGCTGAACGCGGAAAGAGCCAAGGCGCGGGGGATTCTCAACGGGATCGATGATGATGTGTGGAACCCGTCGGCCGACCCCATGCTGCCCGCGAACTATGGCATAAAAGATGTTACCAAAGGCAAGAAAGCCAATAAAGAAAGCATCTGTGAAGAATACGGATTCAAAAAAGACCTGCCGCTGTTTGTTTTTATCGGGCGGCTGGTGGGCGATAAGGGCGCCGATCTCATCCCCGACGCCGTAGGGCGCGCGCTGTCCGACCATCCGGGGGCGTTCAACTGCCTCATCCTCGGCAGCGGCGACGCGCATATCGAATGGCTCATGCAGCAGGCGCGCCATATAAACGGTGAACACTTTGGCGTGTACATCGGTTATAACGAGGCATTGAGCCACCGGCTGTACGCCGGCGCGGATTTCCTGCTGATGCCCTCGCGCGTGGAGCCCTGCGGCCTGAACCAGATGTACGCCATGCGGTATGGCTCCATACCGGTCGTCCGCTCCACCGGCGGCCTCCGCGATACCGTTACCGACTTCGGGGACGAGGGCGGCACCGGCGTCAGGTTTTTTCAGCCCACGGGCGGCGACCTGCACCACGCTATCGGGCGGGCGCTGGAGCTCTACGGCACCAAAACGACATTCAATAAAATCAGGAAAACGGGCATGCAGCAGGATCATTCCTGGAACAAAGCTGCCCGTCAGTACATGGACCTTTATACCAGCCTCACATAAACACCGAACGTTATGTCTAACGAAGTGATCTCGATCATCCTTGGCGGAGGCGCCGGAACGCGCCTCTATCCCCTGACACGCAGCCGCTCCAAACCCGCTGTGCCGGTAGCCGGCAAATACCGGCTTGTCGACATTCCCATTTCCAACTGCCTCAACGCCGATCTGCACCGCATTTTCGTGCTCACGCAGTTCAATTCCGCCTCGCTGAACCAGCACATCAAGAACACTTACCACTTCAGCCATTTCAGCAAGGCGTTCGTAGATATCCTGGCTGCGGAGCAAACGCCCGACAACCCCACCTGGTTCCAGGGCACGGCCGACGCGGTGCGGCAAACCATCCGCCACCTGGAGAATTACGATTACAAATACATCCTCATCCTCTCCGGCGACCAGCTTTACCAGATGGATTTCCGGGAGATGATCCGCAACCATATCGAGAAAGGCGCCGACATTTCCATCGCCACCATTCCCGTACATGCGCGGGAAGCCACGGAATTCGGCATCCTCAAAACCGATGAAGAGAACTTCATCTCCTCCTTCATCGAAAAGCCGAAAAAGGATCTGCTGCCCGACTGGACGTCGGACACCGGTCCTGACATGGAACGCGCCGGCCGCAATTACCTGGCTTCGATGGGGATTTACATCTTCAACAAAGGGTTGTTGTACGAACTGCTGCACAACCAGCCAGACGCTACCGATTTCGGGAAGGAAATCATTCCCAATTCCATCGGCGAGCGCAGGGTGCTGAGCTATCAGTACGAGGGCTACTGGACCGACATCGGGAATATTTCTTCCTTCTTCGAAGCCAACCTGGAGCTGACAGACGATATCCCCCAGTTCAATCTTTTCGACGACGCCAAAACGATCTTCTCCCGCGCGCGCATGCTGCCGCCCGCCAAGATTTCGGGCACCACGCTGGAGAAAACGGTGATCGCCGACGGCTGCATCATCAACGCCAGCCGCCTCGAGCGCTGCGTGGTGGGCATCCGTACCCGTATCGGGAAGGGTACCACCATCAGCAATGCTTACCTCATGGGGAACGACAAGTACCAAACGCTGGACGAGATCAACCAGGCGAAGGCGGCGGGCCGCCCGCCCATTGGGATCGGCGACCGCTGCTATATCAACAATGCCATTATCGACAAGAACGCCTGCATCGGCAACGACGTACGGATCAATGGCGGGAAGCACCTCGAAGATGGTGATTTCGAGAAGTATACGGTGAAGGATGGCATCGTTGTTGTGAAGAAAGGAGCGGTGCTGCCCGACGGCTTTCAATGTTGATCCGCCGGGCGCAAGGCTTTAAAAATTAGGCATATATGCGCATACCCATAGAAAGGCAAAAGGCCAAGATCACTCCGGACCTCAAACGCGTGGTGGCCCGGTTCTTCTTCAACGGAGACGCCCGGGCTAAGGGCATTATTCTGAAAGTCACCGAGATGTCGGACGAAGACGTGGAACGGTCGGTCATCCCGCTGCTCCGCGAATTTTCGCGCCGCCACCGGAATATTACCCGGATATTCGAAAGGCACGCCGAGAAGGTGAAGCCCCTCATCCAGGCGCTGGGCCTGGATTTCGATAAAATCCCCATGAAACGGAAACTGCTGATCGGCTCTTATTTCACCAATGAATTTTCCATCGAATCCGCCGCGTTTTTCAACCCTTCCATCGTGGAAGATCCCGACCAGAGCAACCTGGAAGAAGGCGAAAAACGCGTCATACTCAGCTTCAGGGCGGTAGGCGAAGGGCACGTTTCGTCCATCGTATTCCGGCAGGCGATCGTGGACCGTGAGAACAACGTGACCATCATCCCGGCGGGGAATTATGTGGACGAACCGGATATCATCCGCAACACCATCTACCACAAACAGATTTTCTTCCAGAACGCCGTTTCCATCAGCCTGCCCGATTCCGTGTTCCGTGAAGTGGCCGCCTCTCTGCCGGATACATTCGATTATGTAGGACTGAAGAAAGTCATCCGCGAAATGCAACAACGCTACCAGGTGGATCACCTCCTGAAACGCGGGCTGGAACGGCTGTTGTGGCTGGCAGACAGTTATTATGAAATCAATTTTTCTCTGGATACCGACCTTTCGGACCGGGTAATTTTCCCGTATTCGGATGCGGAAAGCCGGGGGATAGAAGATGCCAGGTTCGTGAAATACACCGGCGACAAGAGCGGCGTTACGTATTACGCCACCTACACCGCCTTCGATGGCATTACCATCCAGCCGAAGCTGCTGCAAACGCGGGATTTCTATCATTTCAAGATCATGCCGCTGTACGGCGAAGGCGCGCAGAACAAAAACCTGGCGCTGTTTCCGCGAAAGATCAACGGGAAGTATGCGATGATGTCGCGTATCGACGGGATCAACAATTACATCATGTATTCCGACAAGATCAATATCTGGGAGAACCCCGAGATCCTGCAAACCCCGAAATATCCCTGGGAGTTCGTCCAGATCGGGAACTGCGGATCTCCGATAGAAACCCCGGAAGGCTGGCTCGTCATCACCCACGGCGTAGGCCCCATGCGCAGGTATTGCCTGGGCGCAACGCTGCTCGACCTGGAAGATCCAAAAATCGAGATCAGCCGCCTCCGCGAACCGCTCATCATTCCGAATAAAGACGAACGCGAAGGGTACGTGCCCAATGTCCTCTACAGCTGCGGCGCCCTCATTCATAACGAGGAACTGCTCATACCATATGGATTATCGGATTACGCGTCCACCTTCGCGACCGTACATCTGAAAGATCTCCTGCAAAGAGTAAAAGAAGGATAACAACTTACAAGATACGCGCCCTCGTTTTATACGGGGGCGTTTTTGCCAGCACCTGCTTGTACACTTCGATATAATCATCCACCATCCTGTCTACACTGAACCGCGACTCGGCCCATTGCCGGCATTGCCGCCGGTCGAGGGATGCGATGTCTGCCACGGAAGCCGCGGCTTCGTCCACATCCCGCACCAGGAACCCCGTTTCACCCGTACGGATGAGCTCGGGCATAGAGCCCCGGTTGTAGGCGATCACGGGCGTGCCGCACATCATGGATTCGGCCACGCTCAGGCCGAAAGGCTCGTCGAAATGAATGCAGTGCAGCAGCGCAAAGGCATTGCCCATAAGGCGCCGGCGCTCTTCCGGCCCGGCAGGCCCCACGTACTGTATCTGGTCGCCATCAATATGCGGCTCCACCTGTTCCTTAAAATACTGCTCATTTTGGATAATCCCCGCAATGATGAGCCGCATACCGGTCCGCTGCGCAATGGCGATGGCGTCGTGCGCGCCCTTGTGCGGATGAAGCCGCCCGAAAAACAGGAGATAATCGCCCGCGGCGCCGTTGAAATCGAATTGCGCCGGGTTGATGCCGTTGTACACCGTAGCCTCATATCGCAGCTCGGGGTGCCTGTTGGAGTCACTGATGGCTACATAATGGGATACGTCGTTGTACCGCTCGAAAACCGGGACGATCTTTTCGGACGAAAACCCATGGATGGTGGTCACCATCGGCACAGGGATCAACCTGCTGTAGGTAAGCGGGTGGAAATCGAAATGATTGTGGATGATGTCAAACTTGTCTGCCTCCTCCATCAGCATGCTGATATGCATGCATTCCTGGACTTTGGCGTCAAGACTGCGGTCTTCTTCATAACCGGCTTCACAAACTGCTTTGAGGTTTGCGCCGGTAATGGAATTGGCGGTGGCAAACAGGGTTACGTCCAGGCCGCGGCGGACGAGTCCTTCCGTGACGTTGGACGCAATCTGTTCCCATGGCCCGTAGTGCACGGGGGGCGTGCGCCAGGCCACGGGGGAAAGGATCGCGATTTTCATTTGTGTTAACCGATTTTACTGATAACGTTTGTGGTGTTGGTGGTGATAATAGTGGTACGAACGTTTTTTTCCGGTTTTGGGATTGCTTCGCAGCACTGTAAAACGGCTAAATGTGAAATAAAATACGCGAGCGTGGATTCCGCACCCTGGTTCCGGTTGAGCCCCGCGGCCGACAAACCGTCGCAGCAGCCGTGGGTTTCGTGGTCGTACAGCGGGATGCGGAGCACGTTTTCGCCGAGGAACCACTGGTAGCAGGTGTACATTTTACGCAGATAATCCGTATCGCCGGTAACGGTATGCGCCTGCTGGTACATGAGTACCATGGCCATGGTTTCGATCGCCTGCTGGTCGAACAGCGGGCAGGCGCCACCTTCGCAGTGCCATCCGTTGTTGCCCACTGGCGAAAAATAACCATGCGCCATGGTGAGGTTTTCCAGGAAAGATAGGCTGTCCAATGCAATGGCCCGCCATTTTTCGTTGCCGGTTGCCTCCGCGGCGTGGAGCATGGCGAGAGGAAGGATGCCGTTATCATACGTCATCGATTTCTCGTACCAGCGCCAGTCGCTTGTGGAATTGCGTTCCCAGGCATCGGCCAGCGGTTGCACCAGCCGTTCCAGGATATGGACCATACCTTCGTCGGCGGGATGTTGCAGAATATAGTGACAAACTCCTATGACACTGTTCGCCCGGCCGCGCAGGTGCTCCAGCGCCTCGAAGTGCTGGATGGAGCGGTGGTACAGTTCATATGCGAACTCGCGGTAGGAGTTGTTGGGTGCGAAACGGATGAGGTATCCCAGGGCCCAGACGGTGCGGCCGAACGAATCCTCGGAGCCTACCTCGTCGAGGTACTGGCGGCTGAAGCTGAGGAAGTTGCGGAAATTGCCGTCGGGCGTCTGCATATAATGGATAAAGCTGAGGTAGATGGGCAGCAGCTCGGGGCCTTCTTTCCCTTTACGGTATTGCTGGGCCATGAGCGTCATCATCAGCGCGCGGGCGTTATCGTCGACGCAATATCCTTCCTTGAGGTTGGGAATGCCGTATTTGGCGTGTTGCACGATGCCGGTATCGTCGGTCAGCCTGCGGATATGGGTGAGGTTGAGGGGCGGCAGCGCGGAGGAATCGGGCAGAGGCCCGGCCATCGTTGCGGCGCGCGGGGTGGCGAGGATTTTCCCGGCCAGCTGGAGGTACCGCCCGCCCATCCGGCTCCATTGCAGCTCGCGGCCGTAGGAGAGGGCGTTTTCGCGGAGGGTTTCCAGTTTGGCGGGCTCGTCGAACAGCGAGCGGATCAGCTGCCCGAGGGTTTCGTGCTGGCCGAAACCGAAGAGCTTCCCGCGGCCGTTGGCCAGCAGCTCGCTGGCGTACCAGTAAGGCGTGGAAAGCACGGCGGCGCCCGCGCCCAGGGCGTACGTCAGCGTTCCGCTGGTAATCTGCGCTTCGCTGAGATAAGGCGTTACATATACCTGGCTGCGGGTGAGCCAGGCGAAAAGATCGTCTTCCGACAGGAACGAATCGAGGAAATACACGTGGCCGGCGATCCCCAGCGTTTCCACAAGTTGTTGCAGGCTCTGGCGGTATTCTTCCCCCGAACCCCGTAAAACGGCGGGATGGGTTTTGCCAGCCACCACGTACACCACGTCCGGGTGCCGCTCGATCACCTGCGGCAGCGCGTTGATCACGGTTTCGATACCCTTGTTGCGGCTCAGCAGGCCGAAGGAATCGAGGGCGGCAGCATCGGTCACGTCCATCTGCAAGTGGGCGACACTTCCGTGGC
>NZ_CALNBI010000269.1 GCF_937874145.1 uncultured Chitinophaga sp. | reverse complement strand
GCGCGCTCGATAATTTCGTGAAAGACCTCGGCCGCCTGTTCCCCACTATCCCCGTCACGATTTCCGGACCGCAGATCGCGCGCATCTCCGTGCCCATCCCCGAAAACGTGAAAGTGCTCCTCTCGATGGACGAGGTGCTCCAATACGCCCGCCGCAAGCAGGTGCCCGCTTCCTGAGCGCAGTTTACAAGAGATTTTTTTCGAGGATCGTACTGATTTCCGGCGCACGGTTCATGATCATGAAGTGGCCGCCTTTGAGGATCGTATGCGTGGGGGTAACGTACCGCCGCGGGAAAGGCCTGTCGCTGCTGCCGTGGATATGCAGCAGGCCCGGCGGCGTCCAGTCATTGTTCCACTGCAGGATGGCCCCCAGCGCCCAGCGCATGTAGCGGAGGTCTTTTTTGCCGAGGTAGTCGTCGAGGAGGCGGCGCTCTTCTTCGCTGCCGCATTGCATGAACAGCTGCACCACGAAGCGCCGGTTGGAGAAAAGGAGCCTGTCGGGCAGGCGATTTAATACTTTGCTGGCGAAACCATTGTAGTACGGCGGCAATTCCTGCCGCGATTTCACGCTGGAAATAAGGACCACCTGCCGAACGGGCATTTGCCGCGCAATTTCGATGCTCATCATGCCGCCGAAGGAAAGTCCGACGAGAATGGGTTCCGGGTGGAGAATCCTCCGGGCCATGCGCCCCGCATATTCGCCGATGGGTTCCCCGGCATTGAGGGGCGTGATCCAGGGAAGGTAATGCACTTCGCAGTCGGCCGGAAACACCAGTCGCCCGAACACCCGTTCGTCGGCCCCCAGGCCGCTGATCAGGTATATGTGCCTTTTACTCATCCCCACCGGAAGTTTTGCGGATGTCGTAACGCTCCATCTTGTTGTAAAGATGGCTTCGCTGGATGTCCAGCGCCTGTGCGGTTTTGCTTACGTTCCATCCGTTTTTTTGCAACATGAATTCGATGAATATCTTCTCCACTTCGTCCCGGAAATCGTGCAGCTTCGTTAAAACGAGCAGTTCGTCATTCAGGTAGTGGCTTTTTTTTTGTCGTGATTGGGCACCACGTAATTCTCCACATCATCGGCCGTAATGGTTTTCCCGGAAAGGATCACCAGCCGCTCCACTACGTTCCGCAGTTCGCGGATGTTGCCCGTCCACTGATGTTGCTGCAGCGCCTTCATCGCGTCTTTCTCCGCCGTTTTGCGGGCGGTGCCGTATTCCGCACATACGAGATCGAGGAAGTGGTCCACAAGAAGGGGGATATCGTCGCGGCGGTCGTTGAGCGAAGGCACGTGAATGAGGATCACGCTGAGGCGGTGGTAGAGGTCGAGGCGGAAGTTTTTGTCTTCCACTTCTTTCAGCAAATCTTTATTTGTAGCCGCTACCACGCGAACGTCCACGCTGATTTCCTTTTCGCCGCCCACCCGGGTGATTTTTCCTTCCTGCAGGGCGCGCAACACTTTGGCTTGTGCGCTGAGGCTCATATCGCCGATTTCGTCGAGGAAGAGGGTGCCGCCGCTCGCCTGTTCGAATTTACCGATGCGTTGTTTCACGGCGGAGGTGAAGGAACCTTTCTCGTGGCCGAACAGTTCGGATTCGATGAGCTCGGAAGGGATGGCCGCGCAGTTCACTTCCACCATGGGACCGCTGGCGCGGTTGCTGTAGGCGTGAATCCAGCGGGCCACGAGCTCCTTGCCCGCGCCATTCTCGCCGGTAACGAGTACGCGCGCGTCTGTCGGCGCTACTTTATGGATGGTATCCTTGATTTTTACGATAGGCCCTGATTCGCCGATCATGTCGGGCGTTTTGTTCACCTTTTTTCGCAGCGTTTTGGTTTCGGCTACCAGGGTGGTTTTGTCCAGCGCGTTGCGGAGGGTGATGAGGAGGCGGTTGAGGTCGGGCGGTTTGGAAATATAATCGAAGGCGCCTTTCTTCACCGCGTCTACCGCCGTGTCGATATTACCATGGCCGGACACCATGATGATGGGCACGTCGCCATTGATTTCGCGGGCTTTCTCGAGGAATTCGAGGCCGTCCATCTTCGGCATTTTGATATCGCACAATACGGCGTCGTAAGTTTTGGCCTGGAACATTTTGAAGCCTTCGGCTCCGTCGGCCGCTTCGTCGATTTTATACCCCTCGTAGCTCAGGATTTCGGTGAGCGTTTTCCGGATGCTCTTTTCGTCGTCGATGATCAGAATGTTGGCCATAGTTTGTCTATTATTTTAAACACGGCAAAAATAACAAGAAACGGCTGATGTAGCGCAATTCACTTACTTTAAACGGCAGCGAAATAAAAAAATATCGCTGGACGGGCGTTTTAGGCAAATAAAGTCTACCAATCTTGTCGGTTTTATCAGTAATTTTAGCCCGACACAGGTAACTATACGTTATGATGCACCCACTACTCGAATTATTGAAACAGCGGCATGCTGCTGCCGGCGTTGTGGCCTATCCCAGTTCGGAGGCCGTCTGGCAGTTCTGCAACGACCTGATCAACTGGCTGTTCCCGGAGCATAGCGGCCGGGTGATGGATGACGCTGCCATCGAGCAGTACGCGGTGCGGCTGGAAACGCAGCTGAATGAGCTGCTGCAGCATATTCCCGGGCAATTGCCGGAGTCTCCCCAGGCGGTGAGCCGCCAGTTTATGGAGATGGTGCCGGGCATATACGCGGACCTCACCAAGGATGCGGAGGCCATCCTGCAGGGCGACCCCGCGGCCACCTGCGTCTACGAAGTGATCCGGGCGTATCCCGGCTTTTTCGCGATAGCGGCTTACCGCGTGGCGCATGGGCTCCATTTGCTGGAAGTGCCCCTCCTCCCCCGCGTTATCACCGAATACGCACACGCCAGAACGGGCGTGGACATCCACCCTGCGGCAGAGATCGCGCCGTATTTCTGTATCGACCATGGCACGGGCATCGTGATCGGTGAAACCACCGTCATCGGCCCCCATGTGAAAATATACCAGGGCGTTACGCTGGGCGCGCTGAGCATCGACAAAACGATGGCCCGCGCCAAGCGCCACCCTACTATCGAGGAAGGCGTGGTAATTTACGCCGGCGCCACCATCCTCGGCGGAGACACCATCATCGGGCACCACAGCGTCATCGGCGGGAATGTATGGCTCATCAAATCCGTAGAGCCCCATTCCAGGATTTATTACAAAGCAGACGGCAGCATAAAAGTCACTTAATCGTATGAGCACAGTACTGGATTTAGTGGGCAACACCCCCATGGTGGCCCTTCAGCGCATCCCGGAAAATCCCGGTGTCACGATCTACGCCAAACTGGAAGGCACCAATCCCGGCGGCAGCGTGAAAGACAGGGCGGCCTACGGCATGATCAAAGGCGCGCTCGACCGCGGCGAGATCCGCCCCGGCATCAAACTGATCGAAGCCACCAGCGGCAACACCGGCATCGCGCTGGCCATGATCGCCAACCTCTTTAACGTGGATATCGAAATCGTCATGCCCGAAGATGCTACCCGCGAGCGCGTGCTCACCATGGAAGCCTTCGGCGCGAAAGTTGTGCTCACGCCCAAAGAACAAAGCATGGAAGGCGCCATCGACTATGCGCATGCGCAGGTGGAAAAAGGCGGTTATTTCATGCTGAACCAATTCGCCAACCCGGATAATTACGGCATGCACTACCGCACCACCGGTCCCGAGATCTGGCGCGACACGCGGCACGGCATCACCCATTTCGTGTCGGCTATGGGCACCACGGGAACAATTATGGGCGTTTCGCGTTTTTTAAAAGAGGTAAACCCCGGCGTGCAGATCGTGGGTTGCCAGCCGACAGACGGCAGCAAGATCCCCGGCATCCGTAAATGGCCGGAAGCCTACCTGCCCAAGATTTTCGAGCGGCAGCGGGTAGACCGGATCATGGATATTTCAGAAGCGGAAGCGCGGGAGATGACGAACCGCCTGGCGCGGGAGGAAGCGATCTTCTGCGGCATGTCCAGCGGCGGCGCGGTAGCCGCGGCGGTAAGGGTGGCGAACGAACTGACGAGCGGGGTGATCGTGTGCATCATATGCGACCGGGGCGACCGCTATCTCAGCACTGACCTTTTCGGCCAATAATTTCAACTTTCTATATCATCAACCATCAATCGGCGGCCGCGCTCCCCAGGGGGCGCGGTTCGTATTTGGGGCAGGTCCGGGGTTAAAAAAAGCTGCGCCCTTTGGGGAGCGCAGCTATGATTATGCACTGTAAAGTTGACTTTTACTTTTTCATGTACATCACTTCCTTCACCAGTTTCACGGTACGCTCGATATCGGGCAGGTACAGTTTCACCAGGTTGGGTGCGTAGTGCATGGGAGCGTCCACGGCGGTGATGCGGCGGATGGGAGCGTCCAGGTAGTCGAAACCTTCTTTCTGGATGCGGTAAGAGATCTCGGAAGAGATGCTGGCGAAGGGCCATTGTTCTTCCACGATCACCAGGCGGTTGGTTTTCTTCACGGACTCGAGGATGGTGAACCAGTCGAGGGGGCGGATGGTGCGGAGGTCGATTACTTCGGCCTCGATACCTTCTTTCGCCAGCTCTTCGGCAGCGCCGAGGGCTACTTTCATCATTTTGTTGAAAGACACGATGGTAACGTCCTTCCCGGCGCGTTTGATATCCGCTTTACCGATGGAGATTATGTATTCTTCTTCGGGAACCTCGCCCGTGTCGCAAT
>NZ_CALNBI010000268.1 GCF_937874145.1 uncultured Chitinophaga sp. | reverse complement strand
CCCAGATGCGGAGGTAGTGGCTTTTGGCGTTTCCATACACCAGATCGCCGTAAACATATGCCAGGTCTTTACCGGCCGACAAGAAAGCGCCCATGGGAACGAATTGCGGCGCATGCGGCTGCGAAGTAACCAGGCGTAGGAATGCATGGCTGCCGGAAACGGGTTTGGACCGGTCCATATTGAGCCGGCACTGGCTGTCCAGCACCGAATTGTAAGCGGAGGGGCCTGCTGTTTCGTAGCGGGTGAGGAAAGCATCTTCCGCCCCGCGCGTCGTGGCCTGCGGGTCGGCAATCAATGCGGCGGTAATGGGTTCGGCTGGATGCCGAAATCGATGAGGTATTTCCATTCGCCGCGGCTGTTGCGCAGCCAGAAGGTGGTGTATTGTCCGGTAGCCAGGAGGGTGTCCGTTCCGGGGATTTGCATGTAATAGGGGCCAGTGGTAAAACCGGTAATGCCGTCGGCCGAGGCGGCGGCGAACTGTGGCCCCCATTGCAATAAAACCTTGCTGTCGGGCCGTGCGCGCCACTGCGCGAGGGCGTTGCCGTATTCCCCGCCTTCCATGGAAACGGCGGAGCTGTCGGTGTAGGCAAGAAATGCGGATTTCGCGCCGTGTTCCAGGGCATGCGCGGCAAAGTTGCGTTCTGCGCGGATAACGGCGGCGGCGTTTTGTGCGGCGGTTTTTGGGGTGGTGGTGAATAGAAGCAGGGCAGACAGGATGAACCTTTGCATAACGTCGGGTTTATAGTGCTCAATCACCGGCAATCTACGTATTGCCCGCCAAATGCCGTACATTCCGGTATGGCTTCGCAACAGGAAAACGACAAACAACTGGCGGCAACGGCCGCAGCGGCACTTTTGGTCGACGGAATGACGGTAGGCCTGGGCACCGGCTCCACCGCCACGGCGGCCCTCCACGCCATCGCGGCGCGTCATCTCAAGATCACCGGCGTCCCTACATCCCGGCAAACGGCGGAACTGGCCACGAAACTCGGCATCCCGCTGGCAGACATCAATGACGTACCGCATATCGATATCGCGCTGGATGGGGCGGATGAATTCACCGCCTCCCTGGATCTCATCAAAGGTGGCGGAGGCGCATTGCTGCACGAGAAGATCGTGGCGGTGCGGTCGCGGCAGCTGGTGATCATGACGGACGCCTCCAAGCTGGTGGAGCGCCTGGGCAGATTCAGGGTGCCGGTGGAAGTGATCCCGTTCGCGGTGCGGTATGTGCAGGAGCAGATCGCGGGGATGGGGGCATCGTGCACGGTAAGGCCGGGTGTGATCACCGACGAAGGAAACCTGATCGTGGATGCGGATTTCGGGTTGATAGAAAACCCCTCCGCACTGGGCGCCCGGCTGAAATCTATTACGGGCGTGGTGGAGCACGGTATTTTCTCAGGGATAGCGTCGCTGGTGGTCATGGGAGATAACGGGACCGTCCGCCGTTTTCCGCAAGTTTCGGGTAGCTGATCGGTTCGGCTGCGTTAACTTTGCGGCATGCCATCCCGCTCGTTCATTATACCCGCATCCGATCCTTTTAGTTTCGACGAATGTCTCTGGTTCCTGGACCGGGGTTTCGACGAATGCATGCATACCATCCTGCCCGGCCGCGTGCGGAAACTGATCCCGTTGCCGGGAAACCCTGTGCTGGCGGACCTCCGCGAGCATCCCGCCGGCATCGAAGCGATATTGCTCGAAGGAAACGATTCCCCCGAAACGGAAACCGCGTTACGGGCGTACGTGGAGGAATGGCTGGCGCCGCAGCAGGATATCCGGCCGTTCTATGCAAAACTCGCCAAAGTGCCTGCCCTGGCGTATATGCCCGGGGCTTTCGGCGGCCTTCGCCTCATCGGCATTCCTGATCTGTTCGAAGCCCTGGCGTGGAGCATCATCGGCCAGCAAATCAACCTGACCTTTGCCTACCGCCTGAAACGCAGGATGGTGGAACGCTGGGGCGAAAGCTATGAGACCGGCGGCGAAGTATATCACATCTTTCCCCAACCCTCCGTGCTGGCAGAAGCCGACCCCGCGGAACTGCGCACTATGCAATTCACCGGCCGCAAAGCGGAATACATCACCGGCGTAGCCCAACAATTCGCCAACGGCAATATCAGCAAATCATCCCTGCTGGCGCTTCCCGGGCTGGAGGAGCGCCGCCGTGCATTGACGGACCTCCGCGGCATCGGCATCTGGTCCGCCAACTACGCGCTCATGAAAAGCATCCGCGACGCCACCTGCATCCCGCACGGCGACGCCGGGCTGCTGAACGCCCTCGTTTCCCATCAAATCATTTCAGACAAATCCGATCATCCATCCATGGAAAAACTCTACCGCCGGTTCAAAGGCTGGGAAAGTTATCTCGTGGCGTACCTGTGGCGGAGCCTCGCCGTCAAAAGCTGATCTCAGGTCGATGCATCATGGAAGATAATCCCCAGCGTATGCCGCTTGCCGGTATGCAGCGCGCTCACGCCGTGTTTCATGTGCGCCCGGTAAAACCCGCGGCTGCCCTTCACCGGCCGGAATTGGGTGGTGAACAGCAGGATGTCGCCCTTCGCGGGTTGCAGCACGATCGCTTTGGATTGCGCGCGCGGCACCTGTTCCGTCAGCACGAACTCGCCGCCGGTGTAATCCGTTCCGGCTTCGTCGAGGAACAGCACCGCCTGGATCGGGAAGTATACATCGCCGTAAAGATCCTGGTGTAATGTATTGAACCCGCCAGGGCCGTATTGCAATATCAGCACCGCCGGTAGATCCTGCCCGTTGGCTTTGCAACGTTCCCGGAAAGCCGCGTGGTCGCCGGGATACCGGATATCAATGTCCAGTTGTTCCATCCATTTATTCGCCACCGGCGCGATCTGCGCGTAGAGCGTTTCGCGGAGGTCCTGCAGCATCGCGGGCAGGGGATAACGGTAGTATTTGTATTCGCCCAGGCCGAACCGGTAGCGGGCCATGACGATCGTTTTGCGGAAATGTTCCGGCTGATCGTAAGCGCCGGCCAGGGCCTGGCAGTCGGTATGCATGAGGGCTTTGGGTATGATTACGTAGCCGTTTTCCTGGAGCTGCCGGGCAATAAGGGCCCAGTCGCGCTGCAGGAGCGCGTTTGCGGTTGGGTGCATGTTTGTTAGGTTGAAGTGAAAAAGGAATCAGGAAGTTTTCGCCGCTTCCCAGCCGATGATGGCGGTTTTGCGGTCGGGGCCCCAATGATATTGCCCCGTTTCGCCGCTGGAGCGGATCACGCGGTGGCAGGGGATAAGGAAGGCCACGGGATTGGAAGCCACGGCGGTGCCTACGGCCCTGGAGGCGCCGGCATGACCGGCTTTTTGCGCCAATCCGGAATAGGTGACAAGCCCGCCCATCGGAACGTTCAGCAGGGTTTCCCACACGCGGATCTGGAACGGCGAGCCTTTGAGGTGCAGCTTGATCTCGGGGAGTTTCTTCCAGTCTTCCCCGAAAATAAATAGCGCATGTTGCTGGTTGCTGTCCACAAACTGGCGGTACCGCGCGTTGGGGAATTTCTCCTGCAGATCACGCAGTGCTTCCGCTTCGCCGGCGTCCGCAAACGCCATGTGGCAGACGCCTTTCTGTGTGGAAGCTACGATCAGCGGCCCGAAGGGGCTTTCCGCGAAGCTGTAGTTGATATCGAGCCCCGCGCCCCCGTTCCTGAATTCTCCCGGCGTCATCCCTTCGATCTTGATGAACAGGTCGTGCAGGCGGCTGGTGCCCGACAGGCCGGTTTCAAACGCGGCATCCGACAATGTATCGCCTTTCAGTAAGCGTTCTTTCGCATGATCGAGGCTCAGGTATTGCAGGAATTGTTTCGGGCTCACGCCCGCCCATTCCTGGAACATCCGCTGGAAATGAAAAGGAGACAGGTGCACATGGCCGGCGGCGGCCTCCAGGTCGGGCTGGTCTTTGAAATGCTGCCGGAGGAACGCGATGGCGGAAGCAATCCTGTTGAAGTCTATGTGTTGTTGCGTTTCCATGATTTTCAAATTTATACTGCAAAGATACCGGCGCCCGTCCGCCCCCGGAACCCGCTTCTTGCGCAATCGCGCTACACGATGACGCGGAAGGTGATGTTGATGCGGGGCTCCGCTACCCGCGTGGTTTTGGGCACACTGTGGTACCAGTTTTCCTGCGTGCTGCCGCGCATGAGCAGGAAGCTGCCGTGCGTCAGCACCGTTTTGATGCGGAGGTCTTTGTCTTTGGCGTGTTTGAAATGAAAATACCTCGCCGCGCCGAAGCTCACCGAACCGATGACGGGCTGCGGGCCGAGTGATTTTTCATTGTCGCGGTGCCAGCCCATGCTGTCGTTGCCGTCGCGGTAGAAATTGAGCAACGCGCTGGTGAACGCCACGCCCGACACGGCTTCGATGCGCGCGCGGATATCGAGAAGCTCGTTTGTCCAGGGTAATGGCCGCATGGTGACGCCGGAGTAAGTGTACGATTTATGGACATCGCCATACCAGGCGGTGAGGCGCGGCTGCATCACCTGGCGGCCCATGATGGTGATGGGCTCCTGCTTCCATTGGATGCCCTGTGTCAGCGCGTCCAGGAAGCGGTCGCTTTCCGCGGCGGTGAAGAAGCCGGGGAACAGGCGGGCGTCGCCGTCTTTAGGTAATGAATTCGTTATGTAAGGGAATGTTTCCATTGTTTGTATTTGTGGGGGAGGCAATGGCCGCAGGGGCGGTACCCCTGCGCCAGGGCTTCCGCTTCGCTGGCGAAGAACACGCGGTTGACGGGCAGCATCCGCTTTCCGCTGGCACAACGGAGCGTGCCGTAAATGCGGCCTTTACGGTATCCGCCGAAGGCGATTTCCCCCTTCCGGAACATTTCCCGGAAGCGGGCGCTGCGTTCAGCGTTGGTGCTTCCCATCTGCAGGTGTCCGATCATGCCGGCAATTTACACCATCCGCGGCACCCGGCCCGCCCGTTTCTTGCGGTCATCAAAAATGGAAAGGACCGCCGGTACAGCGGTCCCTTCCGGATATTCCATCTTCCAAAAAAAAATCAGAAACTATACCGCGCGCCGAACTGCACCTGCCAGGGCGTGCCCCCGGGGTTTACGACGCCGGTATTGGCGCCTACACGGTACACCAGCTCATTTGTGACATTGTTGAAACCGGTGGTGGTATAGATGTTTTGCTTGCCCAGGTTCTGGGAAGTGCCCCAATCCTTGTTCAGCATATTGGCGATATTGAATCCGTCCAGCGACAGCTCGATACCGTGACGTTTGGCGAAGCTGAATTTCTTGGCGATGCGCAGGTCCCAAAAGCCGAAGAACCCGTTTTCTCCGCCATTACGTTCCGCTATTTTACCCATGCTTTCGCGGATGTAGCTTTTCAGGCTGTTGCTGGCGTTCGGGTTGTTGAGGATGCCGTTGATGCCGTCGCGGTACACCTGCGGCACCTTGGTGTCGTTCACGTCGAAGATGTACGCGAGATCGTTGGAGGTAACGAAGTCGCCGTTCACGTTGCCGTTCACCGCGAGGGAATAGCGGGTGCCGCCCAGCCCGGAATACCGGATGCCCACGCTGAAGCCTTTCCAGGAAGGAAGGGTTCCGTAGAACACCACTTTGTGGCGGAACTGGTTGTCGGAATACGTCATCCTGCTGAGGTCGCGCGGGTCCTGGCGCGTCATGAGGTTGAGCGTGGCGGTGTTGGCCACGTCGCCGTTGAAGGAGGTGTTGTCGCGGGAATCGTTCCAGGTGTAGCTGGCGGTCACTTCACCGTCTTTCCAGTACCGCCAGGTTGCGTCGAGCACCACGGCATACTGGTTCACTTTACCACCGCTGTTCAGTTCCAGCACACGGCCCACGTTGGTGCTTTTGCGGCCCTGCTGCCAGTCCATGATCCCTTTGTCGGTAATGGTGGACGCCGGCACATACACGCCGCGGCCGCCTTCGTTCTCCAGGGTGAAGAAAGGATTGTCTACCATATTGCGGTCTACATACATGTAGTTATGGCGCGCGATCGTGGTAAACACGGTGATGCCGGCCTTCAGGCGGTCGGTGAAGAAGTGGTTGTAGGAAATGTTGGCCTTGTAGATCACGGGAATCCTGGCGTCTTTGCCGTTCATGTTGATCGTGCTCGTTTTAGGCAGGTTGTTTTCCGCGATGTAAGCTTCTCCCGGCGCGGTGGACGGGTCCTGGCGGTAACCAGGGAAGTTGGGGACAGGCAGCAGCGCGGGATCGTTCACATCGATGGATATTACTTTCGTACCGTCGAACAGCTGGTTGTTGATCATCGCGTAGTTGTTGATATCCGAGCCGAAGATGCCGGCGCCGAAGCGCAGGTAGTCGGTATGTTTGTCGCCGATGTCCCAGTTAAACTGGACGCGGGGCTGGAGGATGAAGGAATTTAGCCCGTTGGAGGTATTGAGGCCCAGTTCGTTCAGCACCACCTGGTTCTTATTGGGCTTGCTCATGTAGGAAGTATAATCCGCGCGCAAACCGGCGATCATTTCCAGGCCCTTGCCCAGCTTGGTTTGCATCTGCGCATACAGGCCCGCGTTCAGCACATTCTGGTTCAGCGCGGGATTGCCGCCGATGGCCACTTCGCGGGCGTAACGGTAAGGCGTGTTGTTGTCGAACGCATCCATGCCGCGGTAGTAAAAGCGTCCGTTCATTTCACTGCCGTACAGGGAATTGAGATGGCTGTACATGATATCCGTCCCGAATGTAAAATTCGCTTTCTCGGTGCTGAAATACACGTTGTCGACCAGTTGCAGGATGTTGTTGTAGAAGTGCTCCGGCGAATAACGCTGGCCGCCCAGCTGGATGTTGGTATTCACCGTTTTGCCGTTGATGGTGGACGTGATGTTTTCCACGATGGCGCGCGGGATATTCTCGCGGGGCAGCTGTTTGTTGGGAACGCTTTCCTCGAAAGTATACAGGTGCTGGACCTTCAGTTCGTTGGTCACCTTCGGGCTGATCACGGTGCGCAAAGTGGCGAGGAGGCTGTTATTGTACACATTCGCATCGCCATACACTTCGTACATGTTGATGGTGGTGTTGTCGTTACGGCCCTGGAAGTTGCGGTCGTTGATGTAGTTGTTGCGGATGGTCAGCAGGTTTTTTTCGTTCAGCTGCCAGTCGACCCGAGCGAAGATCGCGTCTGTTCCGCGTTTCTTGTCGAAGCTGCCGAACTGCGGGGTGTTGGCCACGCCGTATTTGGTCCGGGCGATGCCGAGGAATTCGTCGAGGGTGGATTGGGTGATGTTCTGGCGGACTTCATCCTCCGGGCTTTTGATCTCGGCGATGAGCAGCGGGCGGGCGTCGGCCTGGTGGTCCCAGGTCACGAAAAAGTGCGCTTTATCTTTTACGATGGGGCCGCCGAAGGCCACGCCGTATTGGTACGTGGAGAATTCGCTGTTGCGTTTGGCGCCGCGGATATCGTACCGGCTGGAAGCCCAGTCGGTTCGCCCGAACATGAACGCGCTCCCGGTGAATTCGTTGGTGCCGGATTTGGTTACGGTGCTGATGGTGCCGCCGCCGCTTCTGCCGTACGTCACATCGTATTGGTTGGTCACCACTTTAAACTCCCGGATGGCTTCCATGGAGATGATGTATGGCGCGCCGGTGCGGCTGTTGGACCCGCCGCCGGAGGGGGGGTTGCGGGCGGAGG
>NZ_CALNBI010000267.1 GCF_937874145.1 uncultured Chitinophaga sp. | reverse complement strand
CACGGCAGCCTGGCTGGAACTGGTTACGCCCATCAGCACGATCTTCCCTTCCGCCGCCTGCTTTTCATACGCCTGCATCTTCTCTTCCCAGCCTTTACCGGCTTTGGTTACGTCCAGCACGAGGAAGAGGTACATGGGCAGGGGCTCGTTCAGGACGCCGCTGTTCATATTGTTGCCGTTGAAGTCGTTCAGGATGAAATCCTTGATCGGCGGCTCGGCGTTGCCTTTTTTAATGAGCTTGTCTTTGCGGTCCACGAACACCCAGGTGGTATCCTGCCAGGGATAGTTTTCGGTGGTGTATTCCTGCTGTTTGCCGTCTTTCTCATAAATCATTACGGTCTCGTACACGTCGGGCGTGGAGCCGGGAGGGGCTTTCATCTTTTCAGGGATGTTGTTGCCGACTTTATAAGGCAGGCAATCCACGATGGGCAGGTGCGACAGCGTGTACCATTGCAGCACTACCGGGACCAGCACGGCGAAGACCATGATAGCGGCGTTGACTTTCGGCGCAAAGAGCGGCTGAATGCGTTTGTGGTAGATGAAGATCACGAGGATCATCACCAGCAGGATGATATCTTTCCAGAACGACTGGTCGGCCGTGAGCTTGATGCAGTCGCCGAAGCAGCCGCATTCGCGGATCAGGCCGCTGAAGAGGGCGAAGCCGGTCAGGAAGGTGAAGAAGATGATCAGGAGCAATAAGAGGAACGAGAAGAAGCGCATGCGGTAGCCGATGAGCACGGCAAAGCCTGCGATGATCTCGAAAGCGTTCATGACCAGGGAAAGGGTCAGGGAAAAGGGGATCATGAAATGCATGTGCAGCACTTCAAAGAATTCGTCCATCTTGTAGCTGAGGCCCAACGGATCGTTGGCCTTGATCAGCCCGGAAAAGATGAACAGCACCCCTACAACGATGCGAAAAATGGAGATGATTGGTTTCATAGTGGTTAAAGATAGGAATGTTAATGCTTTTCTTCAAGCAGGATGAGGGCGAAAACGGCATAGTTGACGATGTCGACGTAATTGGCGTCGATCCCCTCGGATATGAGGGTCTTGCCATCATTGCGCAGTATCTGTTTGATACGGAGGAGCTTGGTAAGGATGAGGTCCACAAAGGATTCCTGGCTCATGGAGCGCCAGGCTTCGCCATAGTCGTGATTTTTGGCTTCCATCACGGTGCGGATGGAGGCGGCCTGTTCGTCATATAAAACGGACACTTTATCGGCCGGAAGGTCGGTATAGATATCGTCGGCAGGCAATTGCAGCTGGATGAGGGCGATGACGCCGTAGTTAACGATGGCGCGGAACTCGCCGGCGATATCGTCGGCCACCTTTTGCACGCCGGTTTCCTGGATGGTGCGGATGCGCTGGGCTTTGATGAAGATCTGGTCTACGATGGAAATGGGGCGCAGTACGCGCCAGGAAGTGCCGTAGTCTTTCGTCTTCTTGATGAAAATGTCCTTACTGCTGTCGATCACCTGCTGGTATGTCATTCAATTGCTGGTTTAAATTGCGTAAATTCGGGCGATATATCACTGTAATAATCATAGCCGCTTGCGTTTCAAAAGTACATCATTACGGAAAGATTTCACCATCCGTTGCCGGGGAAAGTTGCTGAGCCTGGCGGAGCCCCTCGTGATGGGGATCATCAACGTAACCGACGATTCCTTTTATTCGGACAGCCGCAGCCGTGAGCTGCACGAAGCCGTGGTAAGGGCCGAAGCCCTGCTGGCCGACGGGGCCGCCATCCTCGATATCGGCGCGCAAAGCAGCCGTCCGGGCGCCCCGGAAGTAGGCGCCGCCGAAGAAGCCGCGCGCCTGGTGCCCGCCATCCATGCCATTTTATACAAGTTCCCCGAAGCCGTGATCTCGGTAGATACTTATCACGCTTCTGTGGCCGAAAAGTGCATTTTGGCCGGGGCTGCGATTATCAACGACATCAGCGCCGGTGATATGGACCCCGAAATGATCCCTGCCGTGGCCGCGCTGCAGGCGCCCTTTATCGCCATGCATATGCAGGGCACGCCGGCCACCATGCAAAAGAACCCGCAGTACGAAGACGTGGTGCAGGAAGTGCTGGACTATTGCATCCGCAAAACCGAAACCTGCCGCGCCGCGGGCATCCACGATGTGATCCTCGACCCGGGGTTCGGGTTCGGGAAAACCCTGTCGCATAACTATCAGTTGCTCCGCGGGATGGAGCTGCTCCACCTCGCCGGCGCCCCGATCCTGGTGGGCGTTTCCCGGAAATCCATGGTTTACAAATTGTTAGGCAACACCCCCGCCGAAGCCCTGAACGGCACCACGGTACTGCATGCGGCCGCCCTGGAGCGGGGTGCGCACATTTTACGGGTGCATGATGTGAAAGCGGCCGTGGAAGCGGTTCGCATCGTTTCTTTCATGGAAGGCGCGTAGTTGCCAAATATTTCTATTTTTACAGCTATGAAGGATGTTTATCAATTTTACGGATTTGAGTTTCGATGGCTGAATGTAGTGGACCTGCTGATTGTGATTTTTCTCGTCATCCAGTTGTACCGCCTGCTGAAAGGCAGCCTCGCTTTCAATATCTTTATCGGACTGCTGATGGTATATGCGGCGTATTTCGCCGTGCGTTCCCTCCAGATGCCGATCCTCACCAATATTTTAGAGAATTTCATCAACATCGGCCTCATCGCCATCATCATCATCTTCCAGCCCGAAATCCGGAAGTTTTTGCTGGTGCTGGGAAAGAAGACGCCGCTGAGCAAGGATTCCTTTTTAACCAAACTGTTCCTGCCCGACCGCTTCAAAAGTTATAAGGAAGAAGAGAACATCATCAACGAGATCATCGTGGCGGCGGGGCATATGGCCGCGAGCCAGACCGGCGCGCTGATCGTGATCTCCACTACCTACCGCGTGAAATTCGACACGGCGTCGAGCATCGCGATCGACGGCAACGTGAGCGCCAAGCTGATCGAAAGTATTTTCGAAAAGAACAGTCCGCTGCACGACGGGGCCTTGATCATCGTCGGCAACAAGATCCTGGCGGCGAAAGTGATCCTGCCCATGTCGGAGAACCCTAATCTGCCTACACGGATCGGGATGCGGCACCGTAGCGCGGTGGGCATAACGGAGCACAGCGACAACCTGGCGATCATCGTATCGGAAGAACGCGGGACGATCTCTTATGCGCAGGACGGGCAGTTGGTGCAAAATGTGCAGCTGGAAGAACTGAAGGTGAAGTTGTATGAAGTGCTGGTAGACGGTTTGTAAGTACAATTTTTTGATAGGAAAGTCCTCCCGGCCGGGGGGACTTTTTTTTATTGGGGAGACGCTTAAATTACAAAGTCCTCCCTTTTTAGGGGGAGGATCTCTGTTTGGGGGGATGATGATAGTAATGATAATATCATGGCCGGCTGAGCCGGAAGTTTGTTTGATATGCACCGCACTGCAGCGAATACTCGCCTTCGGGCAGTGTGTGGAGCCGGATGGTGTACACGCCTTTGCGGTGGCCTCCTTCCAGCGGTATGATCCTGACAGGCTGGTTTTGCCCGTTGTAGATCGTACAGGGAATCATTCCGGCATGTGTTTCCAGCGATGGGACCTGAATCCGTAGTTGGCCGTTGTTCACCACCGGCTGCGGCGGGTAGGTCAGGTGTATATGGATGAAAAATAATAAACTCCAGTAAAGCATAAAGAACCATTTTGGCTGATTGCGGTTCTTTTACAGGAGATGGTTAGATTGGATGCCCAAATATACAACTATTTAAATTCTTTCATATGGCAATTTTGTTAACTCCAAGTTAAGCGGGCGGCTGAAAATCGATTGCATTAACCATTCGGCAAGGCGCCGCCGTAACTTATCAGGAACCCTTACCATTGCATCTACATCTTTTTAGTACGGTTACAGTACGGTATCCCTACTGTATCTGTACTGAGCCAGTGCCGCATCCTCCCGGCGGATCAAACTTACTGGCAATCTACTTCAAATCCGTCTTTCATCTACCCGTAACCTAAAAGCCATTTTTACCGCCATCAGAACACATCCTCCAGGTGAAGGATCTCCGGCGGCCGGCCGGGCAGGATGAACACCGACAGGATATCAAACCGGATATCTTTCACCCCCTGCCCGAAGCGCTCCAGCCAATGACCGGCCACCTTGTGCAGGTGCGCTTCCTTCTTCCACCCCACCGCCTCCTCCGGCATCCCGAAGTACTTCGAACTGCGGGTTTTTACTTCAGCGAAAACGATTATTTTGCCTTTTCGGGCGATGATGTCGATCTCCTTCCGCCCCGCCTTCCAGTTGCGGTGCAGGATCGCGTAACCATTGGCTTCCAGGTGCTCCGCGGCCAGTTGTTCCCCCAATTTCCCAAGTGTATGGTCGCAAGACATGCGTTTTTGCCTATTTTTACGGTTTAATAAAGGAAAAGTATGCGAGATCCGAATGTATTCTACCTGACAGGAAAAGTCCAACATTACGCCTGGGGCGGTTTCCGGTATATCCCCGAACTGCTCGGCCAGCCCGTAACCGACCAGCCCAGCGCCGAGTACTGGATGGGCGCCCACCAAAGCGCTCCTTCCTTGCTCCAGGCTGCCAAGCCGCAGCCCCTCAACGCCTGGATTGCCGAAGACCCCGCCGGCGCCCTCGGCGCCACCGCCGCGCAACGCTTCGGCGAACTGCCCTACCTCTTCAAAATCCTCGACGTGAAAGATATGCTCTCCATCCAGGTGCACCCCACCAAATCGGAAGCAGAGAAAGGGTTCGCGCGCGAGAATGAAGCCGGCATCCCCCTGAACGCACCCAACCGCAATTATAAAGACGCCAACCACAAACCGGAGATCATGGTGGCCCTGAGCGAATTCTGGCTCCTCCATGGCTTCCTCCCCGAAACGAAGCTCCGCCAGGTGCTGACCGCCGTTCCCGAGTTCGCGCCCCTCCTCCCCGTCTTCGAAAAAGACGGATACTTCGGTCTGTATAAAACAGTGATGGAATTACCGCAGGAAGAGGTGAACAAACTCCTGCGCCCCCTGGCCGAACGCATCCTCCCCGCCTACCGCGAAGGCTCCCTCCAAAAGGAAGACCCCGCATTCTGGGCCGGCCGCGCCATCGACAACGATCCGCAAGGCATCAACAACCTCGACCGCGGCATCTTCTCCATCTATTTCTTCAATATCGTGTATGCCCAACCGGGAGACGCCGTGTTCCAGGACGCCGGCATCCCCCACGCCTATCTCGAAGGCCAGAACGCCGAGCTCATGGCCAATTCGGATAACGTGCTCCGCGGCGGCCTCACGCCCAAGTACATCGACGTACCCGAGCTCCTGAAGCACACCCGCTTCGAGCCCGTACATCCGAACATCCTCAAAGGCGAGCTCATCCACGACGGACAGGAACGTATCTATCCCACGCCCGCACCCGATTTCGTGCTGAGCCGCATTTCCCTGCAACCCGGCCAAACGTATAGACACACTTCCGAAGCACCGGAAACCTGGATCGTCCTCAGCGGCACCGGCTCCGCCCAGGGCCCCGGCGATTCCCTCGCCCTTGCCAAAGGCGCTACGCTCTTCGTGCCATACGGTACGGCATACAATGTTGTTTGCGAATCGGATCTGGTGATTTTCAAGGCGGCTATCCCATAATTTTTTATATTTGTAACAAGCAAACGAGCGCATTTATGAAGAAAGAAACTTTATCCAATATCATCCTGGTGGCCGTACTGATTTTCATCAGCGTACTGGGCCGGCTGGTGACCAACTATTTCGAGATCTACAACTTCACCGCCATGGGCGCAGGCGCGCTCTTCGCCGGCGTAATGCTGAAAGACAAGAAGTACGCGTACGCCGTGCCGCTGGTATCCCTGTTCCTCAGCGACCTTTTCTTTCATTTCTTTACCAATATCCAGGGCGTTTATGGCGGCGAAATGCTGTTCGTTTACGCCGGGTTTATGCTGGTGACCTTCATCGGCACCCGCATCCGCAAGGTAACCGCAGGCCGGGTATTCCTCGGCGCCGTTGCTTCAGGCGTGATCTTCTTCCTGATGTCCAACCTCGGCACCTTCCTTTTCCGCGACATGTACCCGCACACCCTGAGCGGATTGCTGACCTGCTACTGGTCCGCCATCCCCTTCTACAAGCAGGACCTGTTCGGCAGCTTCGCGCTTAACACCATCATGGGCAACGTATTTTACAGCGCCCTCCTCTTCGGCGCCTACGAAGTGCTGAAACCGGTGTTCGTTCGTGAAAAAGCAACAACGATCGCATAGCAGGCAACTGCTGACGCATAAAAAAAGCGGTCCGGGTATAGCACCCGGACCGCTTTTTTTATTTCCCATTAGTTATCTCAGCTTCTATTCCATTGCAGGAAATGGTAGTTCTCATGCTGCACTTTTTCAGCCGGCGGCACCTGCAACGGCATGGCAAACAGCGGGCAATCCGTGACCAGGGTATGGAATTCCCCGTTTTCGCCGCACACGTCAACGCCCGCGGCTTCCAGGTCGGCGATGAGCACATCGTCCATCTGCCGCCCCAGGAAACCGGCTCCCAGCGTATCGTTGCAGGAAACGATCATGCATTTGAGGCCTTGTTCCAGCATGCGGTATACCAGTACTTTCCGCTCTTCCTGCCAGAGGGGCAAGAGCGCTTTGAGGCCAGCGGCGGCACAGACTTTCTCTTCCCAGTCGCGGTGCGGCTGCAGGTCGATATCGCCGAAAACGGCGGCAGTGGCCTGGTGGGAGGATTTGAGTTGCCGGAGGGATTGTACGAAGTGCGTTTCATAATCCTGCCAGGAAGCAGGTTGCAGCAAAACGGGCAGCCCCAGCGCCGCGGCCTGCTGCTTCAGTATGTAGGGCGGCAGGCCGTGGGAGCGGGAAATCTGCCCGTTCTCGTTTAATACGTTCAGGAGCGCTACGGGCTTATGCCCTTGCTTTACGGCGGTCATCAGTGCAAAACAGCTGTCTTTTCCGCCGCTCCAGGAACAAATGATATGTTCAGGGGGATTAATCATCCAGTTTAAGTACGGCCAGGAACGCTTCCTGAGGTACTTCCACGCTTCCGATCTGGCGCATGCGCTTCTTACCCTCTTTTTGTTTCTCCAGCAGTTTGCGTTTACGGGAGATGTCGCCGCCGTAACATTTGGCGGTTACGTCCTTACGCATGGCGGAGATGTTCTCCCTTGCCACGATTTTGGCGCCGATGGCGGCCTGGATGGCGATGAGGAACTGCTGACGCGGGAGGAGCTCTTTCAGTTTTTCGCAGAGCTTGCGGCCGAAATCATGTGCCCTGCTGCGGTGGATCAGGGCGCTGAGGGCGTCCACTTTTTCCGCGTTGAGCAGGATGTCCATCTTCACGATATCGCTTTCACGAAATCCGATCGGCGTATAGTCGAAAGAGGCGTATCCGCGGGTCTGGGATTTCAGTTTGTCGTAAAAGTCGAACACGATCTCGGTGAGCGGCAGTTCGAACATGAGCTCCACGCGCGTGGTGGTGAGGTAGCTCTGGTTGAGGAGGATGCCGCGCTTGCCGAGGCAGAGCGTCATGATATTGCCGATGTAATCGGGCTTGGTGATGATCTGTGCACGGATCCAGGGCTCTTCGATGCGGTCCATCTTCGTGGGGTCCGGCATCTCGGAGGGGTTGTTCACGATCAGTTTGG
>NZ_CALNBI010000266.1 GCF_937874145.1 uncultured Chitinophaga sp. | reverse complement strand
AGCCAAGGGATCGACTGTATCGAATATATTAGTCCGCCGTATGTGCTGACCAAAGAAACCGGCGTCGAGGGCACGGAATTTTCCCTGGCGCAGTATGTTTCTCCCCGCGAAATCCGTAAAGCGTTCCAGCCCGCGGATGAAATACCCGAACGTTCCGGCGTGGGATCGGCGCAGCCCTTTTCCAAATGGTTCAAGCCCCGCGCAATGGTGTACGTCGCGTTTGCATTTGGACTGTTGGTATGGGGAACGCAAACCCTGCTGAACGACAAGGCGCGAAAACAGGAAGTATTCTCGCGCCATGTGTCCATTGATAACAACTCGGCCGGCAAACCCATTACCACACCCTCCTTCGAAATCACCGGCGACCCTGCGATCCTGGAAATCCGGAGCCGCGGCAGCGTGGATAATTCCTGGGTGGAAGCGGCCATAGACCTTGTCAACGAAAATACCGGCGAGGAAAAGAGCTTCGCGGTGGGCGTGGAATATTACCATGGCGTAGATGGCGGCGAAAGCTGGAGCGAGGGCAGTACCGGCAGCTCGGAAACGCTTTGTTCAGTAAGTCCAGGCCGTTACCACCTCGTCATTACGCCATACAAAGACATATCGGCCGGGGCCGATTGGCTGGAAATATACGGTTACCATGACATACCTACCTGGTGGAACGCCCTCTGGGCGATGGGAATCATGGCCATCAGCGCTATCGGGCTGCTGTACTGGGAAGACCGGTTTGAAAAAAACCGCTGGTACGGCAGTAAGTATTCACCTTATCCTCAAACAGATGAATAAGCCAAAATTCGATTTCAAAACCTACCTCGCGCCGGTCCTCATTGCCGCCATACTGTACGGTATTTATTATTACGGCGCCAGCAGCGGGATCCGATATTGCAACTGCAAAGCCACTGAAGACTGGAAGCCCGACGGGCCGCAGCAAGCCGGCGGGCGTACGCATGGTGGCTCCAGATTTTATCACAAGTAAAAAAAATAGATATGTCAGACATCTTACAACTGAAGTACATCATCGCCTCTGTCGTGTATTCGTTTATCGGGGTGGTTATCCTTATCGTATCCTTTTGGATCATCGAAAAGATCACACCCGAAAACACCTGGAAGGAACTGGTGGTGAACAAGAACATGGCGATCGCGATCGTTTTCGCCGCCTACATCATTGCCATCGGGCTTATCATCAGTTCAGCCATCCATGGGTAGTCAACGGTCGATGCACCTGCTGCTGCTCCTATCCGTATTCGTGATCGCGACCTGCGGGCTGATTTATGAGCTGGTGGCCGGCACCCTCGCCAGTTACCTGTTGGGAGACTCCGTTACCCAGTTTTCCACCATCATCGGGGCGTATCTTTTCTCGATGGGCATCGGCGCATTCTTTTCCCGCTTCTTCACCAAAAACCTCCTCAGCTGGTTTATCCAGCTGGAGATATTGGTAGGGCTGATAGGCGGCATCAGTGCATGCCTGCTGTTCCTGCTGTTCGACCATGTGGCATCATTCAGGATAGTGCTGTATTTGCTGGTGGGGCTGACGGGGATTCTGGTAGGGTTGGAAATCCCGCTGCTGATGAACATCCTCAAAAACCGGATGGAATTCCAGGATATGGTATCACAGGTGTTTACGTTCGACTACATCGGCGCCCTGCTCGCTTCGATCATTTTCCCGCTGGTGCTGGTACCGCAACTGGGACTGATGAAGACTTCCTTCTTCTTCGGCATCCTCAACACCGCCGTGGCGCTGATCGTGTTGTTCCGTTTCAGGAAGGAGGTAGCCTGGGCGGGCTACCTGACCGTTAAGGCGATCGTGGTGACGGCGCTGCTGGTGGCAGGTTTCATATTCTCCGACAGGATGATGGATTTCGCGGAGGCGGCTGCTTTCAACGAACAGATCATTTACTCGAAATCGTCATCATACCAGCGCGTGGTACTCACGAGGTACAAGGAAGATATCCGTCTTTACCTTAACGGCAACCTGCAATTCAGTTCCCGCGACGAATACCGTTATCATGAAGCGCTCGTCCACCCGGCGATGATGCACCACCCCGATCCCCGGCGCGTGCTCATTCTCGGCGGCGGCGACGGGCTGGCGGCCCGGGAAGTGCTGCGTTATCCGCACATAGACAGCATCACCCTGGTAGACCTCGATCCGGCAGTGACGGAGCTTTTCACCGGCAATGCCATGCTTGCCAACATGAACGATTCCAGCCTTCACAGTCCGCGGCTGGGGGTAGTGAATACGGATGCGTTTCAATGGCTGCGCGATCCCCGCCAACCGTACGACGTTGTCATTATCGACTTCCCGGACCCTTCAGGATATTCAGTGGGCAAGCTGTATACCAACACCTTTTACCATTTGCTGCAAAGGGTATTGACGGATGAAAGCGTAGTCGTTATCCAATGCACGTCGCCGTTCGTAGCTCCGAAGTCATTCTGGTGTATCGACCAAACTTTGCGCCATACCGGTTTTCAGACGTTGCCGTACCATTGCTACGTACCATCCTTTGGAGAATGGGGCTATATCATGGCATCTCCGGTTGCGCCGGCCGACAAAGGGAATGTGTTGCCGGGAGGATTGAAATCCTTCTCCCGCGAGTCTTTCGCACAGATGCGGCATTTCCCGCCCGACATGCAGGCACACGACCTTCCTGTGAACAAACTCAATAACCAGGCGCTGGTCCACCTGTTCGAAAAAGAGTGGGCGGGCTGGCAATAGTATAAAATGCTTACGCGAAAAGAATTCCTGCAGTACATCGCATTACTGGCTGGCGGCGCTTATGCCACCGGATGCCGTACGCCCGGCGCCTACGATCATATCGGCGGCAGCATCCCAGGGGCCTCCGTGGCGGCGGGGCACCGGTTGCGCGATGGGCTGTCCGTCACACCGTCGAAAACCATCCGCACCGGGGTTTTCATCGCCGGCGGAGGCATCGCCGGACTCAGCGCCGCGAGGAAGCTGCGCCTCTCCGGCATCACCGATTTCCTGTTGGCGGAACTCGAACCGCATACCGGCGGCAATTCCTTATCGGGCGGGAATGATGTAACGAAATATCCCTTCGGCGCGCACTACCTGCCGCTTCCCAATCCCGGGAATACCGCATTGCTGGATTTTTTGCAGGAAGCAGGATTGCTGAAAGGATTTGAAAACGGGTTGCCTGTATACGACGAGCTTTCACTGGTTTACGAACCTGCCGAACGCCTTTTCCACAAAGGCCGCTGGCACGAAGGCATCATTCCGCAGGCCGGCCTCTCTCAGCATGAACAAACCGAAACTAAACGGTTCCTTGCGCGCATGCAGCAGTTACGCCTTCGACATCCCTGTGGCCCTCAGTTCCAAAGACCCGCAGTTCCTCCAGCTCGACAACCTGACGATGGAAGCCTGGCTCCGCCGCGAAGGGTTTCGCAGCGAGCCGCTCCGCTGGTATGTAGATTACTGCTGCCGCGACGACTACGGTGCGGGAATCAACACCGTATCGGCCTGGGCCGGCATCCATTATTTTGCCGCAAGGCGGGGGAAAGCCGCCAATACGGACGCCAGCGCCGTGCTCACCTGGCCGGAAGGCAATGGCAAGCTGGCAAGCCTGCTGGCCCGCCATAGCGAGGATAAAACCATGACCGCAACGATCGCCTATCGCATTCAACAAGCGGGAGATAAAGTGTTGGCCGACTGCTATCTTCACCAAACGCACGAAGCCGTGCGCATCGAGGCAGACCATTGCATCCTGGCCATGCCGCAGTTCATCGGGCGGCGCATCCTCGGCGAAACACCGGGCCAACAGTTTACCTACGCACCCTGGCTGGTAGCCAATATTCACCTTCGCGACCTCCCTGTAGATAAAAACCTGCCGGTGTGCTGGGATAACGTTATCTATGGCCAGCAAAGCCTGGGGTATATTTACGCCCAGCACCAAACGCTCAGCCAGCAGCCACCCGGTTCGCACGTAATTACCTTATACTGGCCGCTCGACCAGCTGGAACCGGCCGATAGCCGGCATAAAGCGCTGCAACTGCAGCACCGCGACTGGGTGGAGCTTTGTATGGGACAGCTGGAGAAAGCCCATCCGGGTATCGCACGGTCGGTGACGGCGGTGGATTGCTGGATATGGGGCCATGGTATGGTGAGGCCGATACCCGGTTTTATGACGGCGCCTGTCGCGGAAACACCTTCCCGCATTCATTTCGCGCATTCCGACCTCAGCGGGATTTCCATTTTCGAGGAGGCGTTCTATCACGGTGAAAGCGCGGCGATGGCATGTATGGAATAGCCGCTACTCCCCTTCCTGTTTCCCGTTTTCTTTTCTGAAAATCTTCTGCACGGCGCGCTTCAGTTTCTGGAAGTTGCGCAGCTGCTCCTGGATGGGCATGAGTGAGATGTCTTCGTCCTGCATGCCGGGCTCGCTGTTCTCCGCGGTGCGTTGTTCGGGGTAGATGAGGATGATGTTGTTGTCCCGGAAATGGCGGATCATTTTCGCGGGAATGCCTTCGAGATAGGGCTGGAAAGAAAGTGTTCCCCGTCGCGCGGACACCACCACGATGAGATCGTCGGCCGTTACGCTGCGGGCGATCACCAGAAAATCTTCCGGGTTTTCGAGGGATTTGAAACTGATCTCCACGCTGGCTTTGGCTTCGGACAAGAATTTCTCAACGGCAGATTGCGTGCCTTTGCCGCAATACGCCACGATGCGTGCGCCGGCCTGCTTGGCCAGCAGCACGATCTTTTCCATGTAATGCGCAAACCCCAGTTCGTACTCCGCATTGCGCGGCAGGATGAGCGCGAGGTTTTTGGTGGTATTGAGGGGGGAATGGAAATCGCAGATGTAGACGTTCTCCCAGACGCTTTGCAACACGTTGTCGGTGGTGCTGCCGAAGATGGTACCGAATATCCGGTCGGTGGCGCTGTTCTTTTCGCTCCAGGCAAGGATCACGTCGGAGATGAGCAGTTCCTTAACCGCGCGGGAGATGCCGTCGGTCACGTTAAGATCTACGCGCGTCACTACCTGCAGATTGCTTTCCGACGCGGCGGCATGGATGACGGCCTTTTCCATGGTCTTATTGCTGAGGTGGATCTTTTCACGCGCTTCCTCATCGTCTTGCACCACTACCAGCGGGTACACGGGCGCGGGGTTGCCGGGTTGTTTTACCATCAGCGCAAAATCCAGCAGGGGTTCCATGCGTTCGGGCTGTGCGATGGGAATGAGGAAGCGCTCCGGTCCGCCGCTGAATTCGGGCTTTCGGTCGGCCTCTACGATCGCGAGGCGGCGGCCGGCATTCTCCGTTACGAAAGAGCTGACCATGCAGGTCACGAGGATGAGCACCACCGTTCCGTTGAGCACATTTTCGTTGATGATGCCCATGTTATAACCGATCAGCACCACGGCGATCGTGGCGGCGGCATGCGCGCTGCTGAGGCCGAAGATGACGTTGCGCTGGGTGGGGGTATAACCGAATACCAGTTGCGTGAAGAAAGCGGCCAGCCACTTGCTGAGGAGCGCCATGGCCGTTAAGGAACCCGCGATAATGAGGGCCTCGGGGCCTTTCAGCAATACTTTCAGATCCACGATCATGCCCACCGAGATGAGGAAAAAGGGAATGAAGATGGCGTTCCCCACGAACTCCACGCGGTTCATCAGCGGCGAGGTATGCGGGATGAGCTGGTTGAGCGCCAGCCCGGCCAGGAAGGCCCCGATGATCCCTTCCACCCCGGCCAGCTCGGCCAGGAAGGCCGCCAGGAAAACGAGCGCCAGCACAAATATGAAGTGCGAAGTCTTATCGTCTTTGATCTTCTTGAAAAACCACCTCCCCACCATCGGGAAGCCATACATCACCACCACGGCGAATATCGTCAGGGAGATGCCCAGCCGCAGCCAGAAAGCGGTATCCAGGTGCCCCGTTTGCGCGCCGGTGATGATGGCCAGGATCAGCAGTACCGCCGTATCGGTGATGATGGTACCGCCCACGGCTACCGTTACCGCTTCGTTCTTGTTGATGCCGAGGCGGCTGGCGAGCGGGTAGGCTACGAGCGTATGCGTGGCGAACATGCTGGAGATCAGCAGTGTGGCCATGAGGTTGAAATGTAGCACGTAGGTACATAAAACGTACCCCAGCGCCAACGGTATGAAAAACGTGAAGGCGCCGAAAACAGCGCTGCGGTGCCGGCTCTTCCGGAATTCCGTCATATCCAGTTCCAGCCCGGCAAGGAACATAATGTACAACAGCCCGGCGTTTCCGAACAGCTTGATACTCCCCTGCTCGATGATCCTGAAGCCGTGATCCCCGATCGCCATGCCGGCCAGGATAAGGCCGATGATACTGGGGATCCGGAACTTTCGGAGGATGATGGGGGCCAATAAAATAATAAACAAAACCAGGCTAAAAATCGGCACGGGATCTTTCAGCGGCAAACTGATATTCAAGAGTAAAACCAATCCTTTCATCATGTACTATTTACTTTCCGGTGGTGAATGGAACCGCGCAAGCCCGGTTTCATTGCCGTTAATTTACAACCATTTGCGCAAACACACCGGCCATCGCAAAAAAATGTAACTTTGCAGAAATATTCGACCTAAAATGCATTACACGGGAACAGGCGTATCCGTTCAGGAAGCGGAGGATGTGCTGGTAGAAACGGCGGAACAATTCCCTTTCAGCCTGATAGTTTGGAACGATGAAGTAAACACCTTCGACTGGGTGATCCAATCCCTCATAGAAGTCTGCGGCCACACCGAAGTGCAGGCCGAACAATGCGCGCTCATCATCCACTTCAACGGCAAATATGCAGTAAAAAAAGGTTCGCTCACCGACCTGAAGCCCATGTGCGAGGCCCTGCTCGACCGCGGCATCAGCGCCACCATCGAAGAAACCGTAGCATCATAAATGCCCCTTTTCCATCTTCCCGATAACGAGCTGTACTTTCCACCGGTTTCACTGGCCGAACCCGACGGACTGCTTGCCATCGGCGGAGACCTCAGTCCCGAACGCCTCCTGCTGGCTTACCGTTCGGGCATCTTCCCCTGGTACAACCGCAAACCCATCCTCTGGTGGAGCCCCGATCCCCGGTTCGTCCTCTTCCCGGAAGCGCTCAAAGTATCCCACAGCATGAAGCAGGTCCTGAAAAAAGGGAACTTCCGCATCAGCTACAACGAATGCTTCGAAACGGTGATCGACCGCTGCCGCACCGCGCCCCGCGAAGGGCAGGACGGCACCTGGATCACCCGCGACATGCTCCGCGCCTACTCCGCACTCCACCGGCAAGGCTTCGCCCTCAGCGTGGAATGCTGGGAGGGAAAAGAACTGGTCGGCGGGTTATACGGCGTAAAGATCGGCCGCTGCTTTTTCGGCGAAAGCATGTTCGCCGCCGTCAGCAACGCTTCCAAAGCCGCGTTCATCACCTTTGTGCAACAGCACGCCGGGCAGCTCGCCATTATCGACTGCCAGGTGCATACCCCTCACCTTGCCTCCCTGGGCGCACGGTTCATCAGCCGCGTCTCTTTCCTCGACACGGTACAGCGAAACCTGGATTAAATAAAAATTACTTGCGCTTTTTGGTAAAAGAGCCTTCGAACGCGCATTTGATGCCGCGGTAGGCCCCGCAGCCGGTCTCGGTGATCGTTACCTTGCTGCTGCTGAATTTGAAGTCGATGATGCAGCCCGATTGCTTGTCGCGCCACTGGCCGGTGTTGGCGCCGGTAAAGCGGCCCGTACCGTCTACTTCTCCCACGCAGGCGCCTTTGTCGCGCGTGAAGTGGATGAAGAAAAGGAATTCTTTCGCCGTTTCGCCGTCGCGGATGGAAACGATGTTGCCTTCGCCGGCGGTGTAGTTGGCGGAATATTTATGTTTGCGGGGAAGCGTGTCGATGGGATTGAAGAGCCCCGTTACCGAGGGCTCGTTGGAATTGGTGAGCACCAGCGCCAGGCTGCCGTCCGGGTTGGCGGCGTATACGTCCTCGCGGGACACGGCGGACCCGGATTCGGTGGTGATGCGGATCGTCCCTTTCCGGTCTACGGAGAAGCCGGTCTTTTTCGCGCCGCCGGGCGTGTAGCGGGCCACGAGGTGCCTTTGCAGGAAGGCGCCGTTCTTGTCATAAAAACACATCCATGCGGCAGCACCCGATTTGGCCGCGCCTTCCACGAGGAAAAGGCGGAGGTCTTCGGTCATTTTTACCTGTCCTACCGCCCAGTATTTCGGCTTTTCAGCGGCGGCGAAAACGCCTTTGCCCAGGGTGTCAGGGAGGAACTGTTTGAGGTAGCGGGATTTGAATGCCAGGCTGTCGGCCCGTTTGCGCTTCAGCGAGTCCGCGTTCCAGCGCAGCCCTTCTGCAGTGGGGAACTTGTTGGAATAATCCGCGAACGTCAGCTCGCGATCGTCTTCGCTAATCGTCTTCTCACGGGATTTACAGCCGGCCAGTACGCCGATCGTCAAAAACAGGATTAAAATGCTCCGCATAGTGATTTGTCGTAATTCGGCGAAAAGGTAGTCATATTTCCAATTTTCTCACACTATTTTTACTTTCCCAATATTTTATTTAGATTTGTCTAAATAATATTTTAGAGGATATGAACTTGACGGTCGCGGAAGAGAACTACATTAAGAGCATTTACAAGCTGCAGGACGGGAACGACGTGGTGAGCACCAACGCCATCGCCTACGAGCTGGCGACCAAGCCGGCGTCGGTGACGGACATGGCGAAGAAGCTCAAGGAGAAGAAGCTGATCGATTATGAGAAGTACCAGGGGATCAGCCTTACGGCGGAAGGAAGGAAAATTGCTTTGCAGATCGTTCGCCGCCACCGTTTGTGGGAGTGTTTCCTGGTCGACAAGCTGGGATTCAGCTGGGATGAGGTGCATGAGATCGCCGAGGAGCTGGAGCATGTGCGGAGCGAGAAACTGATTTCGCGGCTGAGCGCTTTCCTGGGCGACCCTACCTCCGATCCGCATGGCGACCCCATCCCGGACGCGCAGGGCAGGATATCGAAGAGCCAGCCCCTCGTTTCGCTGGATAAAGCCACGGCGCGGCGGCTGGAAGTGGCCGGCGTGTCGGACCAGTCGTCGGCATTGCTGGAGTTCCTCAATGCCAAGGGCATCCATCTTGGCACCCATCTCGATATTATAGAAAGATACGAATTCGACAACTCCGTGGAGGTTAAGATACGCAATCAGCCCGCCTTTACCCTGAGCGAACAGGTATCGAAGAACATCATGGTAAAATCATTGTAAACCGGCAGCATGCACACGCAGGAATCCAGCGCCTCACTCAGCGAAGTTCACCAGAGTATAGACACCACCAAACCCCAGCGTTCCAAATGGCGGAGGATCTTAGCCTTTTTCGGCCCGGCCTACCTCGTTTCCGTGGGGTACATGGACCCCGGGAACTGGGCCACCGACCTCGCGGGCGGCAGCCGGTACGGATATACATTGCTCTGGGTGCTGCTGATGAGCAATATCATGGCCCTGCTGCTGCAAAGCCTCAGCGCCCGCCTGGGCATCGTGCGTGGGCGCGACCTCGCGCAGGCCAACCGCGAAACCTATCCAGCGCCGGTCAACTTCATTTTATACATCCTCGCTGAAATCGCCATTGCCGCCACCGACCTCGCCGAAGTGCTGGGTATGGCTATTGGCATACAACTATTGACGGGGCTGCCGCTCATGTGGGGCGTGAGCCTCACCGTGCTGGATACTTTCCTGCTGCTGGTGCTCCAGCGCTACGGCATCCGCAAGATGGAAGCGTTCATCATTGCCCTCGTGGCGGTCGTGGGCACCTCCTTCCTCGTGCAGCTGCTCATCGCAGAGCCGCCCATGGGTGAAGTGGTGAAAGGCTTTGTGCCGGCGCTCCCTGATGAAACGGCGCTCTACATCGCCATCGGCATCATCGGCGCCACCGTTATGCCGCACAACCTGTACCTGCATTCCGCGCTTGTGCAAACGCGCAAGATTTCCAAAACGGAAAGCGGCATCCGGCGGGCGTTGAAAATCAACTTCGCCGACACCGCCATCGCACTGAACCTGGCCTTCTTCGTGAACGCCGCCATCCTCATCCTCGCCGCCACCGTATTTTATAAAGCCGGCCACACCGGCATTGCGGACCTCCACGAAGCGCACCGCATGCTGGAACCCTTGCTGGGCAGCAAGCTCGCACCGATCCTTTTTGCCGTGGCCCTCATCGCGGCCGGACAAAGCTCCACCGTTACCGGCACCCTGGCCGGGCAGATCGTCATGGAAGGATACCTGCGCCTGCGCATCAATCCCTGGCTGCGGCGCCTCATCACGCGGCTCGTCGCCATCATTCCAGCGCTCATCGTGATATTGGTAGCAGGGGAAGAAAAGATCGGGGAACTGCTGGTATTCAGCCAGGTGCTGTTGAGCCTGCAACTCGGGTTCGCCATCATCCCGCTCATCCACTTCGTCAGCGATAAGCAGACGATGGGGGTATTCGCCATCAAACCCATCGTGAAAGCCGCGGCCTGGCTTATTTCCAGCGTGCTGGTATATCTGAATATCAGGATGGTGTATAATGAAGCGGAAGCGTTCGTCACCAGCGAACACGCCTGGTGGATCGACGGATTGATCTTCCTGGTGATCCTCGGGTTCCTGGCGCTGCTCATTATCACGGTGATGTATCCCTGGCTGAGCCGTTACCGCAAGATGCGCTCCGCGCAAATGCACCCGGTCAAGCTTTCGCTGGGCGATCTCGAAAAACCCGTCTACGGCCGCATCGCCATGGCGCTGGACTTCTCCGAGCAAGACGCCCGCGTGATCACCAACGCCCTCGCGCAGGGAAGCCCGCACACCGAATACGTACTCATCCATATCGTGGAAAGCGCCTCGGCGCGGTACTTCGGGAAAGATGCGCATGATTTCGAAACGCAGAAAGACCAGGAACAACTCGACACTTACATCGCCCTGCTCGCGCAACGCGGCGTGAAAGCCACCGGGCAGCTGGGCTACCGCCACCGCGCCAAGGAGATCGCCCGCATCGTGAAAGCGGAGAACGCGGACCTGCTGGTACTTGGCGGGCACGGGCACTCGGGCATCAAGGACTGGCTGTACGGCGAAACCGTCAACCACGTCCGCCACAAAGTGCATATCCCCGTGCTGGTCGTGCAATAAAATCCGTAATTTCAAAGATGCCCATCCCCGTAAAACCCGGCGACGAACGGCGCTTCAGCCGCCTGGTACGCCCCGAAGACTGCGCCGCATTCGACAGCGGCAGCGTACATCCCGTTTACGCCACCTTCGCCCTCGCCCGCGACGCGGAATGGTGCGGCAGGCTGTTCGTCCTCGATATGAAAACGGAGGAAGAAGAAGGCATCGGCACGATGATTTCCATCGAACACCTCAGTCCGGCCCTGGAAGGAGCCACCGTGGAATTCACTTCCATCGCGGACAGCATCAACGGCCACGAAATCATCTGCACTTTCGAAGCGCGCTGCAACGGGCGGCTCGTGGCCAAAGGGCGGCAGGGACAAAAGATCCTTAAAAAAGAAAAACTGGAACGGATGTTCCAGTCGTTGTAAAAACTAACATTGGTATGAATAAAAAAGCGTTATAACCCTAATACCTCTTTCAGTTTGGGATACCCCGTTTTGCTCACCACCACTTTGCTGCCGTCGCGCAGGATGGCCAGGTAGCTTTCCTTTTCGTAGGGATCGATCCGCGTGATCTGCGCGATGTTGAGGATGTACGACCGGTGCACACGGATGAACTGCTGCGGGTCGAGCATCTTCTCAAAAAACATCATGGTTTTATTTTTCAGGAACGATCCTTCCCCGGTAACGATCTTTACGTAATCATCGGCCCCTTCGAGGTAATGGATATCCTGTACGGGGATGATCTTGATCTTGCCGTTGATTTTGACCACTACCCTGTTATGTTGCAAGGGCATTTCGCGGGCGGCGTTGTCGAGCAGTTCGGGCGCCACTTCGCTGCGGCGCTCCAGCATTTTCTGCAGGGCTTTGGCAAAGCGGTCTTTCGAGAAAGGCTTCAATAAATAATCGACGGCGCTCACTTCAAAAGCGCGGAGGGCATATTCTTCGAATGCGGTGGTGAAGATGACCTGCGGCAACTTGTCGACCAGCTCCAGCATTTCGAAGCCGTTGATTTTCGGCATTTGAATATCGAGAAACAAGAGATCGGGCTGGTGTTGCTGGATGGCTTTGAGCCCTTCGAAGCCGTCGTTGCATTCGGCCACCACTTCCACCTGCGGGAAGTCGCGCAGGTATTCACGGACGAGCTCCCGCGCGAGGGGTTCGTCATCTATCAGAATGGTCTTTATCATGCTGTTGCGGTACTTTAATGAGTGTGGTGAATATGTTGCCTTCGGTTTTCGTTTCCAGCAGGTCCTGCCGGGCGAAGAGCAGGTACAGCCTGCGGCCGATGGAATTGAGGCCGAAACCCGTGCCTTTGCGTGCCGGCGGCGACAGCTCGGTATCGAACGGGTTGGTGATGGAAACGTAAAGCACGTTGCGCTCGGTCCAGGCGCGGATGCGGATGCAAATCGCGTCTGTGGTATCGTACAATCCGAATTTGATGGCGTTTTCCACGGCGGGCTGCAGGAGCATGGGCGGGACCAGGATCCCGCCCGGATCGTCGGGCAGACGGTGATCACCCGGAACGGCGACGCGGCGCAG
>NZ_CALNBI010000265.1 GCF_937874145.1 uncultured Chitinophaga sp. | reverse complement strand
GAAAGTGTATCTGCGCTGGCAGGAAGGAAAGACGAACAAATCGGATTCCGTGGTGAGCAAAGACGGCTCCTTCGCCTTCACCGGCAAGCTGAAAGGTGCTACGCTGCAGTTTTTGAGCGTGGAAGGCGCGCGCGGCGGCTATAGCTTCATCGGGGAAAACAAACCGATGACCTTTACGGCCGACAGCAACCTGGCCAACGCCGCGCTGAAGGGCTCCGCTTCGCAGGCGCAATGGCTGGAGTGGGGGGCCACCTGGGGCGGCATCACGAAGAAAGCCGGCGGCTTGTACCAGCGCATCGATTCGGCGACCAAAGCGAAGGACTCCGTGGGCCTGGCGCAGGCGCGCCAGGGATTCGCGGACCTCGACAATGAACTGGATTCCGCGGTAACGCAATTCGTACGCCGGTATCCGGCTTCGCCCGTGTCGCCCCTGATCATCATCCACCGTTTCATCGATTACCCGAACCCTCCCAAAGTGGAACGCCTGTTCGCCATGCTGGCCCCCGCAGCGAAAAACTCGGTCTACGGCCAGCAAATCACCGAACACCAGCGCATCGCCTCCAAAACGGGCATCGGCGCCAAACCGGACTTCGCCCTGGCGGATACCAACGGCAACATCGTGAAGCTCTCCTCGTACAAGGGCAAATACGTACTGGTGGATTTCTGGGCCAGCTGGTGCGGCCCCTGCCGGAAAGAGAACCCCAACGTTGTGGCGGCTTACCAGAAGTACCACGATAAAGGGTTTACCGTTCTCGGCGTTACCCTCGACACGAAGAAGGACGCCTGGCTGGCGGCCATCGCCAAAGACGGCCTCACCTGGACGCACGTGGGCGACCTCGAAGGCTGGAAAAGCCCCATCGTGGAAGAATACGGCATCCGTGCGGTGCCCACCAACTTCCTGCTGGACCCCAGCGGTAAAGTGATCGCAAAAGACCTCCGCGAAGAAGCACTGCAGGCCAAACTCGAAGCCATCTTCAAATAGCCTTGCCATCAGCATAAAGAGAAGCCCCGTACAGCGATGTACGGGGCTTTTATCGTTAGTAGCGGAGTTTAATTGAACATCACTTCATCCACGAACGCCCAGCCGCGGTTCCCTTTGCCGGGGTGCCACTGCGGCAGCTTCGCGATAGGTTTTACCACGATTTTCAGGCAGGAGACCTGCGCTTCCGGAAAGTTGCAATCGTAGGTGATAGTACTGTTAGGCTCGCCTTTCTGCACGGCCGGCGGCGTGAGTTTTTTCAGCAGGCGGAGGTTCTTCGCGTCGGTGCCGCCCCAGACTTCGATCTGTTCCGGCGGGAAGATATAGGCATCCAGGTTCCTGAATGTGCTGAAAGAAACCTGTTTCAAGGGCACGGCTTCGGCGAAGAGCACCACCGCATCCATGGGGCGGCTGTTGTACCCGAGCCATTTCCCGTTACCGAAGTTGAAGTCGCCTTTCTTTTCGTCCATGAGCGTTTTGGCGCCTTCACCTACATATTGCCCATCCGGGAAGCTGGTCAGCGTCATGCTGTCTGGCCGGTAGGTGGATTGGCTGAAGGAATATTGTACGGGATCGCTGGCGTACCAGCCTTTTTTGCAGGCGATGGCGCGGATGACGGTGCTTTGGGTGAGCAGAAGGCTGTCTTTGAACACCGGCGATTGCAGGGAGTCCGGCGGGGTGCCGTCTGTCGTGAAGCGGATCTCGACCCCTTTCACGGGGTGCTTCAGCACGAGCTGCATGTCTTTCCCGAAAACGGCGTTGGTGTTCACCAGCGTGGGCTGGTTGAGTTTCAGCTGCTCGCTGTGCTCGTTGTCGAACCCTTTCACCACCGCCACCTGCGGGAAGGCCTTTTGCGCCTGCTCCATGTCCCGGGCATTGAGCGCCGTATTCCAGACGTAAAGCTTTTTGAGCGCAGGTGCTTTTTTGAGGGCCAATAAATGCTCCAGGGTGACGGGCGCGCCGGACACCGAAAGGCTTTCCAGGTGCGGGAGCGCTGCCAGGGCGCCGAGCGTTTTGCCGGTTACCTGTGTAAAGCTGAGGTTGAGGACGCGCAGTTCCCTGAATTGCGCCAGCACTTCCAGGTCTGCATCGGTAACGGGCATTTTCTGCAGGTGCATTTCCGTGAGCTGGGCTTTAACCGGCAGCAGTTCCTTCACGGAGGTAATATCGAATTTGTCTTTATTGTACCAATTGGCCACCAGGGGCGCGGCGTTGAGCGCCACGGGGTACAGCACGCGGTAATTGTTGTTGAGCTTTGCGATCAGCGATTCATCCGCGTGCGGCAGCTGCGCCAGGCCTTCATCGTTGCCGGCGGGCTTCAGCCGTGCGGCGGCGAGGAGGCGCAGGGTATCCTGCGCGGGGAGTGCTTTCACCATGATCTTGAAATCCGCGCCCTGTTGGATCCAGTGCTGCAGGATGGCGATCTCGTCGTCCGTCAGCTGGGGTTTGCCGGCCGGGGGCATGTGTTTTTTATCTGATTCCGGAAGATGCAGGCGCAGCATGAGCAGGCTCGCCGCGGGATCGCCGGGGATGAGCAGCTTGCCGTTCTTCCCGCCCGCGAGCATTTTATCTTCCGCTTTCATATCCAGCCCGCCTTTTGCTTTCGAGGGGTTGTGGCAGTTCATGCATTTTTCTTCCAGGATGGGCCGCACCACATGCGCAAACAGTTCCGCCTCTTCGAGCGGCACCTGCGGCGCCTGGAATGCCGGCGTTACCGGCGCCAGCACGAAATTCTCGCCGTGGGTGACCACCGCGCCGAAGTGCCCCGTTACCATCAGCAACACCACCATCATCACGGATAAAATCTTCGGCACCCAAACCTGCAGGTAGCCACGGAGCCAATAGCAGGCCGAAGCGGTCCACAGCAGCAGCGCGCCGCCCCATTTATGCCAGAACAGCGCCCCCTCGGCCGGGTATCCCTCTTCCCTCGACAGGAATAATCCCATCATAACGGTCACCGAGGTGCTGAGCGCGCCCAGCAACAGGAGCCCCGCCGTCAGCTGGTCCTTCCACCGCGCCGCTTCCGGCTCGCGCAGCCGGATGAAAGGGAGCACCGCTCCCAGCATCAGCAACACGATCGGGAAATGCAGCACCAGCGGGTGCATGCGCCCGGCCACCTGCAGCCAGGAGGGCACGGCGAGCCGGTCGCCGGCGAGCAATAAAACCAGCACGAATATATTACAGGCGAAAAGCAATCTTCCGCCCAGGTATTGCCATTTGATTTGCGGTTGTTTCATCAGACCCTGCCGAGTTTATAGGGATATGCTTTGCCCGAAGCCCATTGAGCTACGTAAATGTTTTCATCGTCGTCCACGCACACGTCGTGCGGATGGATAAACAGCTTTTCCGCCTGCTGCATGCGCTGCAAACGGCCATCGGTATACTTCGGTTCCGTGCCGCCGATATTCGACACTACCTTGTTGTCCTTATCCAGGATCGTCACGAAACCGCTGCCTTCCCCGTTCATGTCGGGCGAACGGAGCACCGCCGCATAGAGGTGCTGCCCGCGGATCACCGGCCGGCAGACACATGCCCCCGGCAGCTCGATCACTTCCTGCAATTCCCCGTCCATACTGTACCGCTTGAAACAATTCCGCGTGCGGTCGGTGACGAGCAGGGTAGGCGTGCCTTTCCGGCGGTCTACCGTAATGCCGTGCGCATTATCGAGGAAGGCCGTTCCTTCGCCTCGCCCGCCGAATACCGCCAGCAGCTTGCCGTTGCGGTCGAACCGGGAAATGAACTGCGCGCCGTATCCGTCGGCAATGTAAATATCGCCGTTATCGGCCACGGTGGTTTCGGTAGGTACGAAGGCTTCTTTCTTCGTATACTTCCCGCTGTCCATCGGGCAATCGATCGTCAGCAGTATTTTGCCGTCGGGCGTGGTTTTGTAAACCTGGTGCTTGTCGGTATCGGTGATGAGCAGGAACTCTTCCCCGCCTTCGCTGGCCAGCGTCAGCCCGTGCGCGCCGGGGAATTCGGTGCCCCAGCTGTTCAGCAGTTTGCCGGATTTGTTGTAAACCAGGACGTTGTTTTTCGTTTCGTTGGTCAGCAAAAAGATGCGGCCTTTCTTATCCTGCACCATTTCATGGCAGTCCTTCACGGGGAAACGCACTGCGTCTGCCTTGCTCCATTTCGTGTCGAGCGTGTACCGCATGCCGTTATGCCCGTAAACGGGACCTTTTTTATTAGCCAAAAGATCGTGCGAGATGTAGAATCCTGCGGTGGCGAGCGCTGCTGCGCGGATGAATTTTCTTCTTTGCATATGTCGGTATTTAGGCCATCAGTCCGGGAATCACTTGTCCCGCAACGTCTGTCAGCCGGTAGCGGCGGCCCTGGTGTTTGAAGGTGAGTTTTTCGTGGTCGAGCCCCATGAGGTGCATCACGGTGGCGTGGAAATCGTGCACATGCACAGGATCTTTGACGATGTTGTACCCGAACTCGTCGGTTTCGCCGTACACAATACCGGGCTTCACTCCGCCGCCGGCCATCCAGATGGAGAAGCAGCGGGGGTGATGGTCGCGCCCGTAATTATCCGCCGTCATCTTGCCCTGGCAGTAATTAGTGCGGCCGAATTCGCCGCCCCAGATCACCAGCGTTTCGTCGAGCAGCCCGCGCTGCTTGAGATCGGTGATGAGCGCCGCCGAAGCGCGGTCCACGTCTTTGGCCTGACCGGCCATTTCATTCGGCAGGTTTCCATGCTGGTCCCATCCCTGGTGGTACAGCTGGATAAAGCGGACCCCGCTCTCGGAGAGCTTCCGGGCCAGCAGGCAATTGGCGGCGAACGTGCCGGGAACGAGGCACTCCGGGCCGTAAAGCTTGATGATATCGTCGGGTTCCTTCGACAGGTCGGTCAGCTCCGGCACAGCCGTTTGCATCCGGTACGCCATTTCATATTGCTGGATCTTGGTGCTGATTTCCGGATCGCCAAATTCTTTGTACGACTGATCATTCAACGCCGCCAGCTGGTCCAGCATCTGCCGCCGGTTGGTGGAATCGATGCCGTTGGGATTGTTGAGGTACAGCACGGGATTGTCGCCGCTGCTGAACTGCACGCCCTGGTGGATGCTGTCGAGGAATCCGTTCGTCCATAGTTTGGAATAAACGCCCTGCCCGTTGCCTTTCCCGCGCGAAAGCAGGACGCAAAATGCCGGGAGGTTCTTGTTCTCGCTCCCCAGGCCATAACTCATCCACGACCCGAAGCTCGCGCGGTTGCCTTGTTGCGCGCCGGTCTGGAAGAATGTCAATGCCGGATCGTGGTTGATGGCTTCCGTGAACATCGACCGCACGATGCAGATGTCGTCCACGATTTTAGCCGTATGCGGGAAGAGGTCGCTCACCCAGGCGCGTGCTTCCCCGTATTGCTGGAAGTCGTAATAGGAGCCTACGAGGGGGAACGACGACTGTCCGGCCGTCATCCCCGTCAGCCTTTGCCCCATCCGGATGGAGGCGGGCAATTCCTGGCCCATCATCTCGCGGAGCTTCGGTTTATAGTCGAAGGATTCAAGCTGAGATGGAGCGCCGTTCTGGAAGAGGTAGATCACCCGTTTGGCCTTTGGTGCGAAGTGCGGCACACCCGGCATGAACGCGGCCTCGCTTTCGCTGCTGCTGCCGAAGAGGTCGGGGATGAGCAAAGATCCCAGCGCCACGCTTCCCACACCCAGGCTCAGGTTCGAGAGGAATTTGCGGCGGTTCATGTTGAGGTGGCGCTCTATGAATTCGTTTTTCATGATGCGATTATTTAGGCTGAACGGAGGATTCAGGTTTTGGATAATGTTTCTTCGAGGTTGTAGATAGTGGTGATGACCTGCATCATCGCGGCCCACGACGGTTTGTCGAGCCCCTCGGCCATAGGATACTCCCCATGTTGCAGGAGCTTCGCGGCTTCCGCGGGGCGCGCCTTGAACCACGACTGCTGCTGCACATAATATTTGGCGAGCACATCCACTTCTTTCACCGACGGCGTCCTGCAAACGATGCTGCGGAAGGCCTGGCGGATATTCTTTTCGGCTTCGCCGCCCTGTTGCAGCAGTTTCCCCGCATAAACGCGCGAGGCTTCCAGCACGGTGGGATCGTTCAGCATGATGAGCGCCTGCAGCGGTGTATTGGTGGCCGAGCGCTTTACTTCGCACTGATCGCGGTTGCTGGCGTCGAACAGCATCATCGACGGCGGCGGCACGGTTCTTTTAATGAAAGTATACAGCCCACGGCGGTAGAGGCTTTCGCCATGATCCTGCCGGTAGGTGGCCAGCTGCCCCCTGCCGGAGGTGGCGAGCTCCCACAATCCCTCGGGCTGGTAAGGTTTAACACTGGGCCCGCCGATCGTGTGCACGAGCAACCCGCTCGATTCCAGCACGAGGTCGCGCACCATTTCGGCCGGCAGCCGGAAGCGCGGGCCACGCGAGAGGTAAATGTTATCCGGATCGGCTTCCAGCTTGTCTTTGGAGATCGTTGCCGATTGACGGTAGGTCTGCGACATGACGATCTGCTTCATCAGCCGTTTCATATCCCAGCCATGGTTCATAAAATCCACCGCCAGCCAGTCGAGCAGCTGCGGGTGGCTGGGCAGGTCGCCCTGCATACCGAAGTCGCCGGTGCTTTTAACGATGCCTTTTCCGAACACCTGTTGCCACATCTGGTTGACGAACACGCGGGCCGTCAAAGGGTTTTTAGGATCAAAGAGCCAGGAAGCGAGCCCGAGCCGGTTGGAAGGGTAGGAGGGGCTGAACGGCATCACGGAAACGGGCGTGCCGGGTTGCACTTCGATGGTGGGATTGTCGTACGAGCCGCGCCCCAGCACGAAGGTTTTGCGCACTTCCTGCTGGTCGCCCATGACCGAAACGATGAGCCGGTTGGAATCCTGTTTGTTGATGAAACGGAGCGCGCCGGCCAGGTCGTCTTTCGTGATTTCCATGTAAGGCTTCTTGGCGTAGGTTTCCGGTCCGCCCACGCTGGATTCCAGCCCGACTTCCTTCACGTTGTTGAAAAAGGCGTACAGCTCGAAATATTCTTTCTGGGAAAATGGATCGTATTTATGGTCGTGGCACTGGGCGCACTCCATGGTGATGCCGATGAGGCTTTTGCTGAAGGTATTCGCACGGTCGAGTACATACGACACGCGGTATTCTTCGTCGATAACGCCGCCTTCTTCGGTGATTTTATGGTTCCGGTTGAAGCCTGACGCGAGGAGCTGTTCGCGCCCGCCGCCGGGCATCATGTCGCCGGCGATCTGCCAGGTGACGAAATCCTTATAGGAAAGATTCTTATTGAAGGCATAGATGACCCAGTCGCGCCAGGGCCACATGGTGCGAATGTTATCGTCCTGGTAACCGTGGGAATCGGCGTAACGCGCTACGTCCATCCAGTGGATGGCCATTTTTTCGCCGTAGGCGCTGTCGGCCAGGAGCTCGTCCACCATTTGTTCGTATGCTTTTTCGGAGGTGTCTTTGGCGAAGCGTTCCATGCGCGCGGCGGAGGGCGGGAGGCCGGTGAGGTCGATGCTGAGGCGTTTGAGGAGGCGTTCGCGGTCGGCCTGCGGGTTGGGGCTGAGGCCTTTCTCTTCCATTCGGGCGAGCACGAAGCGGTCGATATCGTTGCGGGGCCAGGCTTCATCGTCCACGGCCGGGACAGCGGGAGCGGCGGGAGGTATGAAGGCCCAGTGGGGTTTATATTTCGCGCCCTGTTTGATCCACTTTTCGATCATTTTGATTTCGTGGGCGCTGACCTTGTGTTCCAGCGCGGCGGCACACAGCAGACGGTCACGGTGACGCGCTGAGCTGCATATTGGATGCGGGCGGCGGCATGCGCAGGGAACTGTCTTCCGTTGTGATGCGGAGGAACACGGCCGAGGCCCTGGGGTTCCCGGGCACGAGGGCGTGCATATCGGGCGATTCCTGCAGGGCTTTATAGGCGCTGTCCGCAATATCGAGCCGCAGGCCGGCTTCGCGCTTGTTGGCGTCGGGGCCGTGGCAGGCGAAGCACTTGTCGGATAATATCGGCCGGATATGGAAACTATAATCGATGGAATCCGGCATCACTTCGGCGGTACGTGGCTGCGTGTTGGTGTTGCAGGAAAATAATGCGGCGGTCAGGCCGGCGGCGAATATTACATAACGATGGAACATGGTACGGACGGACGATTTCAGTGTTCACGAATACGGATCTTACTTCACGTGGCTTATCTGGTCAAATATGGAACGTTGCCCCCGGGGCGCTTGCTTATCTCTGACGCTATATTGACTTGTTATGAGCGGATATTTGCATTGTTTTTTATCGCTCCTTTTCCTTTTGATTGATCTGTATGGTGAATATACTATTTAATCCGCAATGTTCCATGAAAATATGACCAGCGGTTATGTATCGCTGCGCCGTCAGCTTTTGTGCGTGCACTTCAGCGCCCAGTACACCAGCAGCGGCTGGAACAGCAGGCGCGCGAAGCGTTTCCCGTCAGTATCCAGTCCGAAGGCGTCCCGTTTGTGCACGTATTGGGAAATGTTGCCGGGAAACACGGCGGTAAAGAATGCTGCGGCGATTTTGCCCATGGGTTTGCGCTGGCGTTTGTTGCACAGGATCAGCGAGCTGCCCAGCGCGATTTCCGCGATCCCTGAATACACGACGGTATCGTCTTTTTTGAGGGGCACCCAGTCCGGCACCTGCGCCTGGAATTCCCTGCGCTTGAAAGTGAGGTGCGCGATGCCCGCGAGAACGAGCCCCGCGCCAAGGGCGATCCGGGCGGTGTTGGCGATGGTGGTATTTTTCATGAGGTTCGTTTACCGATCATCCTGCAAATTCCATTCCCCAGAAACAACCGTATGGAAAACAACTTGCTGAAAGTGGCAGCAAACCATATCTTTATGGTTTAACTTTTAAGACAAAATGACTTTTGATATCCTGCTTACTTTGTTCCTCGTTTTGCTGAACGGCTTCTTCGTTGCCGCCGAATTCGCCATTGTGAAAGTGCGTTCTTCCCAGATCGAAGTAAGCGCCGGCCGCAGCGCCGCCGTGTCCAACATAGCGCGGAGCATCGTCAACAACCTCGACGGGTACCTGGCCGCCACGCAGCTGGGGATCACGCTCGCATCGCTGGGTCTTGGCTGGGTGGGCGAGGATGTGATGACGACCCTGATCCTGTCCCTTTTCGGCGCGATGGGCCTCACCATCGATCCCGCTACTGCGCACAAGATCGCCCTGCCGGTAGCGTTCTTCTGCATCACCGTGCTGCATATCGTTTTCGGCGAACTGGCGCCCAAATCCCTCGCGATCCGCAAACCGGTGCCCACCACTTTTGCCGTGGCGCTGCCGCTGAAAGTGTTCTACGTCATCTTCCGCCCGTTTATCTGGATGCTCAACGGCTTCGCCAACGCGATCCTGAAACTCGCCGGCATCACGCCCGTGCACGAACACGGCGATATCCATTCGGAAGAGGAACTGAAAGTCATCATCGCCGAAAGCCACCAGGGCGGCGTGATCGAAGAAACGGAAAAAGCGCTCATCCAGAATGTGTTCAACCTCGGCGACCGCCAGGCCTCCACGCTCATGACGCCCCGCAACGAGCTGGTGTGGCTCAACGTGAACGATTCCGCGGAAATCAACCGGCAAAAAATACTTTCCAACAAGCACACGCTCTACCCGCTCACCAACGGCGACCTCGATTCAGTGTACGGCTTCGTCTATTCAAAAGACCTGCTGAACGACAACCTGACCGAATCCCTCCTGCAACTGGAATCCTACAAAAAGAAACTGCTCCTCATCACCACGCACAACCGCACCTACCAGATCCTCGATCTCTTCCGCAAGGAAAGGGTGTACCAGGGCATGGTGGTCGACGAGTTCGGCGCCGTGAAAGGGATGATCACCATCAACGATATCGTGGATGCGCTGGTAGGCGACATCTCCGAAACCAACGAATTCGAATATGAGATGAAACGGCAGGAAGACGGCGCCATGCTCGTGGACGCGCAGATCCCTTTCGTGGAATTCCTCGAACGGATGCACATCCCGGCCGACCAGAAGAAGATCAACCTCGTCAACTTCGCCACCCTCGGCGGCTTCATCCTCGACCGGCTGGGGCGCATCCCCGCCGCGGGCGACAGCATCAAATGGCGCGGGCTCCGCTTCGAAGTGAAGCAAATGGACCAGCACCGCATCGCCAAAGTGGAAGTGCGCGAGGAATCATAAAATAGCTTACGTATCATAGGAAAAAGCCCGCCTGCCCCGGCGGGCTTTTTTTATGGCATAGGGCTCCGGGTACATACATGCCCGGATTTGCACCGCGTGATAAGACAAATGAAATTCCCGCGTTTTAACGAACAACTTGAAATTAATGTTTGTTAGATACGGTACGAACGGCGCCATGGCAGGATGTACCAGCCGGGACGCATCACCGGTAGCCTTGTTACCAATCCTTCCGGAGACAGGATCTGGCTGCGGCAACTACGCCGCAAAGGGCAATTGTTTCCCTTATTCTCCATACAGTTGGCGAAATACCCGTGGAAATGGGCGGATATGGAAACGGGGCGTAGATTG
>NZ_CALNBI010000264.1 GCF_937874145.1 uncultured Chitinophaga sp. | reverse complement strand
CGTAGATTTTTTTGATGTGCGAACGCACGGTGTCGATGGATATGAAAATTTCCGACGCGATCATTTTATAACTATACCCGTTCACCAGCAGTTGCAGCACTTCCTTCTCGCGCTCGGAAAGGTTGTACATCTCGTTGCGGTCGGAAGGCTGGCGGGCGAACAGGTGCAGCACCTGCCGCGCGATGCCGGAAGTCATGGGCGCGCCGCCGTCGTACACGTCCTGGATGTATTCCAGGAGCTTGTCCGGCGGGGTTTTCTTCAACAGGTAGCCGTCGGCGCCGGCCCTGATGGCTTCGAAAACATGCTGGTTATCGTCGAACACGGTGAGCATGAGGATGGGCAGCTGGGGGTAACGGGAACGCACGATGCGCAGGCCGTCGATGCCGTTGGTGCCTGGCATGTCGATATCCATTAACAGTACATCGGGAAGCAGCTCGTCCGTTTGCCGGAGGATGTTGTCACAATTGCGGAATGCGCCGCATACTACAAAATTATGTGCTCCGTCGATCAGTAAAGTAAGGTTCTCCCGCAGTTTGGTGTTATCCTCGTATAACACGATACGGATCATATCCTGGGTTTGGTAGTTGATAACTGGTGTAAAGGTAACGAACGCCCCGGTGCGCGCCAATCACATGCTTATGTGGTTGGGAACATGAGGGTGACCACCGTTCCTTTCCCGATCTGGCTCTGGATGCTGAACTGCCCGTTCATGCGGTAGGCCCGCCGCTGCATGTTCATGAGCCCGTCGCCGTCGCCGGCGGCCTTTACGTCGAAGCCCGCGCCATTGTCCTGCACGCGCAGCACCAGCTGGCCTTTGCGTAGCTGGATGCGGATATCGGCGAAGGTGCATTGCGCATATTTGGCGATGTTGGTGATGGATTCCTTGTAGATCATGAAGAAGTCGTGGCGGTTATCGAGTTGCAGTTTGCGGTGATAGATCTTCTCATCGATATTGAAAGCGAACCCGATGCCCCGTGCCTCGAGCATGCCGGTGGTGAATTCGCGCATGCGGGCGATGACGCGCGGGGTGCTGTCGTTCAGGGGATTGATGCTCCACACGATGTCGTCCATGCTTTCCATCATGCGGGTGGTGCTTTCGCCGATTTTGCCGAGGAACTCCCGGGTTTTGTCGTGATCTCCCCGGGCGGCGCTTTTCTGCGCCATGGCGCTCATGATATTGATGGAAGTGAGGGTGCTGCCCATATCGTCGTGCAGGTCGCGGGCGATGCGGCTCCTGACCTTTTCTGTGGCCAGGATGTGGTTGATCCGCAGGCGGTGGATGGTGTAGGTGACGGCAGCCAGCAGGAGCGCGGCCAGCCCGTAGATCCAGCCTTTCCGCCAGGCCGGTTGCTGAAACGCCCATTCGATCTGCGCGGACGGCCGGAATTCCGACTGCGTCAGCTGGGAGAAAAAGGGGGCATTGGTGTCGGTAGTCTTATGTATCCGGTGCGGATTCGCCTGCCGGTTGGAATGGGAGGGCAGGCCGGCATGCAGGTTTGCGAGGATGCGGGACCGGTGGATTTCCGGCGCGGGGAGACTCATGAAGGCTGGCATCAGGATGGCCAGCAGGAAGAAATGGACCTGGGGCATGGGGGAAACGGCTGAACGGTACAAAAATAACCGGTTTACACCATCAATATTACGTTCTGTCTGCCGAAACCGCCATTTCACATGTTTATGTGGTGGAGTTTAATGTTAAGCGGTTTACCTTTACTTCCACGAGAAACGATGCGAAGCATGACCCCAATGTACTGACTCCAAACCTGAGATTCTTCAGCTACATGCGGATGCCCCTGACTGCCGTTATGGTGCAGGCCAGGTTGTTATGCAAGCCGTCCATTTCACAACAACGCCTTATAGGAATATGCTGCTAATATAACGGGCGCGAGCTTCTGCTTGTGCCTTTTTTTTATGCGTCAATCGGCTCCACTGTCGTTCCCCGTTATCTCCGCCGCCACGGTCGCCGGGGGAGTGGCGGCACTGGTGTTTATACCAAGTGATGGCTTTTCCGGATGTGCAGATGGTAGGGAGCGTTAATATAGAAAGGGCTGCTTTTCAGGGCAGCCCTTTAAAAATAGGGGCGTCACAGGAAGGACATGGTTGGTTATATGTTTTCTGCGATTGAAATTCGGTGGGTGACGTCGGGTTCTTCCATCCGGCTCTGGAGGAGGAGGGACTCGAGGGCTTCCGCGCGGAGGATGTTCTCCGGTTGGGTAGCGGAACGGGTAGCTGCGGTGTGGCGGAGCATGGTGCCTTCGCCTGTCAGGAGCCAGCGGATGCTCAGTTCAGAGAACCGGGCGGCGATATCGGCTACGATATCCACGCTGGGCTTGGCATTTTCTACCCGGAACAGCCGCGCGATCTTCTCGCAGCTTTTGTATTTCAGTTGCCTGGTAAAATCAGAGGTACCCAGCTTTTTATGCTTCAGGAAGATTTTCAGCCTGCTTGCGATTGATTCCATAAGATATGAGTTACGAGGTTTAGACATGGATTTTTGGCTAAAGGGTGAAATATTCAAAACGAAATATTTTTTTTTCACACTTCACCCCTCGCCCCCCAAAATTCACTCTATTAATTTATAACTGCTGTGGTCAATCGCCGGTAGCCCTATAGCCGGATTACCGGCCTGATTCACGGCAAGCCGATTCGCCGGCCTTTCAACGTCCATGTCCCCAAGTGCCAAAGCTGCGCCCCCGCGCGCCCCGGCTGCGGGTTACAGGAAATGAAACCTCCCGGCCGCGGACAGACAAAAATTAACGGTCCCGTTGTCCGTATCGGCCTCAAATAAGTCTCATGTCTAATGTATGCATATACCGGAGGGTGAATTCTTTCACCCTTCTTTTTTTGCCGTTTGTAAACTCAACTTGCAGATTTTACCGCGTTTTTGTAGATTGGGTACTTAGTACACTTAATGTAAAGGATATTAGCAAGGATTTGTATGATATTAGCAGAAGACCCGGTTAAACAAGGGCTCCCGCGTTATAATTTTGCGTCCATACGTCATATTCGTTCATCTAAAAAATGTTTCCACGGCCATTTATCATGACAATGACCATTCGCTCCAGACGCTGGATTTTCGCCGGCCTGGCCCTCATACCTTTCGCCGCCGCATGGCTCGGAGGGTGCGGCTCAGGTAAAAAGGTGGATTTTAGCACCGAAGTAAAGCCTATTCTGAACAAGCATTGCATCAGCTGCCACGGCGGCGTTAAGCAAAGCGGCGGCTTCAGCGTGCTCTTCCGCGAAGAAGCCCTCGGTGTCACCAAAAGCGGTAAACCCGCCATCATCCCCGGCGACGCCGGCGCCTCCGAATTCATCCGCCGCCTCCACACCAACGATCCCAAAGAGCGCATGCCCCTCAAGGCCAGCAAGCTCTCCGACGACGAAATCGACGTCCTCACCCGTTGGGTCGAACAAGGCGCCGAATGGGGCGAGCACTGGGCTTACGTAGCCCCGGAAGCGCCCGTAGCCAATGCTACCGTCGATCATTACATCAACGAAAAACTCGAAGCGGAAAAAGTTGAGCCAGCTCCGCAGGCAGATCCCCAAACCCTCCTGCGCAGGCTCTCCCTCGATATCACCGGCATCCCGCCGTCAGAAGCCCGCGCCGCCGCATTCGCCGCCAGCTTCAGCGAAGAAACCTACGCCCGGATGGTGGATTCCCTCCTCGCATCCCCCCAGTTCGGCGAAAAATGGGCCTCCATGTGGCTCGACCTCGCCCGGTACGCCGACAGCAAAGGATATGAAAAAGACACCCGCCGCGATTTCTGGCGATACCGCGACTGGGTCATCAACGCCTTCAACGCCGACATGCCCTTCGATAAATTCACCATCGAACAGCTCGCCGGGGACCTCCTCCCTTCGCCCACCGACGACCAGCTCATCGCCACCGCCTTCCACCGCAATACCATGAGTAACGACGAAGGCGGTACGCAGGACGAAGAATTCCGCACCGCGGCCATCATCGACCGCGTCAACACCACCATGGAAGTATGGCAGGGCACTACCATCGCCTGCGTCCAGTGCCACAGCCACCCGTACGATCCTTTCCGCTTCGAAGACTATTATAAATTAATGGCCTTCCTGAATAATACCCGCGACGAAGACACCCAGGGCGAACATCCCAAACTGCGGTTCTACGACTCCCTGCAGCGCAAGGAAGTGGACGCCGTCACACATTGGGTGAAGCAGTTCGGCAACGCCACCGAACTGGAGGACGCGAAGGTTTTCCTCCGGACGCTCGAACCGAAAGTCCACGCCCACGATGCTGACCTTTATATTAACGGTGAGCTCGCCGATACGAAATGGATGAGCGTCCGCCACGGCGGCAGCTGCCGGATGAAAAATATCCCCCTCAACGGCGCCGACCAGCTCTTCCTCCGCTACTGGGGCGGGCCCGGCGGCCACCTGGAGATCAGGGCCGACAGCCTGAAAGGCCCCGTTGTCGCCAACGTTCCGCTGAAAGAAGGGAATGTCGTGTTACCGATCACGTTACGCCCGCTCGAAGGGCGGCACGACCTGTATTTCATCTTCCGCAACCCCTCGCTGAAACCGACGCAATCCGTGGCCAACGTGGAATGGATGGCGTTCCGGCATAGCCTGCCGGGCAAAGGACAGGCGGGGTATGTGGATATGCAGAAGAAATTCCATGACCTGGTAACCGCTTACCCGCCGGACATGCCGGTGATGGTGGAGAACCATGCCGAACTGTTCCGTCCGACTTATATTTTTGAACGGGGCAACTGGCTGGTGCATGGCGACCAGGTGCAGCCGGGAACGCCCGCTTCGCTGAACGCATTCCCCAAAGGCGCGCCGGCCAACAGGCTCGGCCTCGCGCAGTGGCTCATGGCGCCGGAAAACCCGCTGACCAGCCGCGTGATGGTCAACCGCTTGTGGGAGCAGCTTTTCGGCATAGGGCTCGTGGAAACGCTGGAGGATTTCGGGACGCAGGGTTTTACCCCATCACATCCCGCCCTGCTCGACTATCTCGCTTACCAGTTCGTACATAAACATAAATGGAGCGTGAAGGGCATGCTCCGCGAAATCGTACTGTCGGCCGCATACCGCCGCGATTCGAAGAGCACGCCGGAGTTGCAGGAGAAAGATCCTGCCAACCGTTTGCTGGCCCGCGGGCCGCGATTCCGGCTGTCGTCGGAACAAGTGCGCGACCAGGCGCTGGCCGTCAGCGGCCTGCTCAACCTGAACATGGGCGGTGCGGCAGTGATGCCTTTGCAGCCGGATGGCGTGTGGATGACCGTTTACAGCGGCGACACCTGGAAGACTTCCGAAAACGGGAACCAGCACCGCCGCGGTGTATATACTTTCCTGAAACGGACGAGCCCATATCCATCTTCCATCACCTTCGACGGCAGCAGCCGGGAGGTATGCCTGCAGCGGCGTATCCGCACCAACACGCCTTTGCAGGCGCTGGTGACGCTGAATGATCCCGTGTACCTTGAAGCGGCGCGCACCCTGGCGCAGCGGATGGAGAAAGACGGGGGCAAGGATGCGAAAGCCTGTATCAAACGGGGCTATAAACTGGCCATGAGCAAAGATATCAGCGACGCGAAGACCGCGGTGCTGGAAAAGCTCTACAACCAGGCCCTTCAGCAATACAAAAAAGACCCCGCCGCCGCGGACGCATTCAATATGCGCGCGGTGCCGGACGCCGAAAAAGCACACCTGGCCGCACTCACCGTAGTCGCCAATGCATTAATGAACCTGGACGAGTTCCTGACCAAATCCTGATGATCATGGCAGAAAAAATAATTCAAGAAGCCAACGACCGGGCCGCCCGGTTTTTCTCCCGCCGCCACTTCCTTAACGACTGCGTGACGGGCCTGGGCGCCACCGCACTGGGTTCCCTCCTGGGCGGATGCAACCTGTTTTCAGGGTCGTCTGCCGCGCCGGTGCAAAGCCTCAACCCGCTGGAGCCCCGCGCCCCGCATTTCCCCGCCAGGGCTAAAAGCGTGATTTACCTGCACATGGCCGGCGCGCCCTCGCAGCTGGAGATGTTCGATTATAAACCGGAACTGGAGAAACTGCACAACCAGCTCTGCCCGCAATCCATCCTCGAAGGCAAGAAGTTCGCCTTCATCCGCGGGGTGCCGCGCATGCTGGGGCCGCAGGCGGTTTTCCAGCAACACGGCGAAAGCCGCGCCTGGGTGTCGGATTATATGCCGCACTTCGCGGAGCGGGTCGATGATGTGAGTTTTCTGAAAGCAGTGCAGACCGACCAGTTCAACCACGGTCCGGCACAGTTGTTCATGCACACCGGCAGCGCGCGCCTCGGGCGGCCCAGCATCGGTTCGTGGGTGACGTGGGGGCTGGGTTCCGAGAACAGCAACCTGCCCGGTTTCGTGGTGCTGACCTCCGGCGGGAAAACGCCGGATGCCGGCAAGAGCGTCTGGGGAAGCGGGTTCCTGCCCAGCGTGTACCAGGGCGTGCAATGCCGTTCGAAAGGCGAGCCGGTCCTCTATCTCAGCGACCCCGATGGGCTGAACCGCGACTTGCGGTACCAGGGCATCCAGGCCATCAACGAAGTGAACCGCCTCGAATATGAAGCCTTCCAGGACCCGGAAATACTTTCGCGCATTTCGCAGTACGAACTGGCTTACAAGATGCAGATCTCTGTGCCGGGCGTGATGGATATCAATAACGAACCGCAATACATACACGAATTATACGGCACCGAGCCGGGCAAGGAATCGTTCGCGAACAATTGCCTGCTGGCCCGGAAACTGGTGGAAAAAGGCGTCCGCTTTGTGCAGCTGTTCGACTGGGGATGGGATGCGCACGGCACCGACGAAGCTACGGCAGTGAACTACGGCATGCGCAACAAATGCCGCGAGATCGACAAACCGATCAGCGCCCTGCTGCTCGACCTGAAGCAGCGCGGGCTGCTCGACGAAACGCTGGTGGTATGGGGCGGCGAATTCGGCCGCACGCCCATGCAGGAAAACCGCGACGGTAAAGACATGCCTTACATGGGCCGCGACCACCACGTGGAAGCCTTTACCATGTGGATGGCCGGCGCCGGCGTAAAGCGCGGCGGCAGCTGGGGCGAAACCGACGAGATCGGGTTCAGCGCCGTAAAAGGACAGGTTGCAGTGCACGACGTTCACGCTACCATTTTGCAACAATTAGGATTCGATCACGAAAAAATGACCTACCAGTTCCAGGGGCGGCCGTTCCGGCTTACCGATGTGCATGGTCATGTTATTCAGGAAATTTTAGGATAGTTCATGCAACAAACGATCAACCGGAGGAATTTTCTCCAGCGCACCGCTGCCCTGGGCGCGGGCACTTTATTGTCGCAACTCCCGGCCGTGGCGAATATGCCGGCCGCGCAGGCAGGTTTTAAACTGGTAGTGCTGGCTACCGACTGGGGTTTCCCCGGCAACCGCGACGCCCTCTGCAAGAAAGCCAAAGAAGCCGGCTACGACGGCATCGAAGTGTGGTGGCCCGGCTCGCCGGAAGCACAGAAAGAGATCTTCGACGCCGTGGAAAAGTACGGACTGGAAGTAGGGTTCCTGGCTTCAGGGGGCAGCAACGAGTTCACCGAACACGCGAAGTCATTCGAAGCTACCCTGCTGGCCGCTACCGGCAACCGGCGGAAGAAACCCCTGTACGTGAATTGCCATTCCGGCCGGGATTATTACACCGAATTGCAGAATAACCTGCTGATCGATATCACCACGCGCGTGTCCCGGTCGTCGGGCGTACCCATCTACCACGAAACGCACCGCGCGCGCATGATGTTCGCCGCGCATATCACGCGGAAGTTCATCGAAGCCAAACCCGATCTCCGCCTGACGCTGGATATTTCGCACTGGTGTAATGTGCACGAATCCTTCCTGGCAGACCAGCAGGAAACCGTAGCCCTCGCGCTCCAGCGCGTTGGCCACATCCACGCCAGGATCGGCCACCCGGAAGGGCCGCAGGTGAACGATCCCCGCGCACCGGAATGGGAACATGCTGTGAAAGCGCATTTTGCATGGTGGGATGAAGTGGCGAAAATGAAACGCGCCAAAGGCGAAGTCATGACCGTGCTCACCGAATTCGGGCCCGCGGATTACATGCCGACCTTACCTTATACCCGGCAACCCCTGGCCGACCAATGGGCCATCAATGTACATATGAAAGATCTTTTAAAAGCACGTTACGGCGCATGACGATTTTGTTGCAAAGCGGATGGGGACTGTTTATCGGCCGGTTCCATCCCTTACTCGTTCACCTGCCGATCGGTATCCTGATCATCGCGTTCGTCCTCGAATGGCTGAGCCGCTTCCGGCAGCTGGCCGTATTGGGCGCGGCCGTATTACCGACATTGCTGTTTGGTGCTATCTCCGCCGTGGCGGCATGCGTGGCGGGTTACCTGCTGTCGCTGTCGGGCGGGTACGACGAAGCCGCGCTGAACCTGCATATGTGGATGGGCATTGCCGTGGCGGTGCTTTCCATCGTGCTTTGCATATTCCGCAAATACGGCCTGTTCCGCAAATCCTGGTTGCCGGTGTCCGCCCTTATGATCCTCGCGCTTTCGGTTGCGGGACATTACGGTGGCAACCTCACCCATGGCGAAGATTATCTCACCGCCGCCTGGCCGTTCGGGAAGAAGCAGGCCCCTGCTGCCGCCGCTTATAAAAACATCGACGACGCCAAAGTATACGAACACCTCGTTCAGCCCATCCTCGAAAAGAAATGCTATACCTGCCATAACGAACAAAAGCTGAAAGGCGGCCTCCGGCTCGATGGCATCGCGCATATCCGCGCGGGCGGGGAAAACGGGCCGGTGCTGAAAGACAGCATCCCCGAAATGAGCGAGCTCTACAAGCGCCTCATCCTTCCCGAATCCGACGACCACCGCATGCCGCCCAAAGGCAAGCCGCAACTCACGCCGCTCGACCTGGAAATCCTCTACTGGTGGATCCAGCAGGGCGCCCCGGATTCCGCGACCGTCCGCGAACTGAAGAAGTCCCCGCGCATCCAGCTGGCGTTCGAAGGCATGAAACCCTCCGGCGACGGCACCCATCCCTACATGCCGCTTTCCGAGACCGCCGAACCGCCCACCGAAGCCGTGAACGCGCTCGTGCATACCGGTTTGAAAGTGATGCCCGTTGCGGCCAACAGCGGGTTCGTGATGGTGAGCGCGGTGAATGCGCCCGCTTTCGGCAACGCGGAGGCGCAGCTGCTGCAACCGCTGGGCAAACAAATCGTATGGCTCAACCTCGCCGGCTCCGCCATGGGCGACAGCGGCCTGCAGGTCATCGCAGGGCTGCCCGCCCTCACGCGGCTCCAGCTGGAATACACGGGCGTAACCGACCAGGGGTTGCAATATCTTTCCAACGCCAAACAACTCAAATACCTCAACCTCACCGGCACCAAAATCACCGATAAAGGGCTGGGATATCTCCACAAACAAGCCGGTCTGCAGGAAGTTTTCCTGTACGGCACAGGCGTATCCGCCGCGGGCGTGGAGCAGCTTCGCAAGGCGCTGCCCGATGCGAACGTAGATACCGGCGGCTACCGCATGCCCGTGCTGGCAACGGACACCGCGGTGTTCCGGAAGAATCCGTCCTGACCGTCAGGCTGTACGGAAAGTGCGGGGCGTGAGCTGTGTTTTTTTCTTGAAGAAATTATTGAAGTGGGCGGGTTCCTGGAACCCAAGACTGTACCCTATTTCGGAAACATTCCAATCGGTGTGCTTCAGCAGGGCCTTGGCTTCCTGGAGCACCCGGTCGGCAATGTGATCCGAGGTGGATTTGCCCGTCGCGTCTTTCAGCGCTTTATTGAGATGGTTGACGTGGATGGATAACTGTGCCGCGAAGTCGAAGGCCGTGCGCAGGTTCACCTGCTGCCGCGGCGATTCGATGGGGAACTGCCGTTCCAGCAGATCCGAGAACAGGGAAGAGATGCGTGTGGCCGCGTTCGTAGGCAAATGGGGCGCGGCGGAAGGTTGCAGCTTCATGCCCAGGTGGATCAGCTCCATCGCGTAGTTCCGCAGCAGATCGTTTTTATAGGCGTAATCCGAATGCAGCTCGGCGATCATTTTCTGGAAAAGGTCGATAACAGGCTGCACCTGCGCTTCCGGAAGACAGATGAGCGGCGTGCCGCCGGGGCGGAAGAGGGGGAAATCGCTGAGTTTGAGGGAGGAATGCCCGTGGAAAAAGGCTTCCGTGAAGATGCAGAAGAAGCCCGCCTGCCGCTCGTCGAGGTGCTCGCATTGGTAAGGCACCTGCGGGTTGGCGAAAAAGAGGCCGAACTGGTCCACATCCATGGTTTTGTCGGCGAAGAAATAACGGTTGCGGCCGCTGACGAATGCGACTTTATAAAAATCCTTGCGGCTGTAAGGCATCGGGATGTCTTTGCCGATATAGTCGGAGGAGTTGAAAACGTTGAAATGTCCCAGTTCCCGGTTCATGCCTTCCGGAACGGGGATCTGCTTCGCACGGTAGAATTCTTCGAGGGACTGTATTCTTTCCATACTATAAAGCTACAGAATCTGCCGTTTCCGCGATCAACGGTGGTGCCGGATGAACTGCCAGGCGCGCTTTTCGGACCAGTAATACTTCTCCGAAAAAGTGACGAAACCCACATGGCCGCCGTTCTCCGGTGTTTCCAGGTGGAAGTTCGGGTTGGCGGAAGCCGCGTCGAAGGGATAGCAGCCTTTTCCGAGGAAGGGATCGTCGAGGGCGTTGATGAGGAGCGTGGGGATGGAGATGCCTTGCAGGTAAAATACGGAGCTGGACTGCCGCCAGTAGTCTAACGCGTCCCGGAAGCCGTGCAGGGGTGCGGTATAGCGGTCGTCGAATTCCCGGAAAGTGCGGATGGCGGAGAATCCCTGCAGGGAAATATCGTTGGGGTAGGCTTTGGCTTTCTCGGTGAGCTTTTCGCCCAGGGAGCGGATGAAGCGCATCCGGTAGATGGCATTGTGGCGCTTTTCCAGTTCTGTGGAGCTGTCGAGCAGGTCTACCGGTACGGAGACCGCCACGGCGGATTTGACGATTTTGGGAATGGAAGTGCCCTTCTCGCCCACATATTTCAACATCACATTCCCGCCCAGCGAAAACCCGACCAGGTGGATGTGGTCGTAATGCGGGGAGATGTGGTCGATGACGGTTTGCAGGTCGCCCGTTTCGCCGCTATGGTAGAAGCGGAGGGCTTTGTTGCTTTCCCCGCTGCAGCCCCTGAAGTTCATGGAAACGGTATCGAATCCGCTGTCGTTGAAAATATGCACCATCCCGGTGACGTATACGCGGGTGGAATTGCCTTCCAGGCCGTGCAGGATGATGACGGCGCTGCGGCTGCCGGTACGGCTGAAATCCAGGTCGAGGAAGTCATTATCGGGCGTGGGAATACGCTCGCGCTGGTAGAGCGCGGGGGCGATACGGCGGAACAGTGTCGGGAAAACCGTGTTCAGATGCCGGTTGCTCAGCAGGAAAGGGGCAGCGTAATCTGTAGCGGTCAATACCGGCATGTTCATCACTATTTAATACGGCAAAGGTAAGATTTAACGGACAAACGGCTGGTGGCGGGTTGGTGGGGGGATGATCATGTGTTATTTTTGAAGATATGATCAGATCAATTCTATTATGCGCGCTCCTCATCCAAAGCGCCTCCGTAGTGGCACAAAGCCAATTCAGCGGCTGGTTTGCCAATTTTTCCACCTACCGCATACCGGACAGCAAATTCAGCATCCATTTCGACGGGCAGCTTCGCAGCTCCGACAACTGGGAATCCCTGCAAACCTACATCGTGCGGCCCGGCGTCAACTTCCACGCGCGGAAGAACATCATCCTCACCGCAGGCTACGCCAACGTCGGCAACCGTGCGCTGGGGCAGATGTTTTCCGAGCACCGGATCTGGGAACAGCTTATCGTTACCCACAACATCGGGAAGTTCATGCCGTTCCAGCACCGCGTGCGGGTAGAGCAGCGTTTCATTCCCGTTGTGGCGGCCATGAATGGGCGGGAGCCGGAGAAAGTGGAAAGCAACGTATCCCACAGGGTACGGTATTTCGTACGAGGATTGCTGCCTTTCAGCGGGCGGGCCGGTTTCACGAAAGGGTTCTTCGGCGCGGTGCAAAACGAAATCTTCATCAATTTCGCCAACACCGGGTACGCGAACAGCCACGCTTTCGACCAGAACCGCGCCTACGGCGCCATCGGTTACCGCTTCAGCTCCAAATTCGACCTGGAGGCGGGATACCTGCATCATTACACGATGCGCTTCAACGGGCAGAACACTTTCCACGTTACCAACAACGTGATCCAGCTGGCCACGTATGTAAGGTTGTAAACCGCTTTAACATTTCTTTAAAAAAGGATGGCCGCGAGCCGTCCTTTTTTGTGCCTGAACTGTCGGTTTAAGCCGGCCGGTATCGCGAAAGGCACCCTAATTTCGGATCATGAAACGCATGCTTATCCTCCTTGCCCTGCTCCTGCAATCGGGAGCTATGATGGCCCAGATCGACATCCGCGGATGGTATACCCATTACTCCACTTTCCGTATCCCCAAATCCAAATTCAGCGTCTATGCAGAACTCCAGTACCGCCTCGGGCAGCGCCACAGCCCGAACCAGACGATCGTGCTCCGCCCCGGTCTTAATTATCATATCAATGAAAGTATGACCGCGTCGGCCGGTTATGCCCACATCGATTATACCGACAGGGGCGCCAAAGAAGAACGCCGCATCTGGCAGCAGTTCGCCTTCACCCACCCGGTTAAAATGCTCCGGCTCGAACACCGCGCCCGGCTGGAACAACGTTTCCTGAGCGAAACCATTTACCACCCTGCCGACCTGGAAGAAACAAGATATTATACGGGTCACCGCTTCCGGTACCAGCTCAGGGGCATGCTGCCGTTCAATGGCGATAAGCATTTCACGAAAGGCATGTATGCCGCCCTGCAGGACGAAGTATTCATCGACCTCAACAAAAATTCCTACTACGGCCAAACCGGCATCAGCGAAAACCGGATGTTTGTTGGCCCGGGGTACCGCTTCAGCCGCAAGTTCGACCTGGAGCTGGGGTACATGCACCATTACACGCGCCCGTACAGGTATTCCGAAAACAGGCATGCGATCCAGCTGACTTCTTACCTGCGATTGTAGTTTTTCCCCGCACCGCAAAAAGAAAAAGGATGACCGTAATGGCCATCCTTTTTCGTTAACAGACAAGGGATGCTTATTTTTTGCGGCTGCCTTCGATGTTGGGAAGGAAGCCCGTGAGCAGCCCGATCAGCGGAAGATATGCACACACTTCGTACACGTAGTAAATGCTGGTGCGGTCGGCCAGTTCCCCCAGCAGCGCAGATCCTACGCCTGCCATGCCGAATGCGAACCCGAAGAACAGCCCCGCGATCATGCCTACTTTGCCAGGCATGAGCTCCTGCGCATATACGAGAATGGCGGAGAACGCGGAGGAAAGGATCACACCGATGAAGACGCTGAGGATCACGGTCCAGAACAGGTTGGCATGTGGCATGAGCAATGCGAAGGGCGCTACGCCCAGGATCGAGATCCAGATCACGTATTTCCGGCCGATGCGGTCGCCGACGGGGCCGCCGATGAAGGTGCCCGCCGCGATGGCGAAGAGGAACACGAAGAGATATACCTGCGCGGCCTGTACCGATACGTTGAACTTACCGATGAGGTAGAACGTGTAATAGCTGGTTAAGCTCGCCATGTAGAAGTATTTGGAAAAGATCAGCAGCAGCAGGATGCCCAGCGCAAATGCCACTTTCCCTTTCGACAGTTGTATGGCGGCATGATGGCCGGCTTGTTTTTTCGGTTTGATGCGATGGGTGTTGCCCAGGTACCATTTGCTGATGCGGAGCATCACGAAAATAGCCAGCATGGCGATGAGCGAGAACCACGCGATGCTCGACTGCCCGAAAGGCACGATGATGGCCGCGGCGAGCAGTGGGCCGAGGGAGCTGCCCGTATTGCCGCCCACCTGGAAGAGCGATTGCGCCATGCCATGCCTTCCGCCGGAAGCCATGTACGCCAGCCGCGAAGCTTCGGGATGGAAAACCGCCGAGCCCATGCCCACGAGCGCCACCGAAACCAGTACGATCGCGAAGGAATGCGCCATGGCGAGGCAGAGCAGTCCCACCAGCGTGAATCCCATGCCGATGGCCAGGGAGTACGGCTGCGGGCGCTTGTCGGTGTACAGTCCCACAAGCGGCTGCAGGATGGAAGCGGAAAGCTGGAAGGTGAGGGTGATTAGCCCCACCTGCGAAAAACTGAGGTGAAGGGAATCCTTCAGCTGCGGATAGATCGCGGGGATAAGGGACTGGATCGTGTCGTTCAGCAGGTGCGTAAAGCTCAGGGCGATAAGCACGGAAAAGGCGGTCTTCTCCGCCAGTTGCCTGGCCTGTACCTGCGGGTCGTCCGTTTCAAGCGTAGTGTCCATTGTTGTCAGATCATCTGATGTTTATAGTGTAAAGAATGGTTTCAACGGTTATGGGTGCTGATGCGCGTGGCCCAGAGCAATGCGGCGGCGGGGTCCTGGTCGGCGATGGCGTCGAGGAGGGCTTTATGCATGGACTGGGTGATGGCGAAATCGCTCGTGTCTTTATGGCGGTCTTTAAACGACTGCAGCATATGCGTGGCGATGGTCTGGTACAGCTCGAGCATGATGCTGTTTTTGGATGCCACGGCGATGCTGGTATGGAAGTGTACGTCGGCCTGCATGGTGGCGTCTACATTTCCGGATTTGGCGAATTTCTCGCGGGCGCGGAGGTAGGTCTTCATGCGCGCGAGATCGTCGCGGGTGCGGTGGAGCGCTGCTTTTTCGGCGATCTTCACTTCGAGCAGGAGGCGCACTTCATTGAGCTCCTGGTAATCGGCCCCGTGGAGCTTTTTGCCGAGCGGGCCGGTGAGCGGCTGCCGCGACGTTACGAAAGTGCCCTGGCCCTGCTGCACCCGCAGCATGCCGGCGTTGACGAGCAGCCGTACCGCTTCCCGCACGGTGCTGCGGCCCACGCCGAACTGCGCCATGAGCTCAGGCTCGGCAGGCAGGCGGTCGCCCACGGCGTAGGTTTCGCCGGCGATCTGCGCTTGCAGGCCGGCAGCAACATCGTCTGCCAGGCTATTGCGCCTTAATATGGTCCCTTTGTTCATCATATCATCAGATGTTTGCAAAGGTAATATGGTTTTCCGGGAAATGAAAGATGAAAATTTAATTGCGCGCGGCCACAAATGGCATACCGGATTTAGATGTTTTTCATACCGGTTAAATCCATATTTTTGTGTTCACTGGTTTGTAACTAAAATGATTATCCAATGGCACTACCGAAGTTCATGATTGCAGATGATCCCGTAACGGACCCGGACAACGAGTATATCTTTCATACCGAGAAGCCCCGGTTCTTTGCGAAGCGCGTGGAAGAAGACGAAGAAATGGCTTATATCGATATCGTGGAAGAGATCGATAACGTGGAAGAATATTTCCATGGCGAGCCGGAAAAGAAACAACAGCTGCTGGATGAGCTGGAAGACTGGTACTATGCTTACCTGGAATGGCTGGAAGAGGAAGAAGACGAGGATGACTGATGGGGCAGCTGAAACCCTGGCAGGTACGCCTGCAAAAGATTATTTACGAATCAGATACACCCGCCGGCAAGGCATTCGACATTGCCCTGCTCGGCTGTATCCTGACCAGTATTCTCGTTGTCATGCTCGACAGCGTCGAAAGCCTGCACGACCGCTACGGCGGCCTTTTTTTTGTTCTTGAATGGCTCTTCACCGCCCTTTTCACCATCGAATACATCCTCCGGCTGAGCTGTATCCATAAACCGCACCGGTTCGTGTTCAGCTTTTTCGGGGTCATCGATCTCCTGGCCCTCATTCCTTCTTACGTCAGCTTTGCATTCGCCGGCGCGCAATCCCTGCTCGTACTCCGCGCACTGCGCCTCCTCCGCATCTTCCGGATCTTCCGCCTGGTCCGCTTCATTTCCGAAATGCGCTTCCTGACCGTAGCCATGGCGCGCAGCATGCGCAAGATCAGCATCTTCATACTGTTCGTGCTCACCTGCGTCATTATACTCGGATCCGTGATTTACCTGGTGGAAAAAGATAACCCGGGCTTCTCCAGCATCCCCCAGTCCATCTACTGGGCGATCGTCACCATCACCACCGTAGGCTATGGAGACGTAGCGCCTTCCACCCCGCTCGGAAAGTTCATCGCCAGCTTCATCATGCTGCTGGGTTATGGCATCATCGCGGTTCCCACCGGTATCGTGACTACAGAAATGGCCCACGCCTACCGCGAAAAAGGCCACTCCGCCAACGCCTGCCCCGGCTGCGGGCGCGAAGGGCATGACACCGACGCGAAGTTCTGCAAGTACTGCGGCACTAAACTGTAGCGCTTACCCGCAATGCCCCAGCGCCCAGTAAATGATAATAAAGATCAGGATGGTGCTTAAACATCCGCCGCCCAGTTTCTTGGCGCCGTATCCCGCGATCAATGCTCTCCAGAATTTATTCATAAAGCGAAGATTTAAGGTTCACCGGCCAACAAGTGTGCCGGTATCCCTAATTTACATTATTTCAAACAATGCCGATCCGGCGTAGAAGAAAATCCACAGCGCGGGGAATCCCTTCTTCCTCCTCTCTTCTCCCACTGCCAAATCCCCGCCCCGGCCCCACTCTGGCATCATTCTTCCACTACCTTGGGTAAACACCATATCATGAACTCAGGATTGATTGCATTCATCGTGCTCGTAAGCGCCATCCTGTTGTATGTCATCATCCAGCAGAACCGCAAAACGCGCGACAAAGGCCAGGATAAACTCATTAACCGGAACGTTCCGCCATACGACCCCGACCATCAGAAGCCGGGCGGCTATGACGAATAAAACACCGCGCCATGCCCTCCACCGTTATCCGGCATATGCGCTACAACCCCGAAACGGAAATCCTCGTGATCACTTTCGTTTCCGGGAAAGTATATGCCTACCAGCCCGTACCGCCGGATGTATACGCCCGCATGCTGCAGTCGGGCTCCAAAGGCCAGTTCTTCAACCGGTTCATCCGCCACCAGTTCGATTATCGCCAGCTTGATAACTAGGCTGGCCCGATTTCCCCTGTAAATTGTCGCTTCCTGCCATCATCCGTTTCGCGGAATGGGCGTACCATTGTAGTACCCATTTAACCTGAATGCATGAAACCGTTTTACGCAATACTCATCAATTCCATCGTTGCCGGCATCACCAATACTTTCGTGTGGTTTGCGGTCACCTTCTGGGTGTACCTGGAAACCAGGTCTGTACTCACCACCTCCTGGATGGCGGGCATCTATATCGGCACCGTCGCAGTTTCCGGATTTTACCTCGGTTCCATCGTAGACCATTACAAGAAGAAGCGCGTCATGATGCTGTCCAGCATTGCTTCGTTGGTGTTTTTCGCGCTGGCGGCACTGGTGTACGCCCTCACGCCGGCGGAGACTTTCAAAAACCCCGGGAGCGTTGTGCTGTGGGTTTTTATAGTGCTCTCGCTCCTGGGCGCCCTGGCAGGCAATCTGCGATACATCACCCTGCCAACGGTCGTAACGATCCTCGTGCCGGAAGACACGCGCGACAAAGCCAACGGCCTCGTGGGCACCGCCAATGGCACCGCATTCCTCGTGGCGTCGGTGTTCAGCGGGCTGGCTATCGGGCTGCTCGGCATCTTCTGGACCATGGCCGCGGCAGTGGGCGGAACGCTCCTCTGCATCCTGCACCTCTCCTTTGTGAAAATGGAGGAAACGCTCGTACGGGAGCCGCACGAAGAGAAACCCCGGCTCGATATCCGCGGCACTATCAACATCGTGCGGCAGATCCCCGGCCTGTTCGGGCTGATCTTCTTTAATACGTTCAATAACTTCCTGGGCGGGGTTTTCATGGCTTTAATGGATCCATACGGACTGTCGCTCGTGTCGGTAGAAGTATGGGGTGTGCTCTGGGGCGTGCTGAGCCTGGGGTTCATCGTGGGCGGCATCGCCGTGTCGCGCACGGGGCTGGGCAGGCAGCCCATCCGGACGTTGTTCCTATGCAATATCGTCATGTGGACCATCTGCATCTTCTTCGCGCTGCAGGCTTCTATCGTGTTGCTGGCAGTGGGGATGTTCGTATACCTCTGCCTGATCCCCGTGGTGGAGGCGGCGGAGCAGACCATCATCCAGAAAGTGATACCGCTGGAGCGCCAGGGCCGCGTGTTCGGGTTTGCGCAGAGTATCGAACAGGCGGCGTCGCCATTGACAGCCATCATGATCGGCCCGCTGGCGCATTTCTTCTTCATTCCTTTTATGACGGATGGCGAAGGCGCAAGGCTCATCGGGCCGTGGTTCGGCACCGGGCTGGACCGTGGCATAGCGCTCGTTTTCACCCTCACGGGCATACTGGGGCTGGCGGTAACGCTCATCGCGAAGCGGACCCGTGCTTACACGCATTTATTGAAAATTGCTTAAAAACCAGAAATTATGAATACACAAGAAGTTGCGCAAGCAGGTAAAGTAGCGGCATGGCTGCTGCTGTACGACGGGCATACGCCCATGTTCAATTTCGTGCTGGAAGGGCTGACCGAGGAGGATGCCCGCAAGCGGCTCGATACCCCGGCCAACCATCCCATCTGGCTGGCAGGAAGTTTGGTGCAGGAAAGGTTCGAAATGGCCAATGCATTGGGATTGAATGAAAAACAGCAGGCCCACGCATTGTTCGACAACCATAATGGCATCCAGGCCGACGCGGAGTACCCTTCGCTGGACACGCTGCGGGCCGACTGGGAACGCATCACGCCCATCCTCCGGGAGGCCTTCGCCAGGGCGGGCGCCGATAAGCTGAACGGTCCCAACCCCTGGCCGATGCCGGGCATGGATGAGATCAACCTGCTGGATATGTTGTTATATTGCATTGACCGTGAATCTTATTGCATCGGTCAGCTGGGCCTTTGGCGCCGGCTGCTCAATTATCCGCCGATGCCTTACCAGTAAAAACAAACTATGCGCAAACTATTTGTTTCCAATCTCGCTTCGCTCGACGGCTACATCGCCGGGCCCAACCGGGAAATCGACTGGCACAATGTAGACGGAGAATATGAATCCTACGGTGTGAAGATGATGAATTCCTCCGGCGCCATCCTTTTCGGCCGGATCACTTACGACCTGATGGCGGGCTACTGGCCGGGCGCCACAGACAACAACCCGGAAGTGACGCGGCAGATGAATGAGCTGCCCAAATACGTATTTTCCAACAGCCTGCAATCGGTGAGCTGGAACAACGCGCACCTGGTGAAGGAGCCGATGGAAAGTTTTGTACGAAAACTGAAGGAAGAAGATGGCAATGACATCGTGCTGCTGGGCAGCGGCACGATCGTTTCGCAGCTGACGGCGCTCCGCCTGATCGACGAGTACCGCATATTTACGGTGCCTGTATTGCTGGGCGGTGGCATTCCCGCGTTCCCGCCGGGGTTCGGGCGTACAGGGCTGGAATTGGTGTCTTCCCGCGAATTCAGTGAAGGAAATGTCCTGAACACTTACTGGGTGAAGTGACGTTTGCCGGGAAAGAGATTTTTTTGGGCCGGTGGTTTCCTCGTGAAGCTACCGGCTTTTTCGTTGACATACCTTACATTTAATTTTGTGCAGGTAGAAGATAGAAACCCTTCAACAGACAGTGCTTTCAATATTTCTTGCGGTTTTTGCCCCCTGAAGGCAAGAGCGATCATCCCTGGTAGAAGATAATAACTTCAGTGTCAATTCATTTTACAAGTACGGGCAAACATATCCGGTAAATACCAACCTGCCGGATTATCAAGATAAATGTTGAAACATTCATTGGCAAAAATTCACCCTTGTTTAACAAAATAAGACATTAGGGTTACGCAGGTCAAAATCGCAACGGGATACATTAACTGATTGACTTATAAAACATCCGGCTAATAAGTGTAACTTTTAAGCAGTTATCCAACCGGGTAACGGTAACCATAGGACACGGAAAAGGCGCACTTCTATCGTGACACTTTTCTCAATTCATCAGACAGCGAACACATCGGGGATGGCATGAGACGGACAGGCGGAAGGCCTGTGCCCGTGGCATCCTCTATTATCCAATTTAAGAGAGACAATTACACATTTATATTTCTTTATCTAAAAAGCACTTTACCATGAAAGAGATCCTTAATGCCAATGCACTGCAGTATTCCTTCACCCACAAACTCAACGAAAATGCCGCAGCCATGGAAGCCGTTCTCCGTACCTGGATCGAGACGGATTATAACTGGCTGCCCGATAAGATGAAGTTCAAATACGGCAAAACGGGAATGGGGCATTGCGGCGGCTGTATCTTTCCGCATGCATCGATGAAGCAACTGACGGCGATCTGCCGTTTTTTTATTTGGGCTTTTACGGTGGATGATATCCATGAGCGTTCGGAGCCGGCTGAGATCGAGCGTATCCGCCGGATATCGATGAAGGCCCTGCGATATGGGATATTCACCAGCGATGAGTTGATTTTTGCATCTTTGCCGAAAATGCGGGAGGAATTGCTGGCAATAGGTGATCCTGTTTGGCTGGACCGGTTCTGCAATAGCATTGATATGTATTTTGATGGATTGAAACAGGAAGTGGGGTACCGGGTTCCTAAAATATTCCCTGATTTTAAAACATTTGTAGACATCCGGATGAAAGCGGTGAATGTTTATCCGATGATCCATCTAGCAGAAGTGATCACCGGGACTGTACTTCCGGATATTGTAGTGTTGCATCCGGTAGTGGACCGCCTTGAGCAGCTTAGCTGCCGTATTCTTGCCTGGTCAAATGACTATTTTTCAGCACATCTTGAGAAGGATAAGGATGTGTTAAACTTGGTGTTGATGATCGAACACGAAAGCGGCTGTTCACTCAGCGAGGCGTATATCAGGGCACTGGCTATTCACGATGCGGATGTTGAGGAGTTTTTAAGATTGAAAGAACAATTGCCGGAAGTGGGTATGTATAATGATGCATTGCATCAATATGTTGAAAATCTACAATTAATGATTTCGGGTTATTTGCATTGGACCCTCCAATTGACAGACCGCTACAAGAAAGGCGGTCATCCGTCAGAAGACCTTGCCAAACTTAAAGAAGCTGTATAGGATTACTATCAGGCTGGTACCTGCATTTGCAGGTGCCGGCCTAATGCCGCAAGCAGGTCCTGCCTTTCGTAAGGCTTTTTCAAAACATCGGCAGCACCTTTGCTCAGCCAGAGATCGTTGGGGTCATTTTTGCCGGTGACAATAATTACCGGGATGTCACGATATTGATCATTTGATTGCAGGTAATGTAACGTTTCTAAACCGTTGAGGCCGGGCATGTTATCGTCGAGCATGATACACTCGGGGAGTGGAATGGTTCCCTCTATTTTTTCAAGTAACTGATTTCCGTTCAAATTGCTGAATACTTCACAGCCAAAAGATGTAAGCAGCGTAAATAGCAACTTATTCTGCATGATATCGTCTTCGGCAAAGAATATTTTCTTGCCGGGGAATTGAAGCAAGGCATGGTTCTCCGGCTTGGCTTTTACGATTGTTGCGGGTACCAGCGGTATAAGAATGGTGAACGTAGTTTGGCCGTTTTCACTTTGGGCGAAGAACCTGCCTTCCATTTGTTCAACGATACTTCGTATGATGTAAAGCCCCAGGCCGGATCCTTGTACTTTGTTGTCTGACTTGGCAGTAACGAATTTGTTGAACAACGATTTCATCTTGTCTGCCGGAATGTCCTGACAGGAATTTGTTACAGCAATGCACATTTGTGCCGGGTGCGTAGCAGAAGTGGTAAGCTTTACGAAGATGGTCGTATTTTCGTAGCTGTATTTGATCGCGTTGGTAATCAGATTTGTAATCGCCATGCCCAATTGGCGGGAATCACATTGTATAGCGTTAGGTAAAGATTTGCAGACCTGTAATTGTATCTGCAATCCCCGCGACTCTGCATTTATTTCCTGGATTTTCACAATGTTTCGCAAGAATGGCAGCAGGGCAACTGGTTCAGGATTCAATTCGGTCCGAACTCCATTTTCGAGCTCTCCCATACTTAAAACATTGCTTACAATATTGCTCATGCCGTGGTTGATGGCATTTAACTGATCCATATAGGGACGGAGCTTTTCGTATTCCGGATGCCCTTTCACTTCAGTATTCAGTAAATCAATTAAAATAGTATTGCTGGCGAGATGGTTTCTCATTTCATGAGATGTCTTAAAAACAAGCATGGAAACCTGCTGCAACAGTTCTTTGTTCTCCTTTACATAATGAGCAAGTACCAGCAAATCGAACATCATAAAGCATGGTAGCGCTACCCAGCGAAGCAAATATTGAAATTGTTCGGTAAGTTCCAGCGGGGAAACGAGATGATTATAGTAAATCGCCTCAATGGCAATGAGCGTAAGCGTAGCAGACGCAAATCCCGTAAAACGCTGCCACCTTTTTCGGTAGATCAGGAAACTGATACCGAACATGAATACGACAATCAGCGAAATATTGATGGTAGGCCCCAGAATTGTAGCGAAATACAATGCACAGAGACAATGTAAAACCAACATTCCGATATTGGCCGCCTCATATTTTCTGAGATTATTAAGCCCAATAATTCCCATAAACAATGCACCCTCCGCAATTGCAGGATACATAATACCTATTTGCCCAGAGTAGAGATAAAATATAGTTCCCACCGATACGGCAAGTATGGCGGTAATAAGACAAATGCTATTAATCGTCCTTATCTTTCTCGCTCTTTCTTCCGCCAGGCCTTTAGTTCCGGCCTGGATAACCGGGTTAATCCAGTTGAATAGTTGTAAGGATGTTTTTGCGGGGTATGGCATGTTCTGGGTTTTAAAAGTCTTCCAGCGTGGTTTTTCCAATAATTCAAGTCGGGTTTCTGACCCCAATATACCGAATAAATCTACTGATTTTGTTAATTGTTAGTAAATAGATAAGGCACTGTCGCCTGCACCGCAGTAGCCGGTAATTTTTCCGGGATGGATGTCACCCCATGCCCCCCGCCCGTGCAAATACTCACCGATGCCCGTACCAACCGGATGCGCCGGGCGCCGATAACCGCTGCTTTTCTCATAACAGGCGGGTTTACAGGATGTTTTGTTATTGAAATGTGAACAGGCCGTGGCGATGACATAAGCTACATTTTGCCGGGGGAACCTACCCGGACCGGTTTTCAATTTCCTTTCACCGCACTTTAAAAATTGTACAACCGGCACTTTCAAAATATTACAGCGCATTTCAAAATGTTAACATTATCGTAAAGTTTAGTTAGTGTTCGCATAACACGCCCGCTGTTCCTTTGCGCCCTGAAACCACGATCTACAGATCACCTAATCGATCACCATATGAAGAAAAAATTACTACAGTTACTCGCCTGCATCCTTTGCTGTGCGGGATTGTTTTTGCCGGGCCAGCTGCATGCGCAGGCCGAAATGCCGGTAAAAGGTACGGTCCGGACAGCAGACAACGGCTCCCTCATGCCCGGGGTCACCATCCTCGCCAACGGCAAACTCGTGGGGATGACCGACGAGAACGGTTCCTTTTCCATCAACATAACGGAAAAAGGCACCCCGCTCGTTTTCTCCATGATCGGTTATGAAAAACTTACTTACGTAGTAAACGATATCCAGGGACAGCTGAAACTCACCATGAAGTCTTCGTCCACCGGACTGAACGAAGTAGTGGTGACCGCGCTCGGCATCAAGCGTTCCGAAAAAGCGCTCGGCTACGCACAGCAGACCGTTGGCTCCGAAGCTCTCACCGATGCGCGCCCCAACAACTGGTCGGAAGCACTGCGCGGTAAAGTAGCCGGCCTCAACATCGCCGGCCTCGGCGGCCCCCTGAACTCCCAGGAAATCCGCCTCCGCGGCGAAAGCTCCCTCACCACCAATGGCAACGCGGCCCTGGTAGTGGTAGACGGTATCCCCGTGAACGGGGGCCTCACCACTTCCGGTGCTTCCAATATGTACATGGGCGGCGACGCGTCCATCGACGTGCCGGTGGATTTTGGTAACGGTATTGCCGACATCAACCCCGACGATATCGAAAGCATCTCCGTGCTCAAAGGCCCCGGCGCTACCGCGCTGTACGGCAGCCGGGCAGCCAACGGCGCCGTGCTGATCACTACCAAATCCGGTAAAACCCGCAAAGGCCTGGGCATCTCGCTCAACTCCAACAACAGCTGGGACGTGATCACCCGCTGGCCCGATTATCAATACGAATACGGCCAGGGCGACGGTAAAACCAACTATAACGCCGACGGCGAAATGTTTTACTCTTACGGAGTATCCGACGACGGCCGTAACACCGGCGGCAGCTCCAGCGCCTTCGGTCCCAAATTCAACGGGCAAATGTATTACCAGTACGATCCCGCCAGGTTTGGACAAGGAGCTGAAAGAACGCCCTGGGTGCCGTACAAAAACAACCGTAAATCGTACTGGCAAACGGGCCGTACTTCCACCAACAGCATCACCCTCGATAACTCGGGCGACCTGGGAACGGTACGCGCTTCGCTCACCCATACCGACAACAAATGGATCATGCCTTCAATGGGCTTTAAGCGGACCACCGCTTCCGTGAATGCAGGGTATAAAATTTCCAGCAAGATCAAGGTGAGCTCGGTGGTGAATTACACCAACAAAACCAGCGACAACCTGCCGGGCCTGGGGTACAACAACCACTCCATCGCTTACTTCATGATCTTCCAGAACCCCAACGTGAACCTGGATTGGTACCGCCCGCTCTGGCGCCCCGGCTTCGAGGGCATCGACATGATCCGCCCCTACAGTTCGTTCATCGACAACCCGTTTGCCATGACCGACGAGATCAAAAACGGCCTCCGCAGCAACCAGCTCACCGGTAACCTGAAAGTAGACGCGCAGATTACGCCGAAGATCAGCCTGATGCTGCGTTCCGGTATCAACACCAACCAGCAGGCCCGCGACCAGCGCCGTCCCTGGGATATCAACCGCTACGGACAAGGCTTCTACCAGACGCAGCAGGTTTACAGCCAGGAAATCAACAGCGACTTCCTCCTGTCTTACCGCGACGCGTTCAGCAACGGCAACTTTACCCTGAACGCCTCCGTGGGCGCCAACTCCATGACCAGCCAATACAAACGCAACGACAATACGCTGATCGGACTGGTGGTGCCGGGTGTGTATAAAATGACGAATGGCATCGGCAACCCGCTGGTAGCCACTTACGATGCCGATAAGAAAGTGAACAGCGTGTATGGACTGATCAACCTGGCGTACCGTGAGAAGATCTTCCTGGACCTGACCGGCCGTAACGACTGGTCGAGCACACTGCCGCAGGAGAACTGGTCGTTCTTCTATCCTTCCGCCAACCTGAGCGTGATCCTGAGCGAGATGATCCGGATGCCGAAAGCGATCAGCTTTGCGAAATACCGTTTGTCCGCCGCGCAGGTGGGTAACGACACCGATCCCTACAGAACGAATAAATATTACAACCGCAGCGACTTCCCCAGTTCTGCCGAAGCGCCAACGCAGTTGTACAACCTTCACTTCAAACCTGAAATCGCCACCAGCATCGAAACCGGCCTTGACCTGGGCTTCTTCCAGAACAGGCTGCGTGTGGATGCATCCGTATACCAGACCAATACCAGGAACCAGATCCTGTCCGTTCCCCTTGAACACTCTTCCGGCTTCAGCTCCGCCATTCTCAACTCCGGCGAGATCCGCAACCGCGGCGTGGAACTGATCGTGAACGCTACGCCGGTGAAAACAAAGAACTTCAGCTGGAGTGTGATCGCCACCTGGGCCACAACCCGTAGCAAAGTGATGAGCCTGGATCCGAGATTAGGCGGCAGGTTGTCGATCATGGGTTCTTCCAGCGCTACGCTCACAGCAGTTGAAGGCGAGATCGCTTCCGCCCTGTACGGCCTGATGTTCGAGCGTGCTCCGGACGGCCAGATCGTGTACAGCAACGGTTTACCCGTTGTGACCCAGACCACCGGATACATCGGCGATACCAATCCTGACTGGAGAGCCGGTCTTGTGAACAACCTGACCTACAAAAACTTCCGCCTGAGCGCAACGTTCGATGGCCAGTACGGCGGCATCCTCTATTCGCACTCCCACCACAAAATGACCGAACAGGGCAAGCTGAAACACACGCTGAAAGGCCGTGAGGAAGGCTGGATCGTTGGGGAAGGCGTGGAGAAGAAAGCAGACGGTTCTTATGTTCCGAATACGACGAGGGTCCGTCCTGCCGATTACTACGCACAATACTACCGCCTGAACAACACCGAGGCTAACTCTTTCAACGCTTCCTGGCTGAAGTTCCGTGAGGTGTCTGTAGAGTACTCGCTGCCGGCGAAGCTGGTAGGCAATTCCTTCCTGAAAGGCGCGAGCGTTGCGGTGTATGGCCGTAACCTGGCGGTTTGGTCCGACTTCCCGATTTATGATCCTGAAGTGGCAACGCAGGCAGGCGGTACCGGTATCCTGACCGGTGTGGAAGTTGGGCAGATGCCGAACCCCGCCACCTTTGGCTTCAACCTGAAAGTAAAACTGTAATCAACCTGAAAAACAGCAACAAATGACATTCTCCCGCATAGGTAAAAATATCCGTTCCATCAGTCTGATCTCCGCCGCAGCGGCCACATTGGCGCTGGGTGGTTGCACCAAAGACTTCCTGGAAACCAACTCCGATCCAAACCGCCTGGAAAGCATTACGCCGGGCACGCTGCTGAATCCTACGATTTATGGCATTGCTTCTTTCAACGTCAACCGCAGCCGCGCATTCACTTTCGAGCTGATGCAGGTGGCCAGCGGATATCCCAACGAGAACGTGGACGACCAGATCTTCCTGTACGATTTCCGGGAAGACGTGGGCAACAATACCTGGACCACCAACTACAAATGGTTGTCGAATGCCCGCGAGATGCAGCTGAACGCGGAAAAGCTGGGTAACGGGAACTACCAGGCTATCGCGCTGACGCTGAAAGCGCTTATGTACGCCCAGCTGACAGACTGCTTCGGCGACGTGCCCATGAGCAACGCGCTCAGCGGTGAAGACGGCAAATTCTTCCCCTCCTTCGACAGGCAGGAAGATGTGTACAAAACCATGTTAGCCGACCTGGAAAAAGCGGATACCACTTACGGCAAAGGCTCTACGGCAACGTACGCCGCAGATCTGCTGTATGGCAATGATTTTACGAAATGGAGAAAGTTCACCAACTCCCTCCGCCTGCGCCTGTTGCTCCGTTCCGCCGGGAAGATGCCGGAGAATTATACCAAGATGGCAGAAATGGTAAATGATCCGGCGAAGTACCCTATATTCACGGCGAATTCGGATGCGGCAGTGCTCAATATTACTGGTACCGTGCCTAACATTTCTCCCTGGAGCCGCCCGCAGGATTTTAGCAACGGACGTTCTTTCAACGAGTTCTTTATCAATCATCTGAACGAAGTAAACGATCCCCGCCTGAAACTTTTCGCGGGCGTGGCGCGTGGGAAGGATAATGCCAGCCTGGGTTACAAGGGATTGCCCGTCACGTACATGGAGCCGCAGACGAATGTGGACTTTACGCCTTCGGGATTGCTGCAGCGCCTCGTGATCGCGCCGATGATCGCGCCCATCATGAGCTATGCGGAAGTGGAGTTCATCAAAGCGGAACTGGCGCAGAAAGGTCATTTAACTTCATCTGCGGAAACATTTTACAACAACGGTGTGAAAGCGGCGGTTGAAATGTGGGGAGGTGTGATGCCGGCCAATTATTTCGACGCACCCGCAGCGAAATACGACGGCACCCTGGAACGCATCATGCTGCAGAAATATTTTGCGCTGTTCTTCACCGATTACCAGCAGTGGTTCGAACAGCGCCGCACCGGCTTCCCGGTACTGCCGAAAACGACTTTCATGTTCAATAACGGCAATATGCCGGCGCGCATGTACTATCCTACTTCGGTAAGAATATATAACACCGAGAATTATCTGAAAGCGGTGCAGCAGATCGGCGGCGACAGGCTGGATGTGAAAGTTTGGTGGCAACAATAAAATCAATCCACATGAAAAGGAAATTTTTTACGGCATTCGCCGCACTGACCCTGATCGCCGCCATGGCACAGGCGCAGGTGAAAGGCAGGGTTTATGAGGATCTGAATGGAAATGGCAAGCTGGATAGGAAAGAGAAAGGCCTTTCCGGCGTGTACGTCAGCAATGGCACCGAAGTAGCCGGTACCGACGCGCAGGGGAACTATGAGTTGCCGGAGCGCCCGGGCACGGTGGTTTTCGTGATCAAGCCGGCAGGCTACCAGTTTGCGCTGGATGCGAATAACCTTCCGCAAAGTTATTATATCCACAAGCCCGGGGGCTCGCCTGCCGATTTCAAGTTCAAAGGTTCCGCGCCTACCGGCACGCTGCCTGCCCAGCTGAACTTCGGCCTGCGCAAACAGGAAGAAAACAGCAACTTCCGGGTGCTCGTGTTCGGTGATCCGCAACCCTACACTATGCAGGAGATCGAACATTTCAGCAACGGCATCGTGAAGGAAGTGGAAGGTGTGAAGAACGTAGCCTTCGGCCTTAGCCTCGGCGACCTCGTGGGCGATAACCTCAGCCTGCACGGTCCTTACATCCAGGCGGTAAAGAAAGTAGGCCTGCCCTGGTACAACGTGATCGGCAACCACGATATGAACTACGACGCGAAAGACGACCTCTTCGCCGACGAAACTTTCGAAGCGAATTTCGGGCCCGCCAACTACGCTTTCAACTACGGCAACGCCCACTTCATCGTGCTCGATGATATCATCTACCCCGATCCCCGCGATGGCAAGGGCTACTGGGGCGGATTGCGCGCCGACCAGCTGCAGTTCATCGAGAACGACCTGAAAACCGTTCCGAAAGACAAGCTGGTGGTACTCGCATTCCACATCCCGCTGCTGAACGAAAACGGCGTATCGTTCCGGACCGAAGACAGGAACCGTTTGTTTGAATTGCTGAAAGATTTCCCGAATACGCTGTCTATGTCGGCCCACACGCACCTGCAACGGCAGAATTTTTATGGGAAGGCGGACGGATGGCTCCAGGAGAAGCCGCACCACGAATACAACGCGGGCACTACTTCCGGCGACTGGTATTCCGGCGAGCTCAATGCCCAGGGCGTTCCCGCTTCCACCATGCGCGACGGCACACCGAAAGGCTATGCATTTTTGAATATCAACGGCAATCAATACAGCATCGATTATAAAGTGGCGGGTAAATCCGGCGACTACCAGATCGAACTGTTCATTCCGAAAGTGATCGAAAAAGACCGCAACAGTTCCGCGGGCATTTACGCCAACTTCTTCATGGGCGCGAAAGGCGACAAGGTGGAATATTCCATCGACGGCGGCGAGTGGAAGCCGATGGATTACATGGAAGCCGCGGACCCCGCGTACCTGGACGTTCTCCACAAATTCGACCATACCGAGAAGCTGCTCAACGGGAAACGCCCTTCGCATGCGGCGCAGAGCACGCACCTGTGGTGGGTAAAGATTCCGTTTAAGCTGGCGGCGGGCGAGCACCAGGTTAAGGTGCGGGCTACCGACCGTTACGGGAAGCAATACGAAGCACAAGGCGCTTATACCATCCTGCAATAGGCTGAAACACAATCATACGAAGCCGCACGTTTCACCGCGTGCGGCTTTTTCGTTTTCAGTAGAAATGTACAGGGGCATTATGGACAGATAATGGCTCAAAAAGCCCCCCGGGCGGTGGTGCAATTGTCGTAATTTCAGGAAGTTAAAACTTCAATACCATGTATACACAAGGAGCAGTCATTTTCGCCGATCTCACGGTGCCCGACGCCGCTGCGCTGCGCGATTTTTACCGGGAAGTGGCAGGCTGGGGATCGGACGGGGTGCCGATGAAAGACGGCAGTGAATCGTATGAGGATTACATGATGAAAGATACCGGCGGGACACCTGTGGGCGGCGTATGCCATGCCCGGGGCGTGAATACCGGCATTCCGCAGGTATGGATGATGTACGTGCACGTTGAGGAGCCTGAAAAAAGCGTGGAGGCCTGCGAGCGGCTGGGCGGGGAAGTGGTGAAAATCACGAAGAACAAGGAAGGGTTGATCCACTACGCCATGCTCCGCGATCCGCAGGGGAACGCCTTCGGGCTGGGGAATTTCAACCGCGGGAAACAACCGGAACCAGGCCCTGCGGCAAAGGCGGCGATCCAGATCGGGAAGCCGGTGGAAGAAGTGTTTGAAGCGATCGTGAACCCGGAAATCATGCGCAACTATTTCATCTCGGAATCTACCGGCAGGATGACGGCCGGCGCCTCCCTCACCTGGCGCTTCCCGGAATTCGACGGAGATGTTCCGGTGAACGTGAAGGAAGTGGAACCGACTTCCCTGGTTCGCTTCGGCTGGGACGTAAACGGGCATGAGCTGGTGTGCAGCATCCGCCTGGAGCCTTTCGCGGACGGCAAGGCTACCGTGGTGAAGATCGAGGAGTCCTCGCCCGGGGGGTACGATCCGGGGCAGGAATGGCTGGTGGGCAATACGGAAGGCTGGGCCAATTTCTGCGCCTGTATGAAGGCCTGGCTGGAATATGGGGTGCACCTCCGCACCGGGGCTTTCGATTTCCGCTTCGTCAAATAGCACTGTGGCGGAAAACGGACAATTCCCGCTGGCATAGTTTCTGCCGCCTGAAATGCAGGTTATGGCAAAGAAACCTTCAAATACCGTCAAAAAGGAAAAAGCCCCCACGCCGGGCGCCCTTGCAGGCGCCGCGGACCTTCAGAAGAAGCCCGCCGCCGCCCGCAGGAAGGCCGTAAAACCGCCGGGAAAGCTCCCCGCCAAGGTGGCGGCTTTGCTGAAGAAGGCCGTCAAACAGCCGATGGGCACGGGTATCCGGCCCATGCTCGCCACGTTGGTGGACGAACCGCCGGGTACGGACGAATGGATCTTCGAGATCAAATGGGACGGTTACCGGGCGCTGGCGTTCATGGATAAAGGCGAACCCGACCTTCGTTCCCGCAACAACAAATCCTTTTCCGAAAAATTCTACCCCATCCAGGAAGCGTTGCAGGCCTGGGGGATCCGCGCCGTGGTGGACGGTGAGATCGTTGCCGTCAGCGACAACGGTGCGGCGAATTTCGGCGCCCTGCAGCAATGGCGCAGCGAAGCCGACGGCGAACTGCGGTATTATGTTTTCGATATCCTGTGGTACGACGGCTACGACCTGCGCGACCTGCCGCTTACCGACCGCAAAACCATCCTGGAAGCCCTGATCCCGGCTACCGGCGCGATATTGGCGAGCCCGGGTTACGCCACTTCCGGGAAAGAGTTCATGCAGGCGGTGAGGGAACTCGGGCTGGAGGGGATCATGGCCAAAGAGAAAAACAGCACTTACCGCTCCGGCGACCGCTCGCGGGAATGGCTGAAGATAAAATCGGGGCGGCGGCAGGAAGCCATTATCGGCGGGTATACGAAAAATGAAGGCAGCAAAAAGCCCTTCTCGGCGTTGCTGGTAGGGTTTATGGAGAACGGGAAACTGGTGTATTCCGGGAAGGTCGGGACCGGTTTTACGGTGCGGCAGCAGGAGGCGTTGATGGAGCAATTCAAACCCCTGCTGCGGAAGCGGCAACCCTTCACCCGGGAGCCCGATGTCAACAAACCCAGCCGCTTCCGCCCTGATCCTCCCAAAGCCGAGGCCTTCTGGCTCAAACCGGAACTGGTATGCGAGGTGAACTTTACGGAAATCACCTCCGACGGCGTGATGCGGCACCCGTCTTTCCAAGGGCTGCGCGACGATAAGCCCGCCCGCGAAGTAAAGGTTGAAAAGGAAACGGCAGTGACAGCAGTAACAGAAGAGTCACCGCGCAAAAAAGTGAAAATGCCGCTGAAGCCCGCGGGCGCCAAAACCAGAAAGACGCTCCTAAATCCTTCCGAAGATACGCAGGTGCGGAAAGTGAGCGGGCACGAACTGAAGTTTTCCAACCTGGTTAAAATTTACTGGCCGAAGGAAAAGATCACCAAGCGCGACATGCTGAATTACTATTACCAGGTGGCGCCCTTCATCCTTCCCTACCTCGCCGGCAGGCCGCAATCCATGAACCGCTACCCAAATGGCATCACCGGGAAAAGCTTTTACCAGAAAGACGTGACCGATACCGCGCCCGACTGGATGCGGCAATATCCTTACACGACAAGCGAAGGGGAAGACAAAAATTTCCTCGTTCCCGAAGACGATGCCGCGATCCTCTGGATGGCCAACAGCGGTTCCATCGAAATGAATCCCTGGAACAGCACCATTCAAACCCCCGATCATCCCGACTGGTGTTGCCTCGACCTTGATCCTTCTGAGAAAAATACCTTCCGGCAGGTGATTGAAACCGCGCTGGCGGTGAAGGAAGTGATCGACGGGCTGGGCGTGAAGGGATATCCCAAAACCTCCGGCAGCACAGGCATCCACATTTACATCCCCCTGAACGCAAAATATACCTACGACGAATGCCAGCTGTTCGGGAAGATTATCGCCACGAAAGTGCATGAAATGCTGCCCGGCTATACCAGCATCGAGCGGATGACGCGCAACCGCAAAGGGAAGCTGTACATCGATTACCTGCAGAACAGGCCCAAAGCCACGCTGGCCGCGCCCTATTCTCTCCGCCCCAGGCCCGGCGCCCCTGTTTCCATGCCCCTCCATTGGGAGGAAGTGAAGCCAGGCCTGAAAATCACCGACTTTAATATCCACAACGCGATGGACCGCATCAAAAGCGAAGGTGACCTGTTTAAACCGGTGTTGGGCAAAGGGGTGGACCTGCAGAAAATGCTGCGGCGGCTGGAGCGCGACAGCAAGAAGGCGTGAAAAACCTTATATTAGCCGTTCACTGATTCGTATATGAAGCAACTCCTACTGACCGTGATAGCCGTCATCGCATTTGGTGCGGCGCAGGCACAACATAAAAGCCTTGACAGCATTTACAATCCTTCAGCAGACGCGCGCGCGGACCTGAAAGCCGCGCTGCAGAAAGCTTCCATGGAAAAGAAACATGTATTGTTGCAGATCGGCGGCAACTGGTGCATCTGGTGCAAGCGGTTGTATAAATTCGTGAACGATCACCCGGAGCTCGCCCAGGCGCAGGAGAACAACTACATCGTCTATCACCTCAACTACAGCAAGGAGAATAAAAACCTCGATATCCTGAAGGAGCTGGGCTTTCCGCAGCGCTTCGGCTTCCCGGTGCTCGTGATCCTCGATGCCAAGGGCAACCGCCTGCATACGCAGAATACGGGCATCCTCGAATCCGCCGATTCCTACGATGAGAAGAAAATCCTCGACATGCTGCGCCAATGGGCGCCTTCCGCCCTCAATCCCGCACTCTACACCAAATGACCGGCGACCCGCGGCACCGCGGGAGGCCTGATGGCTGAGAAGTATACCCATCCGATAAATACGAGTTGCAATGGCAGGCGAAACCAGAGGTATGCCGGTCCGTTGCCGTCGTAGCTGGCGGTTTCCAGGTTTACGTGGTGCATAGCCGCGTAGATATTGGCGGGCGTGATGCAGACAAAGAACGCGATGAGCCACCAGCCCGTGCGCGCCGCCATTTTCGGGATGAGCAGCCCGACCCCGGCTGCGATTTCCAGGATGCCTGTCAGGTACACGATGCCCATTTTAAAAGGGACCGCTTCCGGCAGCATCATCGCCATGCCTTTCGCGAATCCGAAATGTGCGCCGCCGGTAACAAAGAGCATGGCGGCCATCCCGATGCGGGCGGCTTGTGCAAATCTGAATGCCTTGTGTTTCCATTTCAGCAGTAACAAGGCGAGCAGGGTAACGGCGAGTAATGTGATTTCGGGGACCATCGTTTTTTAAGGCAAAGGTCCATTCCTTTCCCGGCGAAGTCAATGAACCCAGGTTAAGAAATGCCCGAGATACGCTTGCGGATCCTGCTGAGCGCCTGCGGCGTGATGCCGATGTAGGAGGCAATGTATTTGAGCGGGATCTCGCGGATGAGCTTGGGCTGATCGGCCAGGAGCTTTACGTACCGTTGTTCCGCGGATTCATGCAACAGCGAAATCTCGCGGCGCAGGAGCGTGAGGTAAAGGCCTTCCCCGGCATGCCGGCCGATGATATTGCCCGCGGCCGTGTTGCGGTAGATGTCCTGGAGGTCGGCGTGGGAAACGCGCAGCAGCGTAGTGTCTGTCAGTGTTTCGACGTGGTAGGTGGAAGGCTGGCGGGTGAGAAACGAATCGTAGGCCGACACGAAGTCTCCGGCAAAGGAGAAGCTGAAGGTGACATCGTTTTCTTCGTCGCCGGGGATGTAGAACCGGACGAGCCCTTCCGCGATGAAGGAGAGGTGGTTTTCGGTTTGTCCGGCCCGTAGGATGAGGGATTTCTTGGGAAAGGATTCCCGGGTCAGCCGGGAGGAGAAGTAATGCCAATCCGCATCCGACAACGGCGTGAATTGATTGAAATATTGTCGGATTTGTTCCATGGGCGTTCAATTCTTTCAAAAGTAAGATTAACAGCCGATTTTTAATTAAATTGGAAGAATGGGCATGGATAAGGAAGCCCGGTGTTAATTTCCACTGTTATGAACAAGCGCCAGTTTTTCTTTTTGATATACATCTCCGTTGCCGTGGGGCTTTTGTCACGCTGTTCGGGCCGGAAGTTTTCCTCTTCGGACCCGCGCGGGAAGGAGTTTGCGGATGCGGCGTCTTGTGCGCAATGCCATAAAACGATTTACGATAGTTATGCTTCGACCGCGCACGCGCATTCGTCTGCCGTGGCGGGAGGGGGTACGGTGAAAGGGGATTTCGACGTGCCGGGGAATGTATTCCACTTTGCGGGCAGGGCGGATGTGGTGATGGAAAAGCAGGGGGAAGAATTGTTTCAGAAAGTGATGGTAGACGGGAAGGAAGCTGCGCGCTATCCGTTTGACGTGGTATTCGGCTCGGGGCGGAAGGCGCAGACATCCTTGTACTGGCGGAACGAACAATATTTCCAGTTGCCAATATCCTGGTTTGTACCGGCTGACGGATGGGCCAACAGTCCGGGTTTTCCGGCTGATCACCCCAAGTTCGACCGGGTGATTCCCAGCACTTGTTTTGGTTGCCATAGTTCGATGGTGAAGGTGCGGGAAGAAGTGAAAGGTGTGACTATTACGGAGAAATTCGCGAAGCGGGAGATGATCGCGGGGATCGACTGCCAGCGGTGCCACGGTCCTGCCGCGGCGCACGTCGATTTTCATACAGAAAACCCCTCTGCAAAGGAGCCACATCATATCACCCTGATCGATACGCTCAGCCGTATCCAGCGCCTCGATGCCTGCGCGCTTTGCCATTCAGGCCTGAAACCTCTATACAAACCCGCTTTCACATTCAAGCCCGGCAATAAGCTTTCCGATTTCATCATCCCAACGGTTCCCTTCCCGCAAAAGCCCAACCAGCTCGACGTTCACGGCAACCAGATGCAATTGCTGGCAGCCAGCCAGTGTTTTCTGCAGAGCAAAACGATGAATTGTTCTTCCTGCCACAATCCCCACGTGACGGAGCGCACCAGCATGCAGACGTTCTCGCAGCGCTGCATGACCTGCCATCAACCCGAAACACCTCAATTTTGCAAACATACCGGCAAGCCGCCGTCCGTCCTCCAGCAGAATTGCATCGATTGCCACATGCCTGCTTTGCCTTCGGGTTCCATCACGCTATTAACCAACGGGCAGCAAAGCCCTACGCCGGACTCGGTGCGGACGCATTTGATTGCGGTGTATGAGGACCTGGTGAAGAAGATGCCCTGACTAAATATCGAAAATCATGAAACCACGTATTTCAGTGAGGAGGGAAGCTGTGATATAGCATATTTCGAAGACTTCTAACGTTGATTCCCGTTACATTAATGAGGCTTCAATAGCAAGGCAGTGAGCATTTGCGTATTCGCAACATGCGCCGAAGGGGCATTAGAAATACTGCAATGTCTCTTCGAGTCGGGCCGCTCTGATTTTTGTAAATTCCATATTACAAAATCTACTTGTTATGGCAACACTTAATTCTTTTATCACTTTTACCGGCAGGTTGGGCAATGTTATCGCCTATACCCGGAATGGCCGGCATTATCTGCGCACTTGTCCGGAGCGGGTCCGGCAGACGGGGGGTACCCGTCGTGCCGCGCAATGGTTTGGTGCCGCGAGCCGCAAAGGAGCGCTTATCCGCAGCGCCATCACTCCCGATCTCGGCATACATTGCGACGGCAGCCTGGTGAACCGGCTGAACAGTGCTATCGTGCATGCGGGGCGGAACAATCATGCCGGATTACTGGGCTTCCGCTTCAATCCCTACACCGATACCAGGATGTTCTTTTCCCAGCCGCCCGGGCGCTTTAAAGACGGTAAGTTGCATATTCCTGCGCAGGATCTGCCTGTACATGGCGGCGCCACTCGGATGGAAGTTACCGTCATCGCTACGCGTATCGACTTTGGTAACCGTCGTATTATAGGTTCCGATGCTTCGGCTGTGGACATTGACCTGGAGCAGCCTTTCAGCGGGGCAGATCTGTTTGTGGAAGTGCCCGGCAAAGGCACGCTTGTGATAACCCTGCAAGTCAGGTTGTTTGTGGGGAATGAGGTGCTGCTCAACCGGAAGTATAAGGCGGCGGATATTGTGGCTGTCGTAGAGAACGTAGCGCCTAAAGTGCAGGTAGCTGTACACCATGCCCACCCGTTATGCGTGGTTCCCAGTGCAATGGTGCCTGTTATCGCAGGACAAGTTATCGTTCAGCGGGAGTAAGGTAGTGCCGTAACAGGTAGATTTTGTAGTAAGGATTTCATTTTAAAATTATTTCATAACCCCGAATTCCCCTGCGAGCTTGCCTCTGGGGGGCATTGCCATGGGCTGCAGGCGCCCCTTAACTCGTTTTGTTTCACCTTGCCTGTTGTTTTACCGGCCCTCTTCATTTCCGCATTACATCCGCATCAAGTCCACCTTCTGTCCGGCTCCGCAGTCCTTGTCACGCGGTGCCGGGGTGGTTTTCATGCGGTGGTTCCGTCCTGGAGCTGCGTTTTGACATCCATTTGATGTAATTTCTTTTTTCGGATGTTTGTTGTGTTCAGGATTTTCATTCTACATTTGTTTTAATATGCCTAAGCACCCTGCTATGGATTCGTGGATGAAATGATTGCTTCAGGGCCGCCAATCAAAACAGCATATTAAATTGCCATTATATTAGCAATTTTACTAGGAACATTATCGATTAGATGAAAGAAGGGAACTAACTCTGGATCGATCCAGCTTATTAGATCGTAGAGATTATTTCGTGTATTTGTAGCAGCGGAACAATCAATATTATTGGCGACGAAACATAGTGGTTCGCAATGATTTACTCTATTCCGAAAACCCAGGACGGAATCGAGCTTAGCATGAATACTAGCCCTATTTTCAAAGGAAGGTTTGTTTTGGAAAATGTGAATAGGTTGACCACTTACCAATGTATAGTGATGTGCTAAAAAAAGTGCGACCCAAAAGCCCAGGGTTTGGTCCGAAATTACTTTGCCACTTGTAATCGGAATTGATCTTTTGCGGAGTTTGTATTCTGTATTTTGTTGAATTTTTTAAATACAATTTTGGGTTTAAGGAAGCATGCCGCATGAATCCCGTCTTTTGATTAATGATCCAATCAGGATCTCTAAAATGACTTGACAGAATTATATTTAGACTATTTCGTAAGACTACTTCAAATTGGCTTAATAACGGATGGAATGCTTGAGCTAAACGGATATTTGCATGATATAGTTTTTTAGCTCTTTCAATGTCATTCCCGGTAGCAACTAAGTATCGGTTATATCTGGAACTTGATAGATATTTGTTTCTTATTGCCAGTTTCATAGTTGGCAATATCGGGAATTCTTACTATATTTGATTTGTAGACTTGGTAAAGCCTCTTTCTCTAGTAGAAACGTAACTAAGTAAAAGATTTAAAGGGCTCAGGTTTGAGCCCTTTTTTATTGATGCTATTAACTGTCAAAGCCATATGATTTAAGAAAAGAATTATATGGCAGTGCATACATATTGTAATAAATCGGAAATGCTATGATAATTTTTAAACTCGTCTTTTAATCATACTAAAAAGTGTCCCCCAAGGCAAATATTTTTTTAAAATAAAAAAACCGCAAACGCTTATCTATAATGCATTTGCGGTTTTTGTTCTGTAGCCCGGACAAGCCCACCTTATTTTTTATTGTTTTTTATCTGTTTTTATTGGTTTTTATG
>NZ_CALNBI010000263.1 GCF_937874145.1 uncultured Chitinophaga sp. | reverse complement strand
AACGAACCAATCAGCGGCCAACGTTTCCGTTATCAAAGTATCGGATCACACTAAAATAAAAGACATCCCGGTTGGCAAAAAGCCGAACGGCATCGTAATCAAACAATAAACCAATATAAAAATGAACAAACTATTATCTCTTCTCATTGTTATGGTTGCCTTTGTAGGCACATCGAGCGCATTTGCCCAATCCGCCAAGAAAGAAACGTTCAAGGTCTATGGCAACTGCAACATGTGTAAGAAAAGAATCGAAAAAGCTGCCACCGTTGACGGCGTTTCGAAAGCTGAATGGAATGTAGAAACCAAAATGATGACGGTGTCGCTGGATCCCGCAAAAACCAGCGGCGACGCGGTGCAGCAGAAGATCGCTGCCGCCGGCCATGATACGGAAAAAGCACAGGCGGCGGACTCCGTGTATACCAAGCTTCTAGGATGCTGCCAGTATGATCGTAAAGGTGCCGCAAAGTCCACCCAGGGCCATCAGCACCATAAATAATCATAGGCAACAAGATCAAACAGATGGGACGCGGCAGGCAACCTGCTGCGTCCTTCAAAAGAAAAAGAGATATGGTACATAGTATTATTGAATGGTCATTAAAAAATCGGTTTATTGTACTGGTGATGGCAACCGCCTTGTTCGCCTGGGGCATCTTTGCTGTGAAGAAGAACCCCATCGACGCCATCCCTGACCTATCAGAGAACCAGGTGATCGTATTCACCGAATGGATGGGCCGCGGGCCTCAACTGATCGAGGACCAGATCACTTATCCGCTGGTAACGAATCTGCAGGGGCTCCCCAAGATCAAATATGTACGTGGCTCCTCCATGTTCGGCATGAGCTTCATTTACGTCATTTTTAACGACGATGTTGACATATACTGGGCGCGCGAACGCGTGCTGGAACGGCTCAGTACGGTTTCCAGGACGCTGCCTACCGGCGTTACGCCGCAACTCGGCCCCGACGGCACCGGTGTAGGGCACATCCTTTGGTATACCCTGGACGCCCCCAACATGGACTTGGGCGAACAACGCGCGGGACAGGACTGGTATGTGAAATTTGCCTTGCAAAACGTGGAGGGCGTCAGCGAAATCGCTTCCTTTGGCGGTTTCCAGAAACAATATCAAATTACGCTGGATCCCAACAAGCTCCTTTACTACAGGCTTACCGTTCCGGAAGTCATCAACGCCATCCGGACGAACAACAACGAATCCGGTGGCAGGAAATTCGAGCTTAGCGACATCGGCTATATCATAAAAACCTCCGGCTACCTGAAATCCGTCGAGGAGATCGAAAACATTCCCGTCAAGAACCAGAACAGCATTCCCATCCGTGTCGCCGACGTTGCCGCTGTGCAAATGACCGGCGAAACCCGCTTGGGTATTTTCGACCAGGATGGCGAAGGCGAACGCGTTGGCGGGATCGTTGTAATGAGATATGGAGAAAATGCGGATGCGGTAATTGATAAGGTAAAAGCGAAAATGGAAGAAGTAGCCAAAGGGCTACCCAAGGGGGTAAAGTTTGACATCATTTACGACAGGGGCGAATTGATAAAGGAATCCGTGGATTCCATCAAAAATACGCTCATTGAAGAAATGATCGTCGTTTCCATCGTGGTGATCATTTTCCTTTTCCACTGGCGCAGCGCGCTCAGCATTATCATCCAAATCCCGATTACCCTGGCCGCAAGCTTCATTCTGCTCGACACCTTCGACATCTCGTCGAACATCATGTCCCTCACAGGTATCGCGCTGGCCATTGGGGTTATTGTGGACAATGGGATCATTATGAGTGAAAACGCATACAAACATCTTGCTGAAAGATATGCCCTCTGGCAAAAACAGCAAAAAAGCTAATTACAATGAACTGGTTGAAGAAAATATTTAAAAAATCCCCGGATTGGATATCGGAAGAAGAACGATTGAAGATCATTGAACAGTCCAGCAAACAGGTATCCCGCGGGGTATTTTTTGCCACGATCATCATCATTACCTCGTTTCTCCCGGTTTTCATGCTGACGGGCCAGGAAGGCAAGCTGTTCCATCCGCTGGCATA
>NZ_CALNBI010000262.1 GCF_937874145.1 uncultured Chitinophaga sp. | reverse complement strand
TTTTCTACCGCCTGCGAATCACGATTGGTGATCTGGGTGGCAATTTTAAGTTGCCTCATATATTTAAAAGTATTGGTTTACGAATATTATACTAACAAGCCGAAAGATAATTTTGTTGTAACATTTAATTGGTATATCTTACACGGTTGCGAAATTAGCCTGCAAAGATCGTGCTAATCCCCCACTCTTCCAAATATCACTGATATGGTTTTGATCTTGGGTTACGGACCGGGGTAAGATGCCTGTTACGCATTCATTTTCAATGATCGGGCGCTTTATCATAACGGCAATCAACATTGACTGCTATAACAAAGTACACTGTATAAACGGATTTTAATAGCTTTTTAGTCGCTATTTTGAAGGGTTTATGCAAATTTTAACAATTGAAAAATATCCTTCTTCAAATAAACATTCTCTCTAATTTATTCAATCACTCATTGCAATTTTTTCAATGGATTTCAGGAGCGACACTTTCACACAACCCACTCCCGCCATGCTGGAGGCCATGCTTACCGCCAAAACCGGCGACGACGTTTTCGGAGAAGACCCCTCCGTCCAGGAACTGGAAGCCAGGATGTCAGCCCTTTTTGACATGGAGGCAGCCCTTTACTGCCCTTCCGGCACGATGAGCAACCAGATCGCCATCAAAACCCACACCCGCCCCGGAGATGAGGTCATCTGCTCCTCCACCGCTCACGTATACATCTACGAAGGCGGCGGCATCGCTTTCAACTCCTCCGCCCAGGCCCGCCCCATCGAAGGCGACCGCGGCATGATCTCAGCCGCCGATATAGCCGCTGCCATCAACCCCACGGAAGACGACCACAAAGCCACCTCCTCCCTCGTCTGCCTCGAAAACACCTCCAACCTCGGCGGCGGCTGCTGTTACGACTGGGACGAAATCCTCCGTATCCGCCAGACCTGCCTCGACCATAACCTCCGCCTCCACCTCGACGGCGCCCGGCTCTTCAACGCCCTCCTCGCCACCGGCCAACCCGCCGCAGACTACGGCCGGGTGTTCGACAGTATCTCCGTCTGCCTCAATAAAGGCCTCGGCTGCCCCATCGGGTCCGTCCTCCTCGGCTCCCGCGACTTCATCCGCGAAGCCAAACGCATCCGCAAAAAATTAGGCGGCGGCATGCGCCAGGCAGGTTACATGGCCGCCACCGGCATCTACGCCCTCGACCATCACCTCGAACGGCTGGCCGACGACCACGCACACGCCAAAGCCATCGCCGCAGCACTGCTCGAACAAACGTTCGTCGGCCATATGCTGCCGGTAGAAACCAATATCCTCATCTTCGAAGTCTGCGGAGACTGGACGCCCGTTACCTTCCGCGATTACCTCGCCAAACACGGCATCCGCGTCATGGCCATCTCCCCCACCAAAGTCCGCATCGTCACCCATCTCGGCATTACGCCTGAAATGGTCAAAACAACCATCGAAGTGATCAGATCGATGTCGTGAATGTTACAGGTATAAGACAACGGGAACGGCCGGCCGGGTGAAATCCGGGCCGGCCGTTTTTTTTTGCCGTTTTATTTTTCTATATGTGACTGTTATTGATAACGAAGGGGTAGAGGGGGCCTGCACTGCACAATACCTGTAACGAGGCGCAAAGATAGGCGCCATTCCGGACCTATTGCGGCAGGAATGAAAACCGGCGGCGAGAATTGTATATCCGGGGGTTAACTTCGTATTGGCGGCACCGTCATACACAAAAGCGGCGCTAAAAATAGCGCCGCCGTTGTCTGTCATTTCAATCTGAATCTATTCTTTTCTCTACAAACTTATTGCCTGCCCGCCAGGCCCATCAGTAAAGGCCTGAGCTCGGGCGTAGAAGGGCGCGGCGCATCCACCGTGGCAATTTTACCTTCCTTGTCGAACACCAGGAAGCGCGGGATGCCGGTGATCTTGTAATACTCCATCATGTCTTTGCTGGAACCCGCGAACAGCTGGATGCCGCCCAGTTCCTTTTCTTTGACGAAAGCTTCCCACTTCTGTTTGTCCGCATCCTTATCCACGGAAATGCTCACGATCACGATGTCGGTGCCTTTCACTTCTTCTTCCAGCTTTTTGAGGTGCGGGATCTGCTCTTTGCAGGGCCCGCACCAGGTGGCCCACATATCCACCAGCACCACTTTTCCTTTCAGGCTGGCCAGCGATACGGTTTTGCCGTTGATGTCGGTATAGGAAAAATTGAACGATTTCGCGCCTTTCGAAAACGACGCCAATGCCGCCTCCGCGCGCTGGTAGCGGGCTTTCAGCGAATCGGTGACCAGCAGGTGCCTGTAAGGCTTTATCGCATCCATCAGTGCATCCTGCGAACGGTAACGGCCGAAGCTGTTGGCCAGGTACATCCCTTTGAGCGTGTCGTT
>NZ_CALNBI010000261.1 GCF_937874145.1 uncultured Chitinophaga sp. | reverse complement strand
GGCTTGTACAAACAGGAAGAGCAGGATCACGGTCTGGCCGAAGTGCTCGACTGGCAGCTGTTGAAAGCCGCCAAAGATGCGCTGGATAATAAAACCCGCGTATTCGGCCAGTATAAAGTGAAAAATACCGATCGCACCCTGGGTACGATTCTGTCCAACGAGATATCCAAGCGCTACAAGAGCGAAGGGCTTCCGGAAGACACAGTGCATTTCAAATTCACGGGATCTGCCGGCCAGAGCTTCGGCGCCTTCAATACCAAAGGCGTAACGCTCGAACTGGAAGGTGAAGCCAACGACTACTTCGGCAAAGGCCTCTCCGGCGCCAAACTGATCCTTTATCCTTCCACGGAAGCAGGTTTCAAGGCGGAAGAGAACATAATCGCGGGTAACGTAGCCCTGTACGGCGCTACTTCCGGCGAAGCCTTCATCCGCGGTAAAGCCGGCGAACGCTTCTGCGTACGCAATTCCGGCGCCACCGTTGTAACAGAAGGAACCGGCGACCACGGCTGCGAATACATGACCGGCGGCCGCGCTGTCATCCTCGGAGAAACAGGCCGCAACTTCGGCGCGGGCATGAGCGGCGGTATCGCCTTCGTGTACGACGTGAAGGGCAACTTCGCCGCACAGTGCAACCCGGAAATGATCGACCTGGACCCCCTCGGAGAAGAAGACGCCGCCCAGCTGCACGACCTGATCACCAAGCATCATGCGTACACCAACAGCACCGTGGCCAAATTCATTCTCAGCGACTGGGAAAATCAGCTCCGCCATTTCGTGAAAGTATTCCCGAAAGAATACAAGGCCGCCCTCAAGGCTGCCGCCGCAAAAGGCGTGAAAAGCAAAGCGTAAACAAACATTTATCTAAGCGACCAAGCAGAGACAGATATGGGTAAACCAACAGGATTTCTGGAATTTACAAGGGAGTTGCCGAAAAAGGCAGACGTGAAATCCCGCGTAAAACATTATAACGAATTTGTGGAGCGCCTCCCCGAGAACAAGCTCAACGAACAGTCGGCCCGTTGCATGAACTGCGGCGTACCCTTCTGCCACAGCGGATGCCCTCTCGGCAACGTCATCCCCGAATTCAACGACGCGGTATACCGCAAAGACTGGCAGGAAGCATACGACGTGCTGACTTCCACCAATAACTTCCCCGAGTTCACCGGCCGTATCTGTCCCGCGCCCTGTGAAAGCGCCTGCGTGCTGGGCATCAACCAGCCCCCCGTGGCCATCGAGGAAATCGAGAAACACATCATCGAAATCGCGTTCGATAAAGGACTGGTGAAAGCGAAAGTTCCCCGTGTGCGCACCGGCAAGAAAGTTGCCGTGATCGGCTCCGGCCCCGCAGGCCTTGCCGCAGCAGCGCAGCTCAACTACGCCGGCCACCTGGTGACCGTGTTCGAGCGCGACGATAAACCCGGAGGGCTTCTCCGCTACGGCATACCCGACTTCAAACTGGAGAAATGGGTGATCGACCGCCGCGTGGCCCTCATGGAAGAAGAAGGCGTAACGTTCCAGTGCAACGCGAACGTGGGCGTGAACATCAGCATTAACGACATCCTCCGCGAATTCAACGCGGTGGTGCTGGCTGGTGGTTCCACCATCCCCCGCGACCTTACCATTCCCGGGCGGGAGCTCAAAGGCGTGCATTTCGCCATGGACTTCCTCAAACAACAAAACCAAAGAATAGGAAAATCAAAAGTAGAAGGCGAAGACATCCTCGCCACAGGTAAAAATGTAGTGGTGATCGGCGGTGGCGACACCGGCTCCGACTGCGTGGGCACCTCCAACCGTCACGGCGCCAAATCCGTGACCCAGCTGGAACTGATGCCCAAACCTTCGGCAGAGCGTACCCCATTCATGCCCTGGCCTACTTACCCGATGATCCTCAAAACGTCGACCTCCCACGAAGAAGGCGCCGACCGTCACTGGGCGATCGCTACCAAAGAATTCGTTGGCGACGATAAAGGAAATCTCAAAGGCCTCAAACTGGTGGACCTTACCTGGTCTTTCGGTGAAGACGGCCGCCCCGGGCGCTTCGTGGAAGTGGCCGGCTCAGAAAGGACCGTGCCCTGCGAACTCGCGTTTCTGGCCATGGGCTTCCTCCATCCCCAGTTCAAAGGCATGCTGGAAGACCTTTCCATCGAAACCGACGAGCGCGGCAATGTGAAAGCGACCGAGAAAGCATATCAGACTTCCATCCCGAAGGTATTCGCAGCCGGCGACATGCGCCGCGGCCAATCCCTCGTGGTATGGGCCATTAGTGAGGGACGGGAGTGTGCGAGAAAAGTGGACGAGTTCCTGATGGGCGCTTCCCAACTGGAAAGCAAGGATCATTCCCTGATGTACCTTTCCTTTAATTCTTGAATCTTAAATTTTCTCATAAGCAGGTTTAGATTTTGTTGTAACCTTCAGCCGGGCCGGGTTTTTACCCGGCCTTTATGTTGCCCTGAAACAACCGCAAGCCGTGGGGTTGAAAAACAGCGGCGCACTCATTTATTTCCTAAATTTATAGTACTAACCAAAAGAAAACCATATGCGCTGGCAAGGACGCCGAGAAAGCACAAACGTTGATGACCGCAGGGGCTCCGGCCGCGGAGGCCTCGTAGTAGGCGGCGGCATCGGAACCATCGTGATCGCACTGATCGTTTACTTCCTTGGGGGCGACCCCTCCCAGGTGGTGAACATGCAGCAGCCATCCGGCACACAGCAGGGCCAGCTCTCCCCCGAACAGGAAGCCCGCGAAAAAGAAGCCGCATCCTTTACCAAGGTGGTGCTGGCGGAAACAGAGGACGTCTGGCATAAAGTCTTCAACCAGATCGGCCAGCAATACCAGGAACCCACCCTCGTTATGTTCACCGGGGAAGTACAAAGCGCCTGCGGCGGCGCCACCTCCGCATCCGGACCTTTCTATTGCCCCGCCGACCACCAGGTATACATCGACCTGTCTTTTTACAACGAACTGAAAAACAACCTCAACGCCCCGGGCGACATGGCCATGGCCTACGTGATCGCCCATGAAGTAGGGCACCACGTCCAGAACCTCCTCGGCGTCTCGCAAAAGGTTCAATCCATGCGCGGCCGCCTCAGCGAAACGGAATACAACAAACTCTCCGTGAAACTGGAGCTCCAGGCCGATTTCTACGCCGGCCTCTGGGCGCATTACATGAAAAATACGGCCGATTTCATCGAACCCGGCGATATCGAAGAAGCCCTCAACGCAGCCAATGCCATCGGCGACGACCGGCTGCAACAGCAGTCCGGCGGGCGCGTGGTTCCCGATGCTTTCACGCACGGCACCTCGGCCCAACGGATGTATTGGTTTAAAAAAGGTTTCGAGACAGGCGATATCCGCCAGGGAGACACTTTTAACAGCGCACAATGAAACGACAGATCGTCTGGAAAGGACTATACTACCAAATGATGGAATATTGTAGCATCGATGCTACCGGAAATGATATCCGCGTCAACGGAACGATCGTTGGCTTTGGGGAAGACACGCCGTTTTTCGTTTCATATGATATCGTAGCCGATCGTAACTGGCAAATGTCTGGGCTCGAAATGGCGATCGAGCGCGACGGCGATTGCTCCTGGATCTCGCTCCACCGCGATCTCAACGGCAAGTGGTCGCAAACCGGCCACACCCGCGACGAATGGGATCATTGTATCGATATCGATATTTCCCTCACGCCGTTCACCAACACGCTCCCCATCCGCCGCCTGAACCTGCAGCCCGGCGAGCGGACGCAGATCGATGCGTTATACATCAACATCTTCAAGAACGAAATCAAACCCGTCACCCAATTTTACACCCGCCTCGATGAAAGCCATTACCTCTACGAAGGCGTCCTGAAAGATTTCAAACGCGAAATCCTCACCGATGCGGATGGGCTGGTGATCGATTATCCGGGATTATTTTACGCCGTTCAATCCGAAACGGAGTAGTACTTTTTCAGGAGGTAGATATATTTTTCGGGCATATGGTGCACGAAAATGTTTTTGCCGTCGAAAGGAAATTTTTGATGGTAATCCGCATCGGTCAATAAGATGATGGGGACGCCGCAGGTCATGTAATTATTGCTGAAAACATACTCCGGCTGTTTGAACTGCGGCAGCGTTCTTTTGGTTAAACGCGACACGCCGTTGCCGAGCGTTTTCCGGAACCGGCGCACGCTCCGGTTGGTGGTGCGCGTCAGCCGGTTGTACACCATCGTTCCATACAACCGCACGAAAAATTTCTGCTTCTTTAATTCCCCGCGCACATTCATGAAAGGGCTCGGCATGTTGAAATCCTGCACCGTTTGCAGGGAAAGCGGCGTTTCCGGAACCCAGTCGTCGCTGTTGACAATGCGGTATCCCCATCCGTCGCGGGTGATGTTTTCGAAATCGTATGCATAGAAGAGATTACCGGGTTTCGGCGCGGCGCTGCATATCGTTTTGTATTGGATATCTTTTGGAAGATCAGGGTGATAATGCAGATACGACCGGAGGAGGAATGCGATGGCGCCGCCCTGGCTGTGGCCCATGATGAGGATCTGACGGGTCCCCCTGGCATAACGTTCTTTCACGTGTTCCACGATATCCGCAGACATGAATCCTACCGCGGCCGTCCATCCCACATGCACGAACGATTTCCCGGAATCCGCCGCCATCTTGTAAGTGAACCGGGTACTGTCGTTCAGCTGCAACACGCCTTCCGCCGGGATCATGGCCGCGTAGAAATTCGCGAGCCAGCTTTCGAGCTTGCCGATCGTGCCGCGTACCTGGATCACATCTACACCATCGCTTCTTTCCCACAGCACCCATCGGTTATAAAAACCCACTTCGGGCGATGTATACAACAGCTTGTAGGCCGCCGGGTGATTTTTGGCGGAAGCGGTATCTCCGTTTTGGGGGAGGTTCAACAGATCGTGATATTCGTTGGCATCGAAACCCGCCTTCAGCTGGGCTTTCACAGGCAGGGCCAACACGGCCGAAAGGGCCCACAAGATAGCGCGCATGTGTTTTTTTCCAAACATAACAAAAATCTGCCGGGTAAGGTTGATATGACTTAAATTGCAACGGAACCATTTAACCGCTCATCATGATCAGGATTACGCAGGCAGCGCCGCAGCAGCTGTCCATCGTGCAGCAGATCGCATACGACACCTGGCCGCATACTTTTGGAAACATTCTCACTCCGGAGCAGATCGATTACATGCTGAAAATGATGTACGACCTGGATGTGCTGAAGGAGCTGGTTGAAAAGAAAGGCCATGTTTTTCTGCTCGCCGAGGCAGATGGAAATTTCGGCGGATTTGCAGGGTACGAACTGAATTATAAAAAAGAACCGGTATCAAAATTGCACAAGATATACGTGCTGCCGCAGATGCAGGGCAAAAACGCAGGCCTTGCGCTCATTTCAGAAGTGGAACGCATCGCGCGGGAAGCCGGTATGAAAAAGCTGTCGCTCAATGTGAACCGGGACAATAAAGCCGTTGGTTTTTACGAACGAAACGGTTTCGCGATTTCCGGTGAAGAAGATATCGACATCGGCAACGGCTTTTTCATGAACGACTACATCATGACCAAGAAACTGTAAAGCGGAATATGATCCAACGAAAACACCTCCTGCCAACGCTCGCCGCGGCCGCATTGCTGTGCTTCAGCTCCTGCGCCCGCCAGATCTCCCAATCCGGAAAAGCCTCTTTCTACGCCGACAAGTTCCAGGGCCGCAAAACCGCCAACGGCGAAACGTTCCGCCAGGGAAAAATGACCGCCGCCCATAAATCCCTCCCCTTCGGCACCAAAGTAAAAGTCACCAACCTCGACAACGGCAGAACCATCAAAGTCCGCATCAACGACCGCGGCCCCTTCGTCGCCGGGCGCATCATCGACCTTTCCAAAAAAGCCGCCAAAAAACTCGGCATGGTCAACGCCGGTGTCGCCAATGTTAAAATAAAGTATAAAAAGCCCAAAGGCTGAGCCGGCCCTTTCTTTTAACAAATTTTCGTCATATATTCGGGTAACATCACGTGTTCACCTATGGACTACTGTTTTCCCATACCTACAGTTTCCAATGAACTCCCCGCGATGACCAACCTGCCCGCTTACCCGGATTTTACCGTAACCCTTTCCGGCGACCTTTGGCGACAGGCAGAGTTTGTCAATATCTCCAAGCTGAAAACAGTCGGCGCGGAAGTGGACGAAATCAAGGAAATCCATATCAATCACAGCCGCGAACTGGCTGAAGGGATTCGTGCGTTCGGCCAGGTGCACATCCGGAAAGCCATTGGCGCACCGGAGCTTTTCATTCCCCTTTTCGAGCTCCGCTCTTTCCTCAACAGCGACCCGCTCGGCGCCATCGCCATCGACGATCATCCCGGGTTCGTCAAAAACGGCTTCGCCATCACTTCACGCGGCGGTTGCTATTACGGTACCGAAGAAAACGGGATCATTAAATCCCTGGCGCTCTGCGACCCAAATCCCCGGGCGGCATACGAAGTGCCCCGTATCGTCCGTTATTTTTCCCTGGTTTTCGTGGATTGGTGTGAATGCATCATCCAAACACCCTGATCATATGAACGCCACACTGGGCCGGATCCCCGCCACGTCTGTGTTTTGTCAATTTTGACGAACAAACTTGCATCCCGGCTTTGGGAAAGTTTTATTTGTTTTATGAAAATGATACGCTACTCTTTCCTCTGCTGCGCCTTAACCGCCGCCGCGCCTTCCTTCGCGCAAAACGCCCCGGTCGTGCTCCCGGGATTCACCGCCTACGCAGATCCCGCCGAAACCGGTGTGGATATCTCCGGCAGAAACGGCGTGGTCCGCTGGACCGACAGTGCCAACACTGTCCATTTCTATTTCCATGCCGCCAGCACCGGGGCGCTCAAACTGGGCCTCCAGGCTAAATCTGACGCGCCCTCCACCCTGCGCATCAGCGTCAACGGCGCGGAAAAAACCGTCAACGTCCCCGCCGGCAGCGACTTCGCGGATATCCCCGTCCTTTCCACCAAATTGAAAAAAACCGGTTTCTACGATATCGCCGTCAAAGGCGTTTCCAAACAGGGAAATGTATATGCAGACATCAAAGGCCTGACGCTCGAAGGCCCCGCCACCAAAGACATCCAGTTCAATCCCAAGCCCTGGCGCCGATCCGCCTCCGTCCATCTCAACTACACCGCCCCCGAAGGTAAAAACGTGGAATGGTTCTACGGCGAAATCACGGTCCCCGAAGGACAGGACAAAATCGGCACCTACTTCATGTCCTGCGGATGGCACCGCGGATATTTCGGCATGCAGGTCAATGGCCCCGCCGAGCGAAGGATCATTTTCTCCGTCTGGGATTCCGGCAAAGAGCCCGACGACCGCGCCAAAGTCCGTTACGAAGACCAGGTAACCCTCCTCGCCAAAGGCGACTCTGTAATTGCACACGGTTTCGGCGGCGAAGGAACCGGCGGCCACAGCCACTGGGTGTACGACTGGAAGGCCGGCCAGACCTACAAATTCCTGATGCACGCAGTCCCCAAAGGCACTACCACACAATATTCCGCGTATTTCTTCGTGCCGGAACACAATGAGTGGAAGCTCATCGCATCGTTCCGCGCGCCAAAAGACGGCAAGTACATGGGCCATCTCTATTCCTTCCTCGAAAACTTCAGTTTCGAAAACGGCCATATGTACCGCAAAGGCTATTTCGGGAACCACTGGATCAAAACGCCCGAAGGCGAATGGATCGAACTGACGAAAGCGAAATTCACGAACGACGCTACCGCACGCGCCAAAGACCGCCTCGACTTCGGCGGCGGATCCGAAAACGGGCTTTTCTACCTCTGGACCGCCGGTTTCGTCCCCGCCAACGCCAAACTCGGCGATATTTTCGAGCGCCCCGCCATCGGAAAAGCTCCGATGATCGATCTGCCCAGTTTCTAGTTATCAACATTTCAGATAGAAAAAGCCCTCTTTCGAGGGCTTTTTTGTCGGGTTAAAAGTAAAATAAACACGTCTTTATGTAAAACATACTTTACATTTTGTAAAAAACATTTAACTTTGGTTTATAAAATCAATATCATGAAACCTAAGTATCTCTTACCGCACTTGTACAAAAAAATCGGCTGGATAATCCTTGTCCCGGCATCTATTCTGGGTATTTGTTGCTTTATACCCATTACCGAAAATACCCTTCCAAACAAGTGGTTTCACCAGGCCTTCGGGGAAACGCTGGAAGAAGTCACCATGTTCCTGTTATTCGCCGGGTTGCTCCTCGTTTCCTACAGCCGTGAAAAAGACGAAGACGAATACATCAGCCGCCTCCGGCTGGAATCGCTGCAAATGGCTGTCATCGTGAATTACGTGCTTCTCATCATCGCGGCCTTCATCTGGCATTGGCTCGATTTCCTTTCCGTCATGATGTACAACATGTTCACCATTTTGATCATCTTCATCGCCCGTTTCCACTTCCTTCTTTACCGACAAAAAAAAGCCGCCGCATGAAAAACACGATAAAAATTGAAAGGGCGCGGATGAATCTTACACAAGACGAGCTCGCGCGGCTGACGGGCGTTTCGCGGCAAACCATCAATACCATCGAATCCAATAAATACGTGCCATCCACCATCCTGGCCCTGAAAATTTCCAAAGTTTTCGAAAAGCCGGTCGAGGAAATTTTCCTGCTGACCGAAGAAGATTGATTGTTTAGCCAGCTTCTCCCTCCGCCATCAGCCGCCGTTGTGTCACTCACTTCGGCGGCTTGTTCTTTTTTCATCCTTTTCAAAAATTGTACATTAGCATAAATTACCCCGGTATGGCCAAAAACCCGATACAGCCCATCGCTGATGCCATCAACCCTTTCAAAGTCCGCAAGAAAAGGTTGATGAACTTCAATCCTGTTACGGCCGTAACCTCGCGCAAGCCGGTGGATCATGTCCGCATTACCGTGTACGAATACGACAGCGGGTATTTCCACGAAGAAACCACCGACACCGTGGCCGATTGTTTCCGCTTCGCCGAAACCGACACCAAAAAATGGATCAACGTCGACGGCGTCCGCCGCGAAGAAGTGGAGGCGCTCTGCCGGCATTTCAATATCCACTTCCTCCTCATGGAAGATATCATGAGCGAAGGCCAGCGCGCCAAGATGGACGAGATCGGCGAAAACCTTTTCTGCCTCCTGCCGATGTGTTATTTCAAAATGGAAAGTTCGGCCGTGGATAACGAGCAGGTGAGCCTGGTGCTGGGGAAAAACGTGGTCATCTCTTTCCAGGACGATCCCAACCGCGACGTCTTCAACCCGATCCGCGAACGCCTGCGCACTGCCGGCACCAAGCTCCGCGTGTCCGGCTCAGATTACTTACTGTACGCTTTGCTCGATGTCATCGTCGATAATTATTTCATCGTGATGGATCACCTCGGCGACCGCATCGAGCTGATGGAAGACATTATTCCCCGCCAGCCGAATAACCGCACTTTGGCGCGCGTGAATTATCTCCGCCGTGAGCTGATGGAATTCAAACGCAGCATCACACCCGTCCGCGACCTGATGAGCGGGCTCATGAAATCTGAAAATGCGCTGCTGGAAGAGAATACGGAGAAATATTTCAAAGACGTTTCCGACCATATCATCCAGGCGGTGGACCTCGCCGAAAGCTATCGCGATATCGTGATCAACCTGCAGGAACTGTACCACGCGCAGATGAACCAGAAGCTGAACGAAGTGATGAAGGTACTAACGGTGGTGACTACACTCCTTGCACCGATGACCGTGATCACGGGGATTTACGGGATGAACTTCGATCACATGCCGGAATTGAAAAACCCCAACGGCTATTTCATAACCATTGGGGTGATGCTCCTTATTTTCCTGGGAATGATCGTTTTCTTCAGGAAACGCGGATGGTTTTAATTACTTCTTTTTATAGACCGGAACGGTGGAACAGGGTTCGCCGTACATGAGGCTTTTCACGACTGGCCGCAGCTTCCGCGTGATTTCCACATACGCAGCTTCGGGTACGGCTTTATCCGCGCAACCTTTAATGATCACGCGCTGGTCGGCGAAAGCATTCGCATCGATCCCCGAAATTTTTTCCAGGAAAATCGTGTTGCGCAGGGAAGCTTCTTCGCCATAAGCCACACGGGCGGCTACGGGTTCCAGGTAAGCGGCCGGCAGCATGTACGCCCAAAAGGGAATGATCGCGTCGGCCGTGCAGGTAATGGTGACGGCTTTTCCACGGTATTGTTCCCAGTTATGTTCCTGCAGCGCGGCGCGGAAATCCTTTTCTTTCAGGATCAGCTCCATGAACAGGTAATCCTTCAGGTCGAAAACCAGGATTTCTTCCTGCGGGTAATATTGTTCGAGATCTATAGTGACGAGCGCGCTTTGCGCTACTTTATTAACAATTTCATCCATACTGCAAATTTACGGATTTTCCGGCTAAGCCTCTTCCCTGCCGGACGGGCACAAAAAAGGCCGGGCGAATCGCCCGGCCTTTTGAATATCAGGAATTCCTAAAATTAGTTGCCACGGTAGAACTCAGCGCGGTTGTCTTTCACGTTGCTGTTTTTCTTCAGCACGGATTGGAACAGCTGCTGCTGTATCATCTGCTGAATACCGCCTTCGAACGCCTGGCTTTGCTGGGCGTAGTCGAGTGCCGGTACATCGGCAGTAGTGTAGTTGTTCACCTGGATCACGAATACGCCGGCCTGGCCCTGGATGGGAGCGGAAACTTTATTGGTTCCCCAGGCTTTGTTGAACGCTGCACCGATAACGCGGGGCTCGAAGTTGAGGGCCGGAGCGTAGGAAGATGAGAAGTTCACGCCTTCAGCGGTGAGCACCGGCTGGTTGGTCGCTTTGGCAGCGGCATCCAGGTTGGCGGGCGTACCCAGCTTCGCGATGATCTGTTCGGCTTTCTTCAGTTTGCGAACTTCAGCTTCAACGGCAGGACGAACCTCGTCGAGCGGAGCGGTACCTTTTTCGCGGATGCTGGTGAGCACGGCGATCACGAAACGGTCTTCCAGGGAGAAAACGCGGCTCACGTCGTTTTTATCAGCGCTGTAAGCCCAGCTTACGATTTCACGGGCGGAACCCAGGCCGGGGAGCACGAAGTCCATCGGTTGGATGTTTTCTGCGATCCTTTTGTTGAGGCCTTTTTCCTGAACGGTTTTATCGAAAGCGGTGCGGTTCGTGTTGGCGGCTGCGAATTCGTTGGCTGCGGTCAGCATGTCGTTGCTGGAAGCGGAGCTCGCGTCAACGCGTTTGCCGAGGTATGCGATTTTCAGCGCGGGGCCGATGTTTTTCTGTTCGGTGATTTTCACTACGGCGTAGCCGATGGGAAGTTTCACGGTTTTCACGGCACCGGTGCTTCCTTCGAAGGCGAAGGTTTTCACTTCGGCCAGTTCAGCGGGAACGTCGGTGTGAGGGGCCAGGGTCACTTCACCGCCGTTTTCTTTGGCGGCGGGGTCCTGGCTGATAGCTGTTGCGATCGCAGCGATGTCGCCGCCGCCGCGAACAACTGCTTCCACGCTGTCGGCTTGTCTTTTGGCGATAGAGTCGCTGCCTTGTTGCGCGAAGATCAGCACCTGGCGGATCTTCACGGTGTCGGCCATGTTTTTGCGGTCGAGCATTTTGGCGTACACCAGCATGTTACCATCGATGTATGGACCGAAAGATGCTCCCGTCGGCAGATCGATGATCGAATCTTTGTTCGGCACCTGGATGGCCTTGCGGGAAACGTATCCGTCGTACTGGTTGTATTCGGAATTCAGTTTTACGAATTGGGTAACATCGGGCGTGGTGTCCATTTCTGCCTTGAGTTTTTGGATCTCGGCGAAAGCGGCTGCGGAGTCGGCAGCCGTGGGGATCACGTCGAAGGAAACGTATTCGATTTTACGGCCTTCCGGAACTTCGAACATCGCTTTGTTATCGGCGATGTATTTGTTGAGCTCGGAATCGGTCGGTTTGATGGTGCTGTCGGCAATGGTAGCATAAGGCACCTGAACGTAACCGATATTGGCGTTTTTGGCGGCATCTTCCTGTTGTTGCTTCGCCAGCCACTTGGGATAATAGATGCCTTTATTAATTAAGGAGTAATATTTCAGATTTTGCTGGTATTCTACGATCGACTGGTCGAAGGCCAGGAGCTGTGCCCGCATGTTGGGGTCTTGCTTGGCGGCCTGGTTAACCTGTTGAATGAGGGAAGGATCATAGGCGCCGGTCTCGCGGTTGGAGAACTGCTGGCGAACCAGGGGGTGGGGATTGTTGGTGCTGTATGCATCTACCACCTCCGCGTCGGTTACTACGATTCCCAGGGCCTCGTATTGTTTCGCCATGATGTTTTCGCGGAGGAAACCGTTCCAGGCTTCTTCACGGAAATACTGTTGCGCTTCCTCGTCGAAGGTCTGCCCCGGCATGCGCTGGCGCATCTGGTCGGTGGTGAATTCGATCCGGCGCTGATAATCCGCGATGGTCAGCTCTTCTCCGTTTACCTTGCCAACAACGTTGGACTGGCCCATACCGGATCTACCGAAAAATACGTCTTGTAATAAAAAGCTCACAATGGCCAGGCAGATCAATACGATGATCCAGACAGCATATTTGTCCCTGATTTTCTGAATAACTGACATATAATATATAGTCTGATTTTAAGAGGTAGCAAAAATAGAATAATTTAATTGTAACTGCAAAATAGCTTTTATTACCCCAAAAGTCAATGCAGTAGCGGGTTTTAGCGATTTAAGGAGGGGTGGTTTTTATCCTTCATTCACACATTATCCACATTTCATAAAGTTTTAATGCACAGGTATTGGTTGTTATCAATCAGGTTTAGACGGCCGCCGGTGTACTGTTTCGGGAGATTTTTTTCGCGGAACGGAGGTTGCGGTTATCCACAAAATAAGCAATACATCCATATAATCCACAACAAATTGTGTATTAACCAGCCCCGAAAACTGAAATCACCCGAAAATTTCCGGGTTCTTATGTTTTCAGAAAAAAGGGCTTGTTTTCCCACAATTGCTGTGGATAAACCTGTTGTTAAGGCTGTTTTTTGTGGGAAAAGCCGCCTTCCGGTGGAGGTAAAACTAAATTTGTTTTTCTGCCCGGATCCGGTCCGGGAATTCCGGCTGTGAAAAACCCGGTTGTTTTAACACTTTCTTAATACCCGGCCCACGAAAAAGTTGTTCAGCAAATTTCTTGTCAACACTGTGGATAAAGCGGACCAAAATCAGCAGGGGCGCGGAATACGGTTGTTAATTTCCTGTGGATAGCGCGCAAGAAAATAATAACAACTACATTTGTATCAGGAGGAAAAAACAAGTTTCCCCCAAATTCACACCCCTAATAGTAGTGGGCTTTTTCTTCTTTTTAAAAAGAAAATTTAATCTATAGCTATGTTTACGGAGTTAACGGAAGCAAAAAAAAATTTGCAGAAAAAGGGATTTCTGGATATGGAGGTGGACGTACGCCTGGATCTCTTTGCTGAAATCGAGCGGCTCAAAAAAGAAAAAAACGCTATCATCCTCGCGCATTATTACCAGGAGCCTGATATCCAGGACGTGGCCGATTATATAGGCGACAGCCTCGGGCTCAGCCAGCAGGCTGCCAAAACGGATGCCGACATCATCGTTTTCGCCGGCGTTCACTTCATGGCGGAAACGGCAAAAATCCTCAGTCCGCAGAAAAAAGTGCTCCTCCCCGACCTGAAGGCGGGCTGCTCGCTGGCCGACAGCGCGCCCCCGGAGCTCTTCGCCCGCTTCAAAGCGCAATACCCCGACCACCTGGTCATCTCGTATATCAACTGTTCCGCCGGCATCAAAGCGCTGTCCGACATCATCTGCACCAGCTCCAACGCTGAGAAGATCATCGAAGCAGTGCCGAAAGACCAGCCCATTATTTTCGCGCCGGATCGCAACCTGGGCTCCTACCTGGTGAAGAAAACGGGCCGCGACATGGTATTGTGGAACGGGGCCTGCATGGTACACGAGATTTTCAGCCTGGAAAAAATCACGAAACTGAAGGTCCGTCATCCCAAAGCCAAGATCATCGCGCACCCTGAATGCGAGGCGCCGATCCTGGCCATTGCGGATTTTATCGGTTCCACGACCGGTTTGCTCAAATTCACACAGCGCGACGATGCGCAGGAATACATCGTGGTGACGGAAACCGGGATTTTGCACCAGATGCAGAAAGAGAACCCGAATAAGACCTTCATCCCGGCGCCGCCGAACAATGCCTGCGCCTGCAACGATTGCCCTCACATGAAGCTGAATACGCTCGAGAAGCTGTATTTGTGCATGGAGTACGAGCAGCCGGAAATCACGATGGACGAAGCGCTGCGGGTTGCGGCGAAGCGCCCGATCGACCGGATGCTGGAAATCAGTGCCCAGGCTGGATTGTAGAAAAACTTTTCCGATATTAAAAACCGTCTCTCAAAAGGAGGCGGTTTTTTAATGTATTAATTTGATCAACAAAAGAGTACATATTAGCAACACTCTCTGGTACTTGGTTTCAGAAGGTCAGGTTTTCGAAGTAATGGATTTTACCGGAAAATGACGATGGATTTTTCCACATGAATAACTATTCCTTTGGTTCAGGCGAACCATCCGATACATTTGCCGCTTCGATAATCCTGTAGTCTCTCTTTAGGGAGCAGGTTTCAGGGGAATCGAAGGTTGTCTCCCGGATCCGGAGATCGAATTTTTCTGAAAGATTTTTCGGGATGGAGAAGGTATGCCTTGTCGGGTCGTCGAAATTTTGGTTCC
>NZ_CALNBI010000260.1 GCF_937874145.1 uncultured Chitinophaga sp. | reverse complement strand
GAACCAGTTCCTGTTGGGCGACGGCATCATGGTCACCCCCTTCGACAGCAAGCAACCCTACGCACCGGTCTACCTCCCGCCCGGCAACTGGTACAGCCTGTACGACGATGCCACCGAACAAGGCGGCAAAGAAAAAATGTTGACGCTCGGTATGCATACCCTGCCCGTGTTCATCCGCGAAAGCAGCATCATCCCGATGCAATCGCTTGTGCAGACAACGGCCGAGAAGCCCTCCGACACGCTGTTCCTCCATGTGTACAAAGGTTCCCGGGAAAACCGGTTCGAATATTATGAAGACGACGGTGAAACATTTGCTTATGAAAAAGGCGCGAGCTACCGCCGTGTAGTGGCGTATAAACCGGCGGAAGGAAACCTGGTGCTGGAGCAACCTGTCAGCGGGATGCCGTCGCATTTCCGGTATGTTCAATTAGTGTTACATGGATTTGGGAAAGATTTGGCGAAAGTGAACGGCGCGGAACACAAACTGGCGGCGGGAGAATGGGTGGCGGTGCAACCGGTGTCGCGGTTCGATCCGCAGGGCGTCGCCAACCCAGTGGTGAAATGCAAAGTGCAGACGCTGACGCTGCCGAACGACAATCAGTCCATAACGATTAACGTGGAATAAACGTTTAAGTGTAAGGAAAGCAAACGGCCCGGTATGTATTGCCGGGCCGGTTTATTGGCGCTGAGGTTAACAGAATGAAAGGCCAGAAATTTGGGGTTAACGGGATGAGCCATTCACAAGTATAGGGTCAACTGTAACTGTGTAACTGTGGGTGCCAGGGGGGATCGAACCCTCGTCTGCCGGTCCACAACCGGGCGTTCTACCACTGAACTACAGGCACCATAAAAAAAGCCCGGCCGCGCACGCTGCACGACCGGGCCGGAGGGCGGAGCAACCGTCGTTTCCGGGCTGCTCCGCTACGTGTGTCGTGCGGATGAAGAATCATCCCCAAATGTCCATTGTGTATGTCCAATTTTTAAGTATAGCATTGTTTGACGCAATTAAAAAAGCCCCGCAATTGCTTGCGGGGCTTCATTTATACTGGATTCGTTTAGTCGTTTATCCATGCATGACCTGCTCCGCAATAGGTCTTCCTGCCGCCGCGTAACGCGCTGACGCCTGAAGAATGCTATGTTGGAAATTGAGTGGCACGATGTTGTTTATTTATTTCGTGATGCAAAGATGAAACGAATTCCGCAAAATTAAAAGTCCGGTGACCCGCGCAGGCCAAAATTTCCTTGCGGAGCATGCAACTTCCCGCGCCCCTGCTCGTCTTTAGGACGAAATCAATTGATCATTTAACGTCGAAACCCCGCTCATGCAAACCTTCCAACCCGGGTTGATCTTTCAATATTTCGTGGTGGCCGGACTTATCAATACCGCTATCGCTGCTGCCGTGCTGGTGCGCCGCCGCCGCTCCGCGCCTTTCCTGTTGCTCCTCGCGCTGATGGTGCTGGTTTCGTTCCAGGCGCTCCTCAATGCTTTCGATCACCGGGATTTCTTCCTGGCTTTCCCGCATTTGAGCCGCGTTTCGTGGCTGAACCTGAGCCTGGTGGGGCCGCTGGTGTACCTGTTTACCTGCAAGATGACAGGCGATGGCCCCCGGTTCCGGCAGGCCGATCTCCTGCATGCGATCCCTTTCGCGTTGGCGTTGGCGGTGCTGTTGCCCTGGTTCTTCCAGTCTGCGGAAACGAAAAGGCGGCTGCTGATGGATTTTGATGGATTGTCGCGGTTGGATTTCGGGTGGATGAACCAGGCCAACCTCCTGCTGATCACTGCTTACCTGCTGGCGGCTTGCCGGCGGTTGCGCCAATGGGGGAAGACGTTGCCGGAACAGCCGCTTGCCGTCCAGGGACTGCGGTGGAAGTGGCTGCGCGCGTTCCTGGGGAGCCTGCTGGTGATTTTGGGGATCTCGGCGCTGGGGTTCTTCGGACGGAAATGGAATATTCCCGGCATCACGCATTTTTATCATTACAACTACGCCGCCATCGTGGTGCTGGTCTACTGGCTGATCTGGAAATGCCAGGCAGTGCCCGAGCTTTTCACGGAAGATGAAAAAAACGCAACAAAGAAATACCGCAAATCCGGCCTCGCCGCCCCTGAACCCTGGTACGAACGCCTCTGCCGGCTTATGGAAGAACGGCAGCCCTTCCTGGATCCAGATTTAACGCACGCCAGCCTGGCGGACCTGCTCGGGGTGCAACGCCATCATCTTTCCCAGATCATCAACGAACATTCCGGCGGCAGCTATTTCGAATTCGTGAACGGCTACCGTATCGAAGCCGTCAAACGCATGCTCGCCGACCCGCGCAAGCAACACCTCAGTATCCTGGGCATCGCCATGGAATGCGGGTTCCAAAGCAAAGCCACCTTCAACGCGGCCTTCCGGAAAATGACGGGCGTAACCCCTTCGGAATGGCAAAAAGCCGGAAAAATGAAGTACGAGCCGATGGGCGCGGTCGACGGGGCGCGCTATGGCAGCTAGTTTTGAAGAAAAAAAGAAAATGCGCAGAAATTGGATACTCGCCGCCTGCATCCTGGCGGCCACCCTGGCAAAGGCCAACACTTCCGTCCCCGACAGCGGCCTGAGAACCAATCCCACCCCCGTGTATTCGGAGAATCAGCTAAAGGAAGATTACCAGGTTTTCCGCAACGCCCTCCGCGAAGCACACGCCGGTCTTTACCGTTACATGCCGCAACATGAAATGGACATCCTCCTCGACAAAGGCGAATCCGGCATCCGGAAAGACATGACCGAAGAGGGATTTTTCCGGTATCTCTACCCGATACTGGCCCGGGTGAAAGACGGCCACACCAAACTTTTCCGCCAGCACCAGCCTGATAATTGGTATGCCTTCCACCAAACCGGCCTCTTTCCGCTGAAATTGTATTTCCGGGAAGGCAAGGCGTTTGTGCTGGGCGGGAATATCGAAGCAGGTGCGGAAATTTTGAAAATCAATGGCCAGCCGATGGCGGTGATCGTAAAGAAATTAACTGACGTCATCCTGGCCGACGGCGGCAGCCAAAGCGCGAAGTACCGGGAGCTGGATCAATTCTTTCCCGGCTATTACGCAACGTTTTTCGGTCCGAG
>NZ_CALNBI010000259.1 GCF_937874145.1 uncultured Chitinophaga sp. | reverse complement strand
GAGAAAATTTCAGTCGCCTGTTCGTATACATCATCCGGCACTTCGCGGTTGTTCAGCACGGTCACGGCTTCCGCCCAGGCAAAGGCCGCGCGCTCCCGGTCGGAGAAGAGCTCCGTTTCGCGCCAGGCATCGAGCAACAGGAGCCTTTGCGCAGTTTCACCCATGGCGAGCAGGTCTTTGGAGTGCATATCGAGGCAGAAGGCGCAGCCATTAATCTGCGATACGCGCATGTAAATCAAATGCAGCAACGGCTGCTCCACTACAGGGTTCTTATGCAGGTAAGCGCCAAGCGTGAACAATGCCTTGGTTACCGGGAAACCTTTCTCAAAAGGATTCATTCTTTGTGACATGATATTGCATTTTTAAGGTGGTGAATATTGTTCGTATACCCTAATAATGCACGGCCATTTCCCGATTGGACATCTTCCCCGGATTTTTTTTATAATATTTTTAGAAACAAGACCGCCGCAGCTGGTAGTCCGCCTAACAACGAACGCAGCGTTGAGACGGCCCCTTCCTTTCCCCAAAAACACCTATCATCTCCCCGGCCATTCTTTCATAACTTCCATAATCGAGCGAACTTTCATAAAATATTTTCTTAACTCATTAACAATACGCTTCCTTTTACCGTATACCATAATTATATTCTTCATGTTATCAATTATAACTTTTTATCATTTGATACGCAAACTTTCATAAAACTGCGGCGAATTGCGTTAATAATCTTACATTGAGGGCCGTTTTGTTTTTTTAATAACCTCTCAACCCTACTGTAAAAAAGATGTGTGGAATTGTAGCCTATATCGGCCAGCGGGAAGCTTATCCCGTCGTTTTAAAAGGATTGAAAAGATTGGAATACCGCGGTTATGACAGCTCCGGCGTGGCATTGCTCAATGGCGGAAAGCTGAAAGTGTACAAGAAAAAAGGAAAAGTTGCCGAACTGGAGGAGTATGTGACAGGGAAAGATGTGAAAAGCCACATCGCCATTGCGCACACGCGCTGGGCTACGCACGGTGAGCCCTCCGACCGTAATGCCCATCCCCACACCTCGGGCGACGGTAAACTGGCCATGGTGCATAACGGCATCATCGAAAACTACATGCAGCTCAAACAGGAACTGCTGAACAAAGGGCACCAGTTCTCCAGCGATACCGATACCGAAGTGCTCATCCACTTCATCCAGGAAATCAAACAGAGCAACGATTGCTCCACCGAAGAAGCCGTGCGCATCGCGCTGAAACGCGTAGTGGGCGCTTATGTGATCGTGATCGTAGACGAAGACAATCCCGGCACCCTCATCGCCGCGCGCAAAGGGAGCCCGCTCGTGATCGGCGTAGGCAAAGGCGAACATTTCCTCGCCTCAGACGCCTCGCCCATCGTGGAATACACGAAAGAAGTGGTGTATGTCAATGATTATGAGATCGCGATCCTCCGGGCCGACGAGCTCATCCTCAAAAACATCTCCAACGAAATACAAACCCCCTACATCCAGAAACTCGACATCGAACTGGCGGCTATCGAAAAAGGCGGGTACGACCATTTCATGCTCAAAGAAGTGTTCGAACAGCCGCAGACGATTTTTGACAGTCTGCGCGGCCGTCTCGACGCCAAAAACGGCACCCTCACGCTGGGGGGCCTCCGCGAGCACCTCGACGTACTCACCGCCGCACGCCGCATCATCATCGTTGCCTGCGGCACCAGCTGGCACGCGGGGCTTGTGGCCGAATACATTATCGAAGAACTTTGCCGCATCCCCGTGGAAGTGGAATACGCTTCAGAATTCCGGTACCGTAATCCCGTGGTAGGCCCGGGCGATGTGATCATCGCCGTGAGCCAGTCCGGGGAAACGGCAGATACCCTCGTGGCCATGGAAAGCGCCAAGGAAAAGGGCGCCATCATCCTCGGCGTTTGCAACGTGGTTGGCTCCTCCATCGCGCGGCTCAGCAACGGCGGCGTATATACACACGCCGGCCCTGAGATCGGCGTAGCCAGCACCAAGGCATTCACCGCGCAACTGGCCGTACTGGCCATGATCGCCCTGAAAATCGCCCAGGCGAAGGGTTCCATCACTGAGCAACGTTTCCAGCACCTGCTCGAAGAACTGAACGATGTTTCAGAAAAAGTAGCCACCGCACTGCAGCTCAACGACCAGGTGAAAGCCATCGCCGACAAATACAAAGACGCGCGCGACTTCCTTTATCTCGGCCGCGGGTACAATTTCCCCATCGCGCTGGAAGGTGCGCTGAAACTGAAAGAGATCAGCTACATCCACGCCGAAGGCTATCCCGCCGCGGAAATGAAACACGGTCCCATCGCGCTGGTCGACGAAAACCTGCCGGTAGTTTTTGTGGCTACGAAAGACAGCTACTACGAAAAAATCGTGTCCAACATCCAGGAAATCAAAGCCAGGAAAGGCAAAGTGATCGCCGTGACCACCGCTGGCGACGCCACGATCCCCACCATGGCCGATGATGTTATCGTTGTACCGGAAGCGGACGAACTGGTGGCGCCCATCATTTCCGTCATCCCCCTGCAACTCCTCGCCTACCACATCGGCGTCAGCAAAGGGTTTGACGTAGATAAACCGCGAAACCTCGCCAAGTCCGTAACCGTAGAATAAAGCGCGTATGAACCAAATCCAGAAGAAACCCCTCAGCCAACTGGGCTACCAGTTCGTGGACGGGCGCTACCTGCCGAAGGGGCGCGACGAATATTACCTGCGCGACCAGCAACGCGGCAAAACCAATGTTTACCGCAAGCTGAAAGCCGGAGAGATAGAAACGCTTGTGCGGAACGACAATACCTCCGACGACTGGAACAACATCTTCGTAGACAACGACTTCGATCCCAACCTGGTGCAGCACTGCCATTTTTACGGGATCGTCCGCATCGGGAAGCTGGAACACTATTTCCTGGAGTTCCACAACCTGCGGCTGCCCGTGGGCTTGTATTACAGCACCATCGCATCCTGCGACATCGGCGACAACGTGGTGATCCACAACGTGAACTCCCTTTCCCACTATATCATCGGCAACGATGTGATCATCTCCAACGTCAACGAGCTCGGCGTTACGGATCACAGCAAATTCGGGAATGGCATATTGAAGGAAGGCGAATCTGAAAGCGTGCGCATCTGGCTGGAACTGTGTAACGAAAACGGCGGGCGCAGCGTATTGCCGTTCGACGGGATGCTGCCCGGCGACGCCTGGTTCTGGACCCGCAACCGGGCCGACGAAACCCTGCAAAACCAGTTCAAAGCCTTCACCGAAAAGCAATTCGACAAACGCCGGGGTTACTACGGTGAGATTGGCGACCGCACGGTGATCAAGAACTGCAAGATTATAAAGGATACAAAAATCGGGACGGACGCCTATCTCAAAGGCGCCAACAAGATCAAGAACGTAACGCTCAACAGCGACGCCACCGCGCCCACCCAGATCGGCGAAGGCTGCGAGCTGGTGAACGGGATCATCGGCTACGGGTGCCGCGTGTTCTACGGTGTAAAAGCGGTTCGCTTCGTGATGGCCTCGCACTCGCAACTGAAATACGGCGCGCGCCTCATCAACTCGTATCTCGGCAACAACGCCACGATCTCCTGCTGCGAAGTGCTCAATTCACTCATCTTTCCCGCGCACGAACAGCACCACAACAACTCGTTCCTCTGCGCCGCGCTCATTATGGGGCAGAGCAATATGGCCGCCGGCGCCACCATCGGCTCCAACCACAATTCCCGCGGAGCAGATGGCGAAATCATCGCGGGGCGCGGTTTCTGGCCGGGCCTTTGCGTCAGCCTGAAACACAACTCCATGTTTGCTTCCTTTACGCTCATCGCGAAAGGGAATTACATGAGCGAACTGAAAATACCGTTTCCGTTCAGCCTCGTCGTGAACGACGAACACGACGATACGCTGAAAATCATGCCGGGATATTGGTTCCTCCACAACATGTACGCCCTCGCCCGTAATGCCTGGAAATACGTGGACCGCGACCGCCGGACCGACAAAACACAGCATCTCGAATTCGATTACCTGGCGCCCGATTCCATCGAAGAAGTGTTTACCGCGCTGGAGATTTTCGAAACCGCGGTAGGCAATGCTTTAGGAAAAGACCGGAAAGCCGGCCGCGCCCTCCTGCTCAGCGATCCAAAGCAAGTTGCCGGGATGGAAATCCTCGCAGAAGGATGTGAAAATTCTTCCCGCAAAACGCAGCTGCTGAAGGTGGATAAAGCGTATCCGTTGTTCCGCAAGCTCGTTACCCTCTACGCCATGCGCAACCTGATGCGGGAGTACGCGCGGTTCGGGGATTTCGCGGAGCTGCAATCGTACCTGAAACAATGCCGCCGTTCGGCGTGGAATAACGTGGGCGGACAACTGATCCCTGAAGACCGCGTGAACGACATCAAGCAACGCATCCGTAAGAATAAAATCGGCAGCTGGGACGCGCTCCACGAAGCCTACCGCGAAAACGGCGAACGCTACGAAGAAGACAAGCTCCGCCATTC
>NZ_CALNBI010000258.1 GCF_937874145.1 uncultured Chitinophaga sp. | reverse complement strand
GGGCAGAAATACTGGCCCACACTGCATAACGGGCTGCTGAGCGTGAACGCCGGCGTGGGAGGATTCTGGCAGGGCAGCACTTCGGAAGACCTGGTGATCCATACCAATGTGAGTTATTTCAGCCGGCTGATGACGTTGGGGAAGAAGTGGAACTGGCGCGAATTCATCTACCTGGATTATCTCGGCAGCCCGAACAACTATTTCTATCGCCCGCTAAGCCTTAACCGCGATTTCGGAACAGGTTTCTGGGGATGGCGGCGGACGAAGATCAACGGTTACCACAGGCTGCTGATGCGATCGGAAAGCGTGTTGTACAGTCCGTGGAAGGTGTATGGATTTAAATTCAATTTCATTGGCACCCTCGAAGCCGGGCAGGTATCTTACCAAAACAATTACCTGTTGAAAAATCCTATTTATACGGGATTGGGGCTGGCGGTTCGGATAAAAAATGAGAACCTTTCCCTGAATACTCTACAGCTAAGCGCGGCTTATTATCCGCGTAAAACCCCCGGCATCGGGAACCTCTTCTTCGAAATCACGACCGTCGTGGATTTCCGTTTTGATATTTATGGTCTGAAGGCGCCCGCCTTCCTCCGGTTCCAGTAATTTTTCCTCCGCTCATCCCATTCTTTGCAAAATGGTAACGTTTGCTTATTGTTTATGCGGGCTAAACAAATGTATATTTGTATCAAACACGGACTATGAACAGACAAGACTTTTTATCCAGCATCGGTTTGCTGGCCGGGGGCTCCCTGGCAGGGAATCTCCTCACGGGTGAAGGAACGGAAAAGGCGGCTAAGAAGGCAAAACCTATCCTCACCGTAGCCCACATCACCGATGTGCACATCCGGGAGGGCGACGATGCGCCGGCCCGCTTCAAAAAAGTGCTGCGCAACATCATCGATCAGCACAAACCGGATTTCTTCCTCAATACCGGCGATTCTATCCACGACGCATCGTACGACAGCGTGGTGCGCCAGCAGGTGACGGATCAGTGGGCGCTGTGGGATGAATGCGTGAAATCCATCAGCAAATATGAAATGCATTCCTGCCTCGGCAATCATGATATGTGGTGGAAAGCCCCGTCCAAAGAAGATGAAATGTATGGGAAAAACTACGCGGTGAAAAGACTGGGCACGCCCAACCGCTACTATACCATCAAAAAGGAAAACTGGCACTTCTTCATGCTGGATGGCAACAACAAAGGCATTTCCCTGGACGAAGAGCAGTTCAACTGGCTGAAAGGCAAGCTGGAAGCTATTCCTGAAGGAGAATTCGCCGTTATGACTTCGCATTATCCTATCCTTGGCACCACGCAGGTGCTCGAAGGCGGCGGGCATTCGGATTGCAAACTGCTGAAAGATCTCTTTTATAAAACCAACCGCGTCCGCCTTTGCCTCAGTGGGCACAACCACCTGTCCGACAATACTGTGTATAATGGAATCACATACGCCTGCAACGGCGCGATGAGCGGCTTTTGGTGGGGGAAAGGGGACAAGAACTCCGCCGGCCCGTACTTCTACCAGGAAACGCCGCCGGGCTTTGCCATCCTGAAACTGTATAAAGACGGGACGCTGGAAAATACCTATTATCCGCACGGCCTTTAATATTCACGAAATAGCGGGAAACAAGTAATTCCATTTTATTATTTTAACGGGATCAAAACCCTCGTCTACTTATGCTCCGTTATGTAATGATGGCCGTGCTGGCCGGTTTCCACGTTGCTGCCAGCGCACAGATCCGCCTGCCCGACGTGCTTTCCGATAATATGGTCCTCCAGCGCAACGATTCTGCGCTGCTATGGGGATGGGCTGCTCCCGGCGAAAAGGTCCGTATCAATGCTTCCTGGAAATCCACGCCCGACTCCGCCGTGGCTACCGGCAATTCCATCTGGAAAGTGAAGATCAAAACCCCCGAAGGCGGCGGTCCCTACACCATCTCCCTGCGCGGCCGCAACACGATCGAACTGAAGAATATCCTCATCGGCGAAGTGTGGGTTTGCAGCGGCCAGTCCAACATGGAATGGAGCGGCAACCACGGCCTGCCCGATATCAAAGCCGAACTCGCCACCTGTGCCGATGATCAGCTGCGCTTCTTCCAGGTGCCTAAAATCACCTCCGACCACCCGCAGGACGATGTGCCCGGTGTGTGGACCAGCTGCGATTCCAATACGCTCAAGCCTTTCAGCGCCGTGGCGTATTTCTTCGGAAAGGAACTCCGAAAGAAGCTCGGCGTGCCGGTGGCGCTCATCAACTCCAGCTGGGGCGGTACGCCCGCCGAAGTATGGACGCCGGCCGAACTGGTGACAGGCGCCCCCGCACTGGCGGCCGCCGCAGCCAAACAGGGCGTGGCCAATTATCGCCCGCACGAGCCGGGGAAAACCTACAACGCCATGATCGCGCCGCTCACCAATTACCGCATTGCCGGGGCCATCTGGTACCAGGGAGAAAGCAACGCCCATACCGCGGGCACTTATCAACCTTTAATGGAAACGATGATTGGCGCATGGCGTAAAGCCTGGAACATCGACTTCCCGTTTTATTACGTACAAATCGCGCCTTTTAAACACGGGCCCGGCACACTGCGGGGATCATTGCTGCGGGAGTCGCAATCCAAAACGCTGTCGTACCCCAAAACGGGCATGGCCGTTATCACGGATTTGGTGGACGATACCACCAATATCCACCCCATCAACAAGCACGACGTAGGCCTGCGCCTGGCGAAAATCGCGCTGGGTGACCATTACGGTAAAAAGGAAGGGGAATTCCGCAGCCCTTCGTACGACAGAATGGAGAAAAAGAACAACCAGATCGTCCTGCATTTCAAGCATGCGGGAAATGGACTCGAACTGAAGAACGGCAAGGCGAAAGAATGGTACATCGCCGGGGCCGACCGTAAATTCGTCCCCGCCGATGTAAAGGTGAAAGGCAATACGGTAACGGTTTCCGCGAAAGGGGTCGCGGAGCCCGAGGCCGTTCGTTTCTCTTTCAACAATGCCGCTATCGGCAACATTTTCAGTAAAGAAGGCCTGCCCCTGGATCCGTTCCGGACGGACAGCTGGCCTGAACAATAATCAGCCGTAAGGCGGCGGCCCTGCACCGCAATGAACAAAGCAGGAAAGGCGGCGTTGATTATGCATATCAACGCCGTTTTTTATGAAACGCATCCTCGCACTTTTCCTGCTGTTCGGCGGCGCGGCCCATGCACAGCAGCAACGCTTCCTGACCGGTTTGCTGCAGAAAATGACCCTCGAAGAAAAGATCGGCCAGCTCAATCTTCTCACCAGCGATATGGATGTTACCGGTCCATTCATGAAAGAAAACTATAAACAGGATATCCTCAGCGGCGCCTGCGGCGCGATCTTCAACGCGTACACGCCGCAGTACACCCGCATGCTGCAGGACATGGCGATGAAGACCCGCCTCAAAATCCCGCTGCTGTTCGGTTACGACGTAGTGCACGGCCACAAGACCATCTTCCCCATCCCCCTCGGCGAAGCCTGCACCTGGGATATGGAACTGATGGAGAAAACGGCGCGCATCGCGGCGGAAGAAGCCAGTGCCGACGGCCTGCACTGGACCTATTCACCTATGGTCGATATCGCCCGCGATCCCCGGTGGGGGCGCGTGGCGGAAGGCGTGGGGGAGGACACCTGGTTCGGCGAACAGGTGGCGAAAGCGAAAGTGCGCGGCTACCAGGGAAGTGATCTCTCCGCACCCAATACCATCCTCGCCTGCGTGAAACACTTCGCTCTGTACGGCGCGATAGAAGCGGGGCGCGATTACAATACGGTAGATATGAGCCGCCGCCAGATGTACCAGTTTTACCTCCCGCCATACAAAGCCGCGGTGGATGCGGGCGTTGCTTCTGTGATGACGTCGTTTAATGAAATAGATGGCATCCCCGCCACGGGAAACCGCTGGCTGCTGACCGATCTGCTGCGGAAGGAATGGGGCTTTAAAGGGTTTGTGGTGACGGATTACACGTCCATCAATGAAATGATTCCCCACGGCGTTGTAAAAGACGAATACGAAGCGGCGGAACTGGCGCTCAAAGCCGGCGTAGACATGGATATGCAGGGCAGCGTATACGCCACGCAATTGAAAAAGCTGGTGGGAGACAGGAAAATCCCCGTCAAACTGATCTACGAAGCCGTCATGCGCGTCCTGGAAGCGAAGTACAAACTCGGCCTGTTCGATGACCCCTACCGCTACTGCGATACCCAGCGCGCCATGCGCGTCATCATGAACCCGGAATACCTGCAAACAGCCCGCGAAACGGCGCAAAAGAGCATGGTGCTGCTGAAAAATGACGGTGTTTTGCCGCTCAGGAAAGAACAGAAAGTAGCGCTGATCGGCCCGTTGGGCGATGCGCAGCGAGATATGATCGGCAACTGGTCGGCAGCGGGCGATTATAAAAAATCAGTGACGTTGTTGCAGGGATTGAAGGAGGCAGGCGTACCCGTCACCTACGCACAGGGCTCGCAAATCACGGATGATGCGCAACTGATGGGGAAGCTCGGACTGCCTGCCGGTGATGCGGACGCATTACTGAAAGCGGCATTGGAAGCCGCACGCGGGGCGGATGTAGTGGTATTGGCGCTGGGAGAATCGCAGGGGATGAGCGGAGAAGCCGCCAGCAGGTCGGATATCGGCATCCCGGATGCGCAGAAACGGCTGATGGAGGCCATTGCGAAGACCGGAAAGCCCATCGTGCTGGCGCTCTTTAACGGCCGCCCCATGACCCTGGAATGGGAAAACACCCACATCCCCGCCATCCTGGAAACCTGGTTCGGCGGCACGCAGGCAGGGCACGCCATCGCGGATGTGCTCCTCGGGAAATACAATCCCTCCGGCAAACTCACCATGACATTCCCGCGGAACACCGGCCAGATCCCCATCTACTACAACCGCAAAAACACCGGCCGCCCCATGGATGCCAATAACAAATACACCTCCAAATACCTCGATGTCCCCAACGATCCGCTG
>NZ_CALNBI010000257.1 GCF_937874145.1 uncultured Chitinophaga sp. | reverse complement strand
GTTTTGCTGCGCAGAGCGGGTTTACGATTTACTATATCACCAACCGGCTGGAAAGCGAGCGTGCGGCTACGCTGCGGAACCTGCAGCGCGCGGGCTTTCCCGGGGCGGATAATGAGCACCTGCTCCTGTCTTCCGGCAATTCCGACAAAGAGCCCCGCCGGCAGGAAGTGGCGAAGAAATATGAGATCGCCATGTTGGTAGGGGATAACCTGAACGATTTCTCCGATATTTTTTATAAACAGCCGGCAGATGCGCGGAATGCCAAAGTAGCCGAAGTGCGGCAGGAGCTGGGGCGGCGTTACATCCTAATCCCGAATGCCATGTATGGCGACTGGCTCGGTGCGCTGGTGCCGCAAGGCGCCCGGCCAGATAGTGCTTTGCGCAGCGCTATTCGGGTAGAATGATGCACGTTCGGGATGTTGCCTGCGGTTTTGCTGACAGGTTGTACGCATACGTTTAGCTATGGAGAGAATGTGCAGGCCGCTGCGAGAACAATACCGCACGGGAAACATGCATTCATATAGAGCGTCGTGAAAAAAAGCCAGCTGCGAGGTAATTGAAGAATGCCGTCGCCGGGTTTCGAAACTTATTCGTCCAATAATCCGAATTGCGTGAAGTGATGCTGGAAGTGTTTCTGGTGAAACCGTTGCCAGTCTTCATATCCCAGCGGCCCGAAAACGATATGGGTGGACGTGTGGGAAGGGGATGCTGTATAATGTTGGAAGAATCTCTTCAGCGAAACCAACAGGTGTTGATTCGCCGCGGTAAGATCGGGATGCCGATGTGGCCCCACAGGGATAAGCGGGTTATTGAATCCGCGGGGGAGCGGTTTGTCTGTCCGCAGCCATTGTACAACATGCGGCAGTTGTGCTTCCGGCGTTAGGATGGCGATCGGTTGGTCGCTGATGGAGTATTGCAGGATGGTGTCGAGGTGTTCGATCATTTGCTGGGCATTCATGGCGCCCCACCGCGGTTGTGTGTCAGATGCCAGGCGGTCCAGCATGGGGATGAGTATGTCGGCTTGCGCCAGTGGGAAAAGTGTTTGCATGGTGGGTTACTGTAAGCTGATGATTTTTAATTCGGTCCTCCTGTTTTGCGCGCGGCCGGAATCGGTGTCGTTGCTGTCCAGCGGTTTGGTTTCGCCATAACCTTTCGCTTTCACCCTGGTGGCGGCAATGCCATGTGCGGTGAGATAGCTGACTACGGATGCGGCGCGGTTCTGGGAAAGCTGCAGGTTGGCGGCATCGCTGCCAACATTGTCGGTATGCCCGCTGATTTCCACCTGCAGGGATGCGTTCTCCTTGAGGAAGTCGACGAGTTTATCCAGCTCCGTGGCAGAAGCAGGCTCCAGCACAAACTGGTTGGAAGGGAAGAAGATATTCCTGAGCACGAGCGTAGCGTTGGCTTCGATCGGCGTCAGCGGAATATTTTTCTCGAACGGCTGCCCGTCCTGACTGGAAGTTAGCGAGAAGTTGTCGGAGTAAAACAGGTATCCCTTCCGGTTGACGTTGAATGCGTAATCCTTGCCGGTGGGCAGTGGCACGAGGTAGCCGCCATTGTTGTTGCTGCGGATGGTGGCCACGGTTTGCCGGGTCGAAAGATCGATCAGGTCGAGTGCGGCAGGCAACCGCTCCTGGGTTTTGGCATCGAAAACGTAACCCCGGATGTAAAGCGTTGGCAAGGGGCGTGCTTCGGGGTACAGTTCGAAGCTGTAGATATCGAGTGCGCCGCGGGAGTCGGTCCGGTCGGAGGCGAAATACGCCGTGACGCCGTTGGCGGCAACGGTCAGGCTGCCATCTTCTTCGATCGTATTGATGGGGTAGCCGAGGTTGATGGGCGTGCCCCAGGAGCCGTCGGCTTGTTTGCGGCAATAGAACAGATCGAGCCCCCCGAATCCGGGATGCCCGTCGGAGGCGAAGAAGAGCGTCTGGCCGTCTGCGTGGAGGTAAGGCGTGGTTTCCCTGCCTTTGGTGTTGATATGTGTGCCGAGGCGTTCGGCCAGCGTCCATTGCCCCTGTGCGTTGCGGGTGCTGAAAAAGATATCGGAACCGGCATCGGGTGTGGCGCGGACGAAGTAGATCGTTTGTTTATCAGGAGAAAGGCAGGGCTGGGATTCCCAGGCTTCGGTGTTGATGGCCGGGCCGATGTTTTTCGGCTGTGTCCATCCGCCGCCGGCCGACCGCATGGAAAAGTAAATATCACAGGAGCCGCGGCCCGTCGGGAAGTCGCAGCCGGTATACACGAGCATCTCGCCGTCCTGCGAGATGTTCTGCGCGCCTTCGTTGAAGGCGGTGTTTACGGGTTCGCCCATATCCTGAGCGGCGGTCCATTGCAGGCTGTCGCGCCCTGCGATGAAGAAGTCTTCGTTCCTGCCGCCAACGCGCCGGGTGAAAACGAGGGTTTTTCCATCGATGGTAGGTGAGGGGAAGTATTCGGGATCGGGGGTGTTGATGGATGCGCCGAGGTTTTGCGGTTGAAAGGGGACTGGTTTCGTGGTAACGGCGAATTCCATGTCTTTCTTCAGCTGGCTGGTACGCGGGGAAATGTTTTTGGCGGTGCGCACATATTGGTTGAGGAGCTGCAGGGCTTCGGTGAATTTCCCGTTTCCAGCCATGGCGCGGGCATATGAAGGGGCAACGGATTTCAGGCCGGTGGAATCGAGTTCCCCTAGTTTGCGGAAGGCCTGTTCTGCGTCGGTGTATTGCTTCATGGCGAGGTAGGTGAGGCCCATTTGTCCGTATGCGTCGGGGAATCCGGGTTTCACGCGCACGGCTTCCTGCAGGAAGCGGATGGCTTCCGGGTATTGGTAAGACCGCATGGCTGTCATGGAGGATTCGAGTAATTCCATGGCTTTGCGCGTGGCCTTATCCGATTGCTGGGCGATGGCTTGCATGCTGATGAGGCAGCAGCAGAACAGGATTTTCTTCATAGTCGCCACTAAATAACGAAAAAATCGAATGTTTATGATGAATTGAAAATTTATATATGATATCTGTGTGGCCCGTCCGGCGTGCGGGCGTCATCCGTGAAACGGGGTGCGGTACCATGTGTGGCATAGAAAAGTCGGATCGGCGCTGCAGATCGCTGAGGGTTCGGGAGGGGTGATAGGGGGCTTTCGTCCGGAGGGATTTCGGGGTGCGGGGGAGGTATGGGCTGAAGGTGTGAGGGATGGGTGGGGCTTATCGTCCGGAGGAACCCGGGTGCGGGGGGCTATGGCGGAAGAAGAGCAGGGATAAAATACTTGTTTATATCTCCGTTGTGATCCGAAGGCTGAAAGTAACAGGGGAAGCGGATCGGGTTTGAAGGGGGATAGATAAGCATGTGCATGGCTACTTTATCCGGAGGGATCCGGGTGCAGGGGAGGTATGGCTGAAGGAGAGCAGGAATAAAGTACTAGTTTATATCTCCATGGCGATCGGGGGCTGAAAGTAACTGGGAAAGGCTGATAGGTTTTTAAGGCAGGGTTGGCAGGCTACCTTTATTCGGAGGGATCCGGGGAGGATATTAGATTCGAGCGGTTAACTGCTAAAAGCTATTCTATTCCGAAATATTGCAGGTGCATGGCCTTCCCGGCTATCAGGGCACATTCAGGTATTTGTGGATTTGCAGGGAGATCTGCCATTGCGGGTTCGCTTTCACATACTCGATAATGAGCGGCGTCATCTCCTTGGCGCGGCTCCATTCCGGCTGGAGGTACAGCTTGCAGGAAGGCCCGACTTTCGCTGCATATTGCTCGGCCCAGGCGAAGTCAGATTTATTGTAAATGACGATTTTCAGTTCATGGGCTGCCGCGCAGCTTTCAGCCAGCGGGGCTTTGAACTTCTTGGGCGAAAGCGTGATCCAGTCCCAGCTGCCGCTCAGGGGCGAAGAACCGGAAGTCTCCATATGTGTACGGAACCCCTCGGCCTGCAACGCACCGGTCAACGCCGCGAGATCATGCATCAGCGGTTCTCCGCCGGTGATGACAGCAATCCTTCCCGGGTGCGCCGCCGCTTCCGCCACCAGCTCGTCTACCGGCCGCTGCGGATGCTTGTCCGCATCCCAGCTCTCCTTCACATCGCACCACACGCATCCCACATCACATCCGCCCAAACGGATGAAATAGGCCGCCTTCCCCTGGTGAAATCCTTCTCCCTGAATCGTATAGAAAGATTCCATAACGGGTAATACGGTGGTGCTATGGAGCGTCGCTGTTGTCATAGTGCAAAGGTACGTCAATCTGCATTGTCGCGGCAGTACGCGGTGACAGGCCCCGTTGCCAGGGCTTACCATCTTCTAAGTATAACTCCGGCCGCATATGCTTGCGGCCGGAGTTATAAGTATGATTATCAATTAATAGTACGGCTATATAATCCGGGTTGCCGGGAAACCGGTTAATTCTGATTTCCTTTCTGCCCGATAGCGGCCTGGTAGGTATTTTTCAGCAGGGCCGCGATGGTCATGGGGCCAACACCACCGGGTACCGGCGTAATGAAGCTGGCCTTGGGCGCTACTTCTGCATAATTCACGTCGCCCACCAGCCGGAAACCGCTTTTCTTGGTTTCGTCCGGGATGCGGTGGATACCTACGTCCACCACCACGGCGCCTTCCTTCACCATGTCGCCCGTCACGAAATGCGGACGGCCAACTGCCGCCACCACGATATCTGCCTGCAAGCAAATCTCGCGGAGGTTTTGGGTGTGGGAATGGCACAAAGTAACGGTGCAGTTGCCGGGATTGCTGTTGCGGCTGAGCAGGATGCTCACCGGCGTACCCACGATGTGGCTACGGCCGATCACTACGGCATGTTTACCCTTGGTGTCGATCTTATAGTGCTCCAGCATCAGCATAATGCCGTAAGGCGTAGCCGGGAGGAAAGCAGGCAGGCCGCTCACCATTTTACCCACGTTCATCGGGTGGAAGCCGTCCACATCCTTGCTGGGATCGATGGTGTTGATCACCAGTTCTTCATTGATGTGCTTGGGCAGCGGCAGCTGAACCAGGATACCGTCGATATCGGGGTTCTCATTCAGCATGATGATATGATCGAGGAGATGTTTCTCGGAGATGGTGTCTTCGAAGCGCAGCAGGGTAGAGTTGTACCCGATTTCCGCGCAGGATTTCACCTTGGACGCAACATATGTTTCGCTGGCGCCGTCGTAGCCGACGAGGATAGCCGCCAGGTGGGGCGCTTTTTTGCCGAGGGCTTTCAAAGCGGTCGTTTGCTCGGCCAGCTGGTCTTTGATGGCCTGTGAAGTAAGTTTGCCGTCTAAAATTTGCATGCGCAAAGGTACTGAAAATGGTGGACAAACGAAAGGGGCCGCCTGGTAAGGCAGCCCCGTAAACCAAATTGATAAATGAACGTAGGAATCTAATTATAAAGGCAAAACGGTGGGTCAGAGAGAGGGCGCGGCGTCGAGGATCTCAGGATCCGCCTTCGCGGCGTATTTTTCAAAGTTTTTCACAAATTGAGCGGCGAGATCGGCGGACATGGCATCGTACGCATCCTTGTCGGCCCAGGTGTTGCGCGGTTCCAGGATCTCGTCCGGCACGCTGGGAACGGATTCGGGAATGGCGAGATTGAACTGGCCGTAAGATTTGTACGCAGCCTTATCCAGCACCCCGTTCAGGGCGGCGGAGATCATGGCGCGGGTGTAGGATAATTTGATCCGGTTGCCGGTGCCGAAAGGCCCGCCGGTCCAGCCGGTGTTGATCATCCATACATTCACGTCGTGCCTGCGCAAATTCTCTCCCAGCATCTGCGCGTAACGGGCAGGGTGCAGGGGGAGGAAGGGCGCGCCGAAACATGCGCTGAAAGTGGATTTCGGTTCCGTAATGCCCGTTTCCGTGCCTGCCACTTTCGCCGTGTAACCGGAAATGAACTGGTACATGGCCTGCCCGGGCGACAGCCTCGAAATAGGAGGCAATACGCCGTAAGCGTCGCAGGTAAGGAAGAAAATATTCTTGGGAATGCCGCCCATTGCGGGTTCCTTCGCGTTGGCGATGTAAGGCAGCGGGTAGCTTACACGGGTATTTTCCGTGATGTGCCCGTCCGCATAATTCACCTCGTTAGAGCCGGGGAAGAAAGAAACGTTCTCCAGCAGGGCTCCTTCCCGGATGGCGTTGAAAATCGCAGGTTCTTTTTCCGCGCTCAGGTCGATGGTCTTGGCATAACAGCCGCCCTCGAAGTTGAAGACGCCGTCTTCCGTCCAGCCATGCTCGTCGTCGCCGATGAGCTTGCGCTCCGGATCAGCGCTGAGGGTGGTTTTACCCGTGCCGCTCAATCCGAAGAATACAGCCGTATCGCCCGACGTGCCCTGGTTGGCCGAGCAGTGCATGCTCAGTACCTTGCGGGCATGGGGCAACAGGTAGTTCAGGATGGTGAACACGCCTTTTTTGATCTCCCCGGTATAGGCGGAGCCCCCAATGAGGATCATTTTACGGCTGAAGCTGATCACGGAGAAGTTATGCTGCCGCGTGCCGTCGGTAGCCGGATCGGCATGGAGCCCCGGCGCCTGGATCACCGTCCAGTCGGGTTCCAGCTGCTCCAGTTCTTCTTCCGAAGGGCGCAGGAACATGTTATATGCAAAAAGATTGCTCCACGGCGATTCCGTGATGACGCGGATATTCATGCGGTACGCCGGGTCGGCGCAGGCCATGCAATCGCGCACCCATACGGGCTTGCCAGCGAAATAGCGGGTGATCTTGCGGTACAGTTTCTCAAAGTTGTCAGCAGAAAATGGCTGGTTAAAGTCGTTCCAGTTGACGGTGTCGGCAGTCAGATCGTCTTTCACGATGAACTTGTCCTTCGGGGAACGGCCTGTGAACTCGCCCGTGCTAACGACTAACGCCCCGGTGCTGTTCAGACAGCCTTCGTTGCGCTGCAACGTCTGTGTGGTCAGCTCCTCCGGGGAAAGTTGGTAATGTACATCGGCGACGTTCTCTATGCCCAATTCCCGCAATTCCTTGAGTGTATCCCTTACACTGCTGATTTGCATAAAGAAAGATTGTTTTGGTGTAAAGGCAAAACTAGGGATTTTTTGATAACGTTTAATTTGATGGGTGTTATGACGCTTAAAATTGTTTGAAAATCTACTTTTAAGGGTTATTGATTAGAAAATATTCAATTCCACCGATTTCAATTTGTCCGAAAAGCAATTAACCCGCATAATATATTTATGGTGAATAATCTACCAGTCCGGGGGAATATCCAACCGGTCGGAATGCCCGCTTTTGGCGGGTTTCTGATTTTCCGGTAAGTTTGACCTCCAAAGCAAGAAAGCAGAAAAAGATATCAAATGAAATATTTGCCACTGGATCAACAGATCTTCATCAAGAACCGCAACCGATTTACGGCAAAAATGCAGCCCGGCTCCATTGCCATTTTCAACTCGAACGATGGGCTTCCCACAAACGGGGACGCCCTGCATCCTTTCAAGCAGAACGCCGACCTGTACTGGCTGACGGGCATCGACCAGGAAGACACCATGCTCGTGCTCTTCCCCGACAACCCAGATCCCAAGTACCGCGAGGTTCTGGTGCTCGTTCGCCCGAACGAACTGAAGGAGAAGTGGGACGGCCATCGCCTCCGCCGCGAAGAAGCCACCGCCATCTCCGGTATCAAAACCATCGTCTGGCTCGATTCCCTCGAAAGCCTCCTACAGCCCTGGATCCACGACGCCGAGGAGCTGACCGACCGCAGCGAGCGCTTCATGGCGGCCGAGATGGTGCGCGAGAAGAGCAACTACGTGCCCGTGCGCGACTACCGCTACGCACAGGAGCTCCGCACCCGGTACCCCCTTCATAACTTCCTGCGCTCCGCACCGCTCCTGAAAGAGCTCCGCCCGGTGAAAACCGAAGAGGAAATCGCCGTAATGCAGGTGGCGATGGATATCACCGAAAAAACATTCCGCCGCCTCCTGACATTCATCAAACCCGGCGTGTTCGAATATGAGATCCACGCCGAAATCTGGCACGAATTCCTCCGCAACCGCGCCACTGGAGAAGGTTACGGCTCCATCATCGCCTCCGGCGACCGTGCCCGCACCCTGCATTACGTATCCAACAACCAGGAATGTAAAGACGGAGAGCTGATCCTGATGGATTTCGGTGCTGCCTATGGCGGATACAACGCCGACCTCACCCGCACCGTGCCCGTGAATGGCAAATTCACCAAGCGCCAGCGCGAGGTGTACGACGCATGCCTGCACCTGCACAACTTCGCCAAAGGCCTCCTGAAGCCGGGCATCACCATTGCAGATTATCATGCACAGGTAGGCGTGGAAGCCGGCAAACAGTTCGTGAAACTGGGCCTGCTGACCGAGTCCGATATCAAAAACGAAGACCCGGAATCCCCCGCATACCGCAAATATCTCTACCACGGCATCTCCCACCACCTGGGCGTAGACGTGCACGACCTCGGGCCTTCCTTCCATCAGCCGATCCCGGACGGGTCGGTGCTGACGGTGGAACCGGGCATCTACATCGAGGAAGAGAAAATGGGTATCCGCATCGAGAATAACATCTGGGTGAAATCCTCCGGCAATGTGGATCTCATGAAAAACATCCCCATCACGGCCGACGAAATAGAAGCCCTGATGAAAAAATAACGGCACCCTCGTGCCAGGGAGCCCGGTCCGCCAGGACCGGGCTTTTTCATGCCTATAATGTCATGGAAGTATCATTTGGAAGATGGGCCGCGACGGCCTGTTTACAATGCCAACCACTCATTTCCGTTATATTCTACGATTTTTAATATTTTTCCGCCGGGAAACCGGGCACTTGCCCGAAAACCTTCCCGATCACGGCGCGCTGCGCCAACAACGGTATCATGAAACACATTCCCAACATCCTGACGCTATCCAACCTGTTCTGCGGCGCGCTGGCGCTCATTTTCATTCTCCATGCGCCGGAATATATCGCCGAATTCAACGGCGCGGAATACACCATTATCAACCCCGCGCCGGTGTATTGGGCCAGCGGGCTGGTGGTGCTGGCAGGCATTATCGACTTCTTCGACGGTTTTGCCGCGCGGTTGCTGAAGGTATCCGGGCCTTTGGGGAAAGAACTGGATTCCCTGGCCGACGTGGTGTCTTTCGGCGTAGTGCCGGGCATGATGCTGTTCCGCCTGCTGCAAAGCGCTTACATGCAGATGCCCGATGTATATGATGTTTCCGTGTTCAACCTGGCGCCCGCCCTGCTGGTGCCCTGCTTCGCGGCGTACCGCCTGGCGGTGTTCAACCTCGACACGCGGCAGGCCGAGCACTTCATCGGCGTGCCAACGCCGGCGGTAGGGTTCCTGGTGGCTTCGTTCCCGATGATCATGCTGTATAATCCGTTCGGGCTCGCGGCATGGCTGGAAAATATCTGGGTGCTGTACGGCATTATCGCGGCATTGTGTTACCTGATGGTGAGCTCGCACCCGATGATCAGCCTGAAATTCAAAAACCTCACGGTGAAGGATAACTGGCCCCGTTTTCTGCTGGTGGCGCTGACGCTGGCGAGCATCCCTGTGCTGGGTTACGCGGCGGTCCCGTTTGTGTTTGCGGCGTATGTTATATTGTCGCTGATCGTGCCGCCGAAAAGCCAGCATGGCTGATTGCAGAATTCCTTCCGGGGAAATTCATAACTAATTGCTAGTTTTGCGTCTAAATTTTTCGAACAAATGACATTTACTGCGCATATCAACGTGATGCCGTTGAAAGAACTGCTGGACCCCCAAGGCAAGGCTGTGCTGGGCGGATTGAAGAACCTGGGCCTGGGAAATGTACACGACGTACGGGTAGGCAAGCACATTACGCTCCAGATCGAAGCGGCTTCCAAAGAAGAGGCGCAACAGATTGCCGAAAACGCCTGCCAGAAACTGCTGGCCAACCAGGTAATGGAATTTTACGAAGTAAACATCCAATAAGCATTGTCCAGACTCTACCTCATTCCTTCACCGATCGGCAACCTGGGCGACATTACGTACCGGGCCGTCAAAGTGCTGGAAACGGTAGAACTGGTGCTCGCGGAGGATACCCGGACTTCCGGGGTGCTCCTCAGGCATTACGGTATCAGCAAGCCTGTAACACCTTATCATCAGCATAATGAGCATAAGGTGTTACAGCACCTGGTACAGCAGCTGCGCGAAGGCCGTTCCATGGCGCTGCTGACCGACGCCGGCACGCCCGGCGTCAGTGATCCGGGGTTTCTGCTGGTGCGCGAATGCGTCCGCGAAGGAATCGAAGTGGAATGCCTCCCCGGCGCCACGGCATTCGTTCCCGCCCTCGTCAACAGCGGCATTCCCATGAACCGCTTCGCTTTCGAAGGCTTCCTCCCTCCCAAAAAAGGCCGTCACACTTTGCTGACGCAGCTTTCCACCGAGACCCGCACGATGGTCTTTTACGAATCTCCCCACCGCCTCGTTAAATCGCTGGAAGATTTCATGCAGTATTTCGGTGAAACCCGCCAATGCTGCGTTTCCCGCGAGCTCACCAAGATGTTCGAAGAGAACAGGCGCGGCACCCTCGTGGAAGTGCGCGACCATTTCCAGGCCAAAGGCGTGAAAGGCGAGATCGTGATCATCGTGGAAGGCGCGGCGGAATAATACATCCCACCAGATATCATCCCAAACCCGCCGGTTATCTTAATTTTTTCGCTGAATGGATATTAATGCCTAATATTACACAAGTAGAAAAACCTTGGAATAGTAGCTCAATCCCAAAATTTATTGCAGCACTTAGTGAAGAGAAGTTAAACCCCGGTTTCCAGTAATTGTATAGCGCAAACCCCAAATCCTTCATCGATGATCGATCAGGTTTTGAGCGCGATCGTAAGTAAGTTGAACACATATATCGGTTCCCTGGATCCTGAAGTTATTCTTGGCAATATTTCATTCGCCGATACCAATCAGGAAACAGTCATGCAGAATCTTGGCGACAAGGTGGTTATCTCCGTCGTTAATATTCAGCAGGAGGAAACGTTGCGTAACCTGCCGTACCGGCGTACCGTGTATACTAACGGTATCCCGGAAGTAGTGGAGCGCCAGCCGGAGATCCATCTCAATGTGTTCCTGCTTATCAGCGCGAATAAGAACACCTACAGCACTGCCCTGCAACGCATTTCGCAGGTAATCGCTTTTTTTCAGCGGCAGTTCGTTTTTACGCCGGCAGACACGCCGGTGCTCGGTACGCTCCAACTCAACCGTGTAATTTTCGATTTGTATTCGACGCGTTTCGAAGAGCTCAATCAGTTGTGGAGCGTGATGGGAGGGAAGTACATCCCGTCCGTCATTTATAAAATGCGCATGGCCGTGATCCAGGATGCACCGCAATCAGGTTCCGGCATCATTACTGAAATCAACCTGCAAACGCAGGTCCTGGGCACGCAGCAGTAACCGCGCCCATCATAAACCCCATAATTGAACAACCCCATTGATACAGCCATGGAAAAACTGGTTTGGCGTTATACCCCGGAATTCAGGATACGTATCCGTATCAACAATGCCGACCCCGGCGAGGGCGTCCGCCTTGTCCTGTCTCCGCTCAGCTCCGCTACGGCGGCCAGTTTCGGGCTGCTCGTCCGTTCTTCTCCCGGCGGGCTCACCGCATTTTGCAGGCAGCATTTCAACGGCATTGCCTGGGCGCCCGCCACGGCGCTCACGCAACCGGTGCAGTTTTCTTTCTGGTTGATGATCGACAAAGCCCGCGCCGCCTTGCCCGACTTTTTCGAGCAGGGTTCCCAGCAACTGGGGCGCCGCATCTTTTACGCCAGTAACCTCACACCCGCCGGCGTGATCGATGCCAACCTGGCCGGCAACGTGGTAGCACTCACCGCCGCAGCGAATGCAGGGAACACCGAGAACGGGGCACTCAGCGGTTACCTCCTGTCGCACGCCGTAACTCCCGGCGCCTACAACCAGATCCGCGCGGGGAAAATAGCGGCGGGAGCACCCGTCAGTTTCACGCTCAACGAAACCGTCACACCCCTGCAAGACCGCACCGGCCTGGATCTCCGGCCGCATCCGAGAGGCGCGTATGTTGTGCGGCTCGAAGGCGGAACACCGCTGCAGGAAAAAGTCATATTCGACCAATCCGCCGCCACGGCCGACGTCTGCGGTGTGATCGACATATTCAAGGAAGCCTGGCACCTGGCCCCACAGCCACGGGAATACAGCATTAATTTTCAAAGAACCTGATTAAACTGACCGATCATGTTAAACTTAGCAAATCTTAAAACACCCGGCGTTTACATCGACGAGGTACCCAAGTTCCCGCCGTCTGTGGCGCAGGTGGAAACGGCCATCCCGGCCTTCATCGGCTACACCCGGCTCACCACGCTCAACGGCAATTCGCTGCTGAACAAACCCGTGCGCATCTCCTCGCTCGTGGAGTATGAAGCGATCTTCGGCGCCAGGCTCGAAACTTTCACGGCCGCCGTGGCCACCGTCAACGGTGTGCATACGGTGAGTGCAGGACCTGCCGCGCCCGCCGCGCTCTTCCGGATGTACTATGCCATGCAGATGTACTTCTCCAACGGCGGCGGCCCCTGCTACATCGTGTCCATCGGGCCGGATAGCGCTACGCCTCCCGCGGCTACCATTGCCAATTACACCGCCGGCCTCGCCGCCATCGCCAAGGAAGACGAGCCCACGCTGCTCGTGTTCCCCGATGCGCAGATACTGCCGCAGGGCGATTGTTACAACCTGTACGGCCTGGCCCTCGCGCAAGCCGCCGATCTGAAAGACCGCTTCGTGATCATGGATGTGTTCAACGGTCACCTCGATTACACCAATCCCGCCAACACCAACGTGATCGACGATGGCGCCAACGGCTTCCGGTTCCTCATTGGCAACGCAAATCTTCAATACGGCGCCGCCTATTATCCGCACCTGGAAACCTCGCTGACGCTGAATTACAACGAAGAAACCCTTGCCATCACCGGTACGCTGAATGGCAACCCGGTACCTGCTGCGATGGTGCTCCGGCTGCAAAATCCCACGCCGGCACAGGAGGCCAATTCGCTGTATCACGTCGCCAATAAACTCTATCACCAGATCAAAGCTTCCATTGCCGCCATGCCCATCGTGATGCCGCCCAGCAGCACCATCGCGGGTGTGTATTGCACGGTAGACGCTACGCGCGGTGTGTGGAAAGCCCCCGCCAATACAAGCCTCCGCTTCGTGCGCAGGCCCCTCGTGGCCATCAGTGACGATTCGCAGGAAAACCTCAACGTCCACACTTCCGGAAAGAGCGTCAACGCCATCCGCTCCTTCAGCGGCAAGGGCATCCTCGTTTGGGGCGCCAGAACGCTGGCAGGCAACGATAACGAATGGCGTTACGTGAGCGTCCGCCGGTTTTTCAACATGGTGGAAGAATCGACCAAAAAAGCTTCCGAGCCATTCGTGTTCGAGCCGAACGACGCCAATACCTGGGTGAAAGTGCGCGCCATGATCGAGAATTTCCTCATCCTCCAATGGCGAGCCGGCGCGCTGGCAGGCGCCAAGCCTGAACACGCCTTTTATGTGAAAGTAGGCCTCGGTCAAACGATGACCGCGCAAGACATCCTCGAAGGCCGCATGATCGTGGAGATCGGGATGGCAGTAGTGCGGCCGGCAGAATTCATCGTGCTCCGATACAGCCACAAAATGCAGGAATCATAAACTTTTCATCTGTTAATCTTGAACGGATATGGATTATAAAACCCCAGGCGTATTCGTCGAAGAGCTTTCGCTGATACCGCCTTCCGTAGCGCCGGTGGCCACCGCCATTCCCGCGTTTATCGGCCACACCGCCCGAATAGCGGACCCGGAAGGGAAGACGCTCATCAACCGGCCCGTCCGCATCACGTCCATGCTGGAGTTCACGTCGCTATACGGCGGCGCCTACACGCCCGCAACCGTTACCGTGAAGCTCGATGCGCAGAACAACATCACGGAAGTGACGCCGGTGAACGGCCGGAAGTTTTTCCTGTTTGATGCCTTGCAACATTTCTTCGATAACGGCGGCGGCCCCTGCTACATCGTGTCCGTAGGCAACTACACCACCGATGTGACGCTCGGCAACGCTACCACAGGGCTCCTGGGCGGGCTGGCGGCCGTTTCCGGGGAAGATGAGCCCACCATCATCTGCGCTCCTGATACGGGCGCGCTGAAGGAAGGCGACGGAACGCCCGACTTCGTCAACGCCGGCAACTTCAACCAGGCCGCCATCCAGCAGTGCGCCAAGCTGCAGGACCGCTTCGCGGTGCTCGATGTGCCCGGCGGACAGCTTGCGTTGAACCATGCGGAGAATCCCATCCTGAACTTCCGCAACGGCGTCGGCAACCAGGAGCTGAAATATGCCGCGGCATATTATCCCTGGCTGCAATCTTCGTATCCGAAAACGCTGCACTTTTCGCAGCTGGCTTTCATCGACAATGCCAATGCCGCCATTCCGCCGGCTACCATCAATAACATCATTCCCGACCTGGGCGCCATGGTCACCGGCCTGCGCGACCGGCTGGCGGAAGAAGCGCGCGTGTTCTCGAAGATCGCCGCGCCGGTGCTCAACCGCAGCAACTACAACCCCATCAGCGCACACCTGGAAACGCTCCGGCTGGCCGTGAACACGGCTACTACCGTGGCCAACGCCCGCACGGCCTTCGTACCCCTGATCAACTTCGTGCGCAGCGTGGCCCTGGCCGCCCGGCGTGTGGAAATGGATGCCGGCAATACGCCCGATATGATCCAGGCGCTGAATAAACTCAAAGCCAATAACGATCTGCGCCAGCAGCTGATCAGCCTGGTGGGATTTGAAAAGAACGCCGCCGTGCTGGGCGCCTTTCCCGCGCCGGTGCGTACCGAAGCCATGGTACACGCGGATTACGCCGATATCAGCACCACCGACTGGATCGCCGGGGCGAACGTTACCACCATCCAGCCGGAATTAAATCCCTACACAGGTGCTACACCGCTCGCCACCGTGCAGAACGTGGCCAATGCCATCACGCTGCACAAGGCATTCGAGAAAGTAGCGGACGCGTTCATGACCGTATTACAGGACGCCATCAACCGGACCGACAATGCGGAAACGCTCCTCTTTTCCAAACATCCTTTCTTCAAAGGCGTGGTGGACCGGGTGAAATTTGAAATGAGCCTCCTTCCGCCATCGGGCGCCGTGGCCGGCGTTTACGCCTCCACCGACCGCACCCGCGGCGTGTGGAAAGCCCCCGCCAATATGAGCCTCCGCAGCGTGGTGGCGCCCGCCGTTAAACTGAACGACCAGGAGCAAAGCGGCCTCAACGTCGACGAAAACGGGAAAAGCATTAATGCCATCAGGGCATTTACCGGCAAGGGCATCCTCGTCTGGGGCGCGCGCACGCTGTCGGGCAACGACAACGAATGGCGTTACGTGAACGTCCGCCGCTTCTTCACTTTCGTGGAGGAATCGACGAAGAAAGCTTCCGAGCCTTTCGTGTTCGAAAACAACGACGCCAATACCTGGGTGCGCATCCGCGCCATGCTCGAAAACTTCCTGACGCTGCAATGGCGGCAGGGCGCGCTGGCAGGAGCTACCACCAAACAGGCGTTTTACGTAAAAGTGGGCCTCGGCGAAACGATGACCGCGCAAGACATTCTCGAAGGCCGCCTGATCGTGGAGATTGGCATGGCCGCCGTTCGTCCTGCCGAATTCATCGTGCTGCGCTTCAGCCACAAAATGCAGGAATCCTGATTCAATCATCCATTCAATAAAAAAATGAGTTATGGCGAATTATCCGCTTCCCAAATTCCACTTCCAGGTTGAATGGGGTGGTGCAAACATCGGGTTCACCGAAGTGTCCGGCCTTGATGTACAGATCGACCCGATCGAATACCGCGATGGTGCAAGCCCGGAATATGTGAAGACCAAAATGCCGGGCATGGTCAAATACAGCAACATCACCATGAAGCGCGGCACCTTCAAGGGCGACAACCAGTTCTACGACTGGTGGAACACCGTAGCGCTCAATACCATCGAGCGCCGCAACGTAACCATCAGCCTGCTCAACGAAAACCACGAGCCCGTGGTGGTGTGGAAGGTCAAAAATGCCTGGCCCATCAAGGTGCAAAGTTCCGACCTCAAGTCGGACGGCAACGAAGTAGCCATCGAATCGATCGAACTGGCGCATGAAGGTCTGGTGATCCAAAACGAATAGCATATGTCTGCCTTTGACACCCCGCAGGTCGGTTTTCATTTTCTCGTTCTCTTCGAGATCCTTCCGCAGTTCCCGCAAGACGTCCGTTTCCAGGAAGTGTCCGGGCTCACGGTGGACCTGGAAATGGAAACCGTAGCCGAGGGCGGCGAGCACCGCTTCGTACATAACCTGCCCGTCCGCTCGAAATATGGCGACGTTACGCTGAAGCGCGGCAAGATGCTCGGTTCCGGCGTGC
>NZ_CALNBI010000256.1 GCF_937874145.1 uncultured Chitinophaga sp. | reverse complement strand
AGCATACCTTCGGCGTCAGTCGAGGCAGTGCCATCGAGCAATGCCGTGGTGGTGGGTAATGTGATCGTAATATCGCTGCCTGCATTTGCAACAGGGGGCGTATTCGCGTTGTTGACCGTTACCGTTACGTCGGCAGTGGAAGTGGCGCCCTCATTATCTTTAACCGTGAGCCTGAAAACATAAACGCCCGGCGTCATGTCTGTGACGTAAGTCGCTGCGGCGTCCGGCGTGGAAATAGTGCCAGCCGCCGGGCCGGATACTTTGGTCCAAGAAAAAGAGGCGAGCGATCCATCTTCGTCTTTAGATGAACTGCCGTCTAGCCTTGCGTTATTCAATGGGTAGGTGATGATGATGTTGCTGCCGGCATTGGCGACCGGGGGAACGTTTGCGGCCGTAATGGTGATCTTCACCTGGTCGGTTGCTGTCACGTTATCGCCGTCTTTTACGGTCAGCTCGAAGATATATTCTCCCGCCGTGGGGAAACTGGTGACATTGGTTTTAGCGGCAGAGGGTGTAGCCAGGATACCGCCATCGGGACCGCTGAGTTTTTTCCAGGAGTAAGTAGCGATCGGCCCTTCCGGATCGGAGGAAGCGCTGCCGTCAAGCGCGAGCGTGCCCACGGGAATACGGTGCGTCTGGTCCGCGCCGGCATTGGCTACCGGGGGCTTGTTGGTGGATGCGCCCTGCACGGTGATCTTCACATCATCGTAGCCGACCAGTCCGCCGTTATCGGTAACCGTGAGGCGGTACACATATTCGCCTGCGGTAAGGCCCGTCAGGTCGGTATTGCTCGCGTTGCGGTCCAGCATCGAACCGGCCGCGGGGCCGCTCACCTTCTCCCAAACATAAGTTACGATCACGCCGTCAGGGTCGATGGAGAAGCTGCCGGTAAGTTGCGTTGCGTTGGCGGGCAAAGTCAGGACCACATCGCCGCCCGCCATGGAAACCGGCGGTTTGTTAGCAGCGCTGAGAACGGTAACCGTAATCATGTCGGTAGCCACGCCGCCGTCGTTGTTCGTTACTTTCAGTTCAAAAACGTAGCTGCCAGCAACAAGGCCGGTTACATCGGTGGTGGCGGATGCCGGGCTGACGATCCTGCCCTGCGCGGGCCCGCTGATTTTATTCCAGCTGAACGCCGTGATCGTACCGCCGTTTGAAGTGGATGCAGCTCCCCTCAGGGTAACGCTGGTTGTGGGCGGTGAAATGAGGATATCGTTGCCCGCAGTAACGGTGGTAAACTGGGACGGTGAAGCGTTGTTGTATTCGAAAGCGCCGACGTCAAACGTATTGTTGAACGGACGGGGCTTCCCGTCATGATCGGCGGTGAGCCCCAGGTCTGCCATATTGCGGCCGGCGTCTATAGCGCCGGAACCCGCCTTCAGCCTGTAATCACCGATGTTGGCGGCCTGGAATCCGGCTTCTTCGATTGTTTTGAAATTCAGGTTATTGGCGAAGTCGTAAAGAACCGGTTTGGATCCCTGGATATAGTAACCGTTCATGGGCCGGTCCCAGGCGGTGCCGGGAGCGACAACGAGGTTGTTATACACCTTGTGGCCGAGCGTGGTTTGGTCGGCGTAGATCTTAATGCCGTTCACACCCGTATTGATGATGGTGTTGTTATAGATGTAGCCGGTTGCCGGTTCGAAGAGGTTTTTATCGGATATGTTGATGCCTTCAAACTTGATATCCGTGATCACGTTGTTGTATACGTGATTGATACCTGCGCCAAAGATCTCGATCGCAGAGTTGTAACCCTTGCTGATGAAGTTGTTGTAAATCCGCAGCGCGCTGCCGCCGCCAGACAGGATGCCGTATCCGTGCGGGCTGTTTTTGGCCATGGCGTAATTCACGACGCGGTTGCCGTAGATGCGGTTGTCGCCTTTGTCGGCCACGGAGATCTGCATGCCGTCGCTGCCCATGTTTTCCAGGTCGTTATTGTAAACCTGGATGTTTTCAATGCGGTGCGATGCGAGGTCGGTGCAGGAACCGGAAGACCAGAGGTAATGCGTGTTCCCGATATAAAATCCTTCCCAGGCGGAGTTCCGGCACAGGAGATCGTGGATTTTAACGTTGCGCATGGTGAATACGGGGTCGAGCCATTCCGGGTGGTCGCAGGACTGGAGGGTTTTGGCCTGGAGGAACATGCCGGCGTCGTGGATATAGATGTGGTGCGCTTCGAAGTCGGTGGACCCGCTGCCGAAGAATACGCCGAACATTTTCTGCCCGTTTTTATTGGTGCCATTTACATCAAATCCGTATTTGACGGAGGGCGCGCCGTTACCTTCCACCTTGATATGTTTGGAAGTGTTGAAAACGAAGCTGGCGGCGGTGGCGGAGCTGTTTACCCCTACCCTTACGAGCCCGCCGCAGTTGGTGATGACAATGGGTTTTTCCGCGGTGCCTTCCAGTTTGGCGAAGTGGATATATTCGTAATCGCCGGCCGGGATGCAGAGGGTATCGCCGGGCTTGACGCCAAGTTGGGTGGTGGCGTTATCGTAGTAGATGATGTTGGTGCCGGTGGTCCTCACGGTAATGCGCTTGCCGCCGTTCCCAGTGGGCGGCGGGTTGGAGATGACGCCGCCTTTGGTGTACTGGAGCATCCATTCGTATACGTTGAGGCCCGTTTCGGGGTCTTTATAATTCGGGTCGTAGGTTTTGGTCCAGGCGTTATGTGACGTGGAGGCCCATACCGTGAGCCGGGCGGGATTTTTGGTGGCGGGTGTGGCATTGTTGATACCGTTTACCCAGCCTTGCGAATAAGCAAGCGGTACGTCGGGATCGCGATCGTTGTGCGTCGCGAGCACGGCGGTGTTATTGGCGGCGATCCTGGGCGGGAGATGCGATACGCCGGAAGGGTCCCATGCGCCGCAAACCACTACAGCAGCAGCGATCTGCTTTGCGGAGTCTGCATTTTCGGAAAGGGCGCCCCAGGTCACGCCGCCGCCCATGCTAAGGCCCGTGATGTAAATGCGGTCGTGGTCGATCCGGTAAAAAGTTTTGAGATATTTCAGCAGGAGGAATACTTCCCCCGAGCCAGGCCAGCCTTTGAATTGTGGCGTGATCACGATGAAGGAGTGCGTTTGACCGTTTACCGTGAAAGACGCAGGGAACTGGCCGTCGCGGATCAGGCGCGGGGGGCCGTTATCCGTCACTTTTGCGCCAACCGTGGTGGCATTCGCACCTGCCAGTTCTCCCCTGCCGTGCAAGAAAATCAGGAGCGGGTACTTTTTACCGCTGGTGGCATAGTCAGCCGGCAGCGCCTCATAAAACCCCGTCATGTTATTCACGGTATAAGGCGCAGGGATCGTTCTGGGAACCTGCTGCGCGTACGCACCAGGCTTAAGGGCAATTATTGTAAGGAACCAGAAGCAGCGGCCAAGCCACCTCCGACAAAAGTTAAATTGCTTCACGCACAAGGTTTTTCTTGGTATGGACCGAGTATGGTAAAATTTCAGAAAGGGGCAGACATTTACGACGACACTACAAATTCCCTTACTGTTGTTGCTACGCAAAGAAACAAATTTTTCTAAAACAAATAGAAAAAAATTATCATATACATTATGATTCGATATAAATTATCTATAGAAACATTCATAATTATCTGACAATTAATTGTACAGGATTTTATAGGGGAAATTTTGCAGATTATTTTACAATAATTTATAACTTGCGCCCAATCGACATACACTTCTCTGTTAGTGTTTTTTAACCCTTCCTTTGATGAGCCGCCTGACAACTAGGTTTACTTTTTTCCAGACTTAATTGATTTCATGCTGCCTGGCCTGTTTTCCTTTTTTCGCAACAAACAATTTCAATCCCTGCTGGGAAATGTTGTTTCCGCTGTTTTCAATGTGCTTTCCTTCGCCATTCTTGTAAGGCTGCTCAGCCTTGACGATTTCGGCATCTGGGTTATTTTTACCACTACCTATAATATCCTGGACCAGGTCAGGACAGGTTTGCTGCAATCCGGCCTCATCAAATTTTACTCCGGTGCGGAAGCGCAGGCCGCGAAAACCGTTGCGGGGGCCGCATGGCATGTTGCATTGCTCCTCACGGCTGCCTACATCGTATTATCACTGGCGGGCGCTTTCGTAGCCACGCCCTGGCTGGATGCCAACTGGCGGTTTTTCATCCCCTGGCTGGGCATCCTTACGCTTCTTTCCCTCCCCATGAATTTCGCCACCTGGGTGTTGCAGGCCGAAAACCGGTTTCACCAGATCGTGTATATCCGCATCGCGCAGAACGGTAGCTTCCTGGTGCTGGTGGGCATTTTATGGTTGACCGGGCAGGTCACTTTGCCGAACGTGCTTTATGCCTATGCCGCCTCCATGGCCGTTTCGAGCTTGTATTGCCTGGCCCGCAGGTGGACGGGCATCCGGAATATCGTTTTCCGTACCCGGCAGCAGGCCATGGAACTTTACAGGTATGGAAGGCTCATCATCGGCAGTATCCTGTCATCTTCCCTCATCAACTACACCAATAACATGGTGATCCTTACCATGCTGGGATCAGCCAAGGTGGCGTTGTTCAGCATCCCGCAGAAATTCATGGAAGTGATAGAAATTCTCCTGCGGAGCTTCGTGGCAACGGCCCAGCCTACCATTTCCGCAGCCGCCAACCGGAACGATCCCAAAGCGGTGGCCATCGCTTTTTGCCGGTATACCGGAACAGTGACAATTCTCATCATTCCCTGCATCGTAGGAATGCTGCTTTTCACCGAACCGCTGATCATTTTGCTCGCCGATAAGGAATACCTGGAAGCCAGGCACGTAGTCCGCATTACCTTGCTGACGGCTATTCTCTGGCCGCTGGACCGCTTCAACGGCGTAACGCTCGACATGATCAACCTGCCGCAGGTCAACTTTTTCAAAAATATGCTGAAGCTGGTTTTGAACGCCCTCTTCGCAGTGGTGCTCACCTGGATCTTCCCCGATATCATTTCGGTGGCGATCGCGGGTTTCCTGCACATCGTATTTGCCGTAGGCTATGGCTATCACATCATGAAAAAGCACACGGCCGTCAATTTCGCCGACATCTGGAAATACGGCTGGGCGGAATTCAGGCAATTGGTCAACAAAGTGCTTAAACTTTCACATTAACCTCAAATGAAAATCGCATTCATCATACTCGCCCACCGCAATCCCGCACAACTGGAACGGCTGCTGAAAAAGCTCGCCCATCCGGACGTTGATTGCTATGTTCATATCGATGCCAAGTGCAACCTGGCAGAATGGCAGCAGGCGCTTTCCCAACCCCAGACCTTTCTCGTTAAACCGCGCGTGAATATCAAATGGGCAGGTTACAGCATGGTGGAAGCCACGCTGTATTGCATGGAAACGGTCCGTGCATCGGGTGTGCCTTACGCATACGTAACAATGGCGAGCGGACAGGATTACATCATCAAGCCGGTGGGTGAGATCGTGGATTTCCTAACTCGTCCCTCAGACCGGCAGTATATCGGGCTGATCCCCGACACGGAACTGCAGGCGATGCTATCCAAAATGAACAATTACCACCTGGTAGAATACAATTTCCCCGGCAAATACAAGCTGGCGCAACTGTTCACCCGCCTGATGCCACCGCGCAAGCCGCCCATGGGCATGCGCCTGTACTCAGGGTCACAGTGGTGGACGCTGACAATGGACTGTGTCGTTTTCCTGCTGGACCACATCCGGAAACACCCCTCCATCAGCAGGTTCTTCCGGTTTACCTGGGGCCCCGACGAGTTCATTTTCCAGACGTTGCTGATGAACAGCCCCTACCGGCACGCGGTGACCGGTTACGACCTTCATTACATCGACTGGTCGGCCGGGAAGGAACACCCCAAAAACCTCGGGCGGGATGATATAGACGCCATGCTTGCCAGCGGCATGTTGCTGGCGCGAAAATTCGAAATGGACAAAGAGCCGGAGCTGCTCGATCTCATAGACGCACGGCTCAAATAAAAAAAGGCCTTCCAATTATTGGATGGCCTTTGTTATTACACCTAGTGAATGCCTACGCTTTCTTTTTCCAGAGGGTGTTAAAACCGCCGGTGAAACCGATAGGCAATATTTCCGCTACCTCGCAATCCAGTTTCTGCAAAAATTTCACGCGCTTGGTCAGCAGCGAGAAGGGGAATACGTCTTCCACGAAATTCGTTTTTGCGAACTTGATGATCCGGTAGTTGTGTTGGCTGGCGATATCGAGGAGCGCTTTACGGGTGAAGAACTGCACGTGATCGAGGTTGTCGGCCTGCGATTGCACGGTGGTCCCTTTGAACCCGAGCGCTGATTTAATTTTATTGATGAATTTCCAGGTGGCGGGGTGGTTCCTGGCTTTGAGCATGGGCCGGGTCACGCACAATTCGCGCGGGCCCTGGCCGTTGGGCACGGTAACCACGAGCAGGCCATTGTCTTTCAGCGAATCATAAATCACTTTTAACAGTTCGCCGGGACGGTCGAGGTGTTCGAGCACTTCGCTGCAGATCACGGCGTCATAGCGTTCGCCTTGTGCGGTCAGCGCTTCTGCGCTGATGGCTTCGAAGCGGACGTTGGGGAGGGTGTTTTTGGAGCGGGCCACGTCGATGGTTTTCTGGCTGATGTCGATGCCGAGCACGTCGTAGCCGAACTGGCCGAGGTGGCGGCTGATAACGCCGTTGCCGCAACCGACGTCGAGCACGCGGCCGCCTGCGGGGATTTCCTGCTGGAGGTGGCTGGCAATGAATTTAAGTCTTTTGATGTCCGCGATGCGTTCGTATTCGTAGGTGATCGTTTTCTGTGTCATAACAATTTGGTTATTGCACTTTGTCGCTAAAAAGTGAGGTGTAAACGTTTTCTATTCGGCGGGTCATGCCCGATACATTGTATTTTTCCTGGACCATTTGGATAGCGGCCTGGCTGAGTTTGGCCCGCAGCGGCTCGTCGGCGGCCATTTTCGCAATAGCGCCGGCGAGAGCTGCGGTATTTTTAGGTGGAATGAGCCACCCGTTTTCTTCATGTGTCACTGCTTCCCGGGTGCCGTCCACATCCGTGGCCACAACGGTTTTACCCATGGCCATGGCTTCCAGCACGCCGATGGGAAATCCTTCCCAGAGCGATGGCAGGCAGTAAATATCGATGCCTTGCAGCACGGCGGGCACATCCTGCCGGAAATTGTCGAAAATCACTTTATCCGAAATCCCCAGTGCAGCGGCGGTATCAACGGCAGCCTGTTTCAGCTCG
>NZ_CALNBI010000255.1 GCF_937874145.1 uncultured Chitinophaga sp. | reverse complement strand
CGGCGAGGAACCCGATGAGGAGCAGGAGGAGGAGGCCGGCATCCCGCCGATCACGATCACCGACATCGAACGTTTCGCACCCGAACGACCCACCGGGCTCTCCGAACCCGACGGGTGGGGACTCGTCGGACGCCCCGTAAACTTCGTCCTCACCGCCGAACCCCACATCATCACCGGCGAACTCTTCGGCCGCCCCGCCCAAGTCCGCTTCACCCCTGCCGCGTTCCGCATCGACACCCCCGCCGGCATTCTCGTCGACTCCGCCGAACCCGGCGCCACCTGGGCCGATAGGACCATCGTCCTGGAATCTGCACTCCCGGCGCTTTCGGGGAACCTGGTGATAGATGGGTCTACCCAGCCAACGGCCGTCCTGGGCATCAGCACGGCGAGGGTCATCATCCGGCCTGTCCCCTTTTCCACCGGCGTCGACGTCCGGCAAATATTCCAGCTGACCAACATAGATAACGTGGAGATTTATGGCCTGGCGCTAAAGTCCACCATTGCATTTTTCAATGATTCTTATGGCATCAAAATAACCGGAGGTAATCATATCACGATCGGCGCGCCGGGAAAAGGGAACCTTATCAACGGTTTCTCCCGCGGCATCTCGCAGGATGGCGCTGAAACAGACGATATTAAAGTGCAGTCGAATATCATTGGTATCGAAGAAGACGGCGAAACCTCCACCATTTATGACCTGGCCAATATGGTATCGGCCGAGTTCCATACTATGAAAAACCTGCTGTTCGGCGGCATGACCGCTGCGGAAGGGAATCTCCTGGTCAGCGAATACGGCGGCATCTATGTGTCCAGCCATGGAGGGGCCGTCCAGGTCGTTAACAACCGCATCGGCACCAATGCGGCGGGCACGGTCAGCAAAAGGCATATCGACGGACCGCAGGTATATGTGGCCTCTTCTACTTCCGATGTATATATCGCCGACAACCTGATTTCCGGCGACGAAAAACACGGGATTTATCTCGCCAATCATGATGGCTTTTTTGAGATCGTCAGGAACAAAATCGGCACCGACATTACCGGTGCCAAGTCCATTTCAAGTTCCAGCACCGGCATATTGCTTTATAATTGCAGCAAAAGGGGGTATATCGGTGGAACGGAAGCGAATGCCAATATTATCGCCACCGGCGGAGTCGGTATTTCCGTGAACGAAAGTTACCAGGTAACCATTTCGAAAAATGAAATGTTCTGCAATTATTACGGCAACATCAATCTATATTGGCAAGAAGGCAAGGCAGGAAGAGAAGCCCCGTTCGTCAACGTTACCTACTGCAATGCCACGGCCATCGGCGGGAAAGCCACGCCCAATGCAACCCTGGAGTTGTTTGCACCTTATAATTGCAGCATGTTTTCCAAATGCGACGGCCGCAAATACCTGACTTCCATGCAAGCCGATGCCAACGGCAACTGGAGCTATAACTTCCCGCCCGGGATAACCGGCGTTATACTGACCGCCACGGATGCCTTCGGCGCCACTTCCGAATATTCCACCGCTAAAATCGACCAGCAAAATCTCGTCATCACACACACCGCCTGCGGCCAAAGCACCGGCAGCATCACGGGAATTTCAGTGCTGCGCGGGCACGAAATCCATTGGGAAGATCTGAACGGAAATATTGTAGGTTCGGATACCGCGCTGAAGAACGTACCGGCCGGGCAATACGTGCTGGCCGTCAACTCCGCCGGTTGCAATAAGCCGGAATGCAAAGTGCTTTACGGTGCATATATGATCGAGGACAAATCACCTTCCATCGACAGAAGCTGGGAGAATATCCGAAACAGCAGCTGCGGGCAGAAGAACGGCAGCATCACCAACGTCTATACGTATGGCCTGAATCTCACTAAAGTGTGGACGAACGCGGCCGGTCAGGAAGTCGGGCAGGGAGATGAGCTCCTGAACGTCGGGTCCGGCGCGTACCACCTGACCATCACCGATGCCGTCAACGGGTGCAGCGCCCAGGCCGGGCCATTCATCATCACCAACGCGGACGGCCCCACCATCGATGTTTCCGGCGCAACGCTCGCACATCCCGCCTGCGGCCAGCCTGCCGGGAGCATTGGCAACATCATCGTCAGCGGCACGGGCGTGATCCAGTACACCTGGAAAAATGCCAGTGGCGCCACCGTTGGCAGCGACCTCCGGCTGCAGGGCGTCCCGGCCGGGAAATACGTTTTGCATTATGCGGATGAAAGTAGTTGTCCGGCTGCGGAATCGGACACGTTTGAACTGAGGGACATAGGCGCAATCGTCCCGGACTATGCATCCACGGTTGTCGTTCCCAACGCATGCAATGCGATCACGGGCGGGGTTACCGGGATCAGGGCGCAAAATGCCGAAACTTACACCTGGACCGATGCCTCCGGCACTGTCGTTGGGCGGGATGCAGACCTGGCCAACGTACCGGCGGGGAGTTACGACCTCCTCATGGAAAATGCCACCGGCTGCAGTGCCACAAAGAATTTCCGGATACCACAATCCACCGCCCAACAGGTGGTACATACGGTCCATACAAGAGCGCCATATTGCGGAAATAACGATGGTACGATCAGTGTCGACATCACTTCCGGTCCCACGCCCGCCAGCTACCGCTGGTCTGATGCGTCCGGAACGGTCATCGGCACCACCAACGCCCTCGACAACCTCGGTAACGGGACCTACACCCTGCACATGACGGACAGGAACGGCTGCGAGCAAAAGTTAACGAGCGTCACCCTCCTGATGCCACCGTTGCCCACGATCGACCAGTCAGGCATGGCGGTTAAAAACGACGAATGCCAAAACAGCACCGGCGCCATTACCGGCATCCGGGCAATGGGGGCCCCTCCTTTCAGCTACGCCTGGCAGCAGGATGGCGATGTTTTGTCTACCGATGCAAATCTGGCGAACGCGCCCGCCGGAAGATACATCCTGAAAGTCACCGACACTTACGGCTGTATCGTGGAAAGCACGCCCGTGTTCATCGGCAACATCAACGCCATGCTCCCGCCGCCGGATTACACGGACCTTGAAATCCTCGCCGGAATGGATGCCGTGCTGAAAGTGAACAACCGCGGGAACGGTACTTACCAGTTATTTGCCGCAAGCGGCAACAGTCCGCTGGCTACCAGCACCGACGGCACGTTCCACATCCCGGGCCTCACCCAAACCACTAATTTCCAGGTGATCCTGAAAAAAGGGGATTGCGCCAGCAGCCCGGAGACGGTAACGGTGAAAGTCGTAGATGAGGTAAAAGTCGTGCTGCCGAACGCCTTCACTCCGAACGGCGACGGCGTTAATGACGTGTTCCGGCTGAGAACCCTCGGGCTGCAAAAGCTCCTGCATTTCACCGTGTACGACCGCTGGGGCAACACCGTGTTCACCACCCGCGACCTGCAAACCGGCTGGGACGGGAAGCGGAACGGGGTTCCGGTGTCGCGGGGCACTTATGTCTGGTTCCTCCAGGGCATCGACCTCGGCGGCAGGGAAATCCGGGAAAAAGGGACGGTGTCGGTGCTTTGAGGAAACCTTTAGAAATTTCCCCTTGTCATTAATTTTCGTATTTTTTGCCCGGAAACAGGTCAGACCAAAATCAAAAAGGATTAACTTATCGTTAATTCCGGCACTATAAGTCGGGGTGTTTTTCCACGTTAATTGCAAGCCACCGGCCGTTTTTAGCGGTTTCCGGACCGGGGGCGCGACATGAGACCGCATTAAGGACGGCTGTCAGTTTCCAGCCGGCGAAATTATATTTGCAAACTAAATTCATTGGATGTCTGAGCGGAAAGAAGATATCGGGCGGGGCTTGTTGCAAGCTGTTGCGGAAGGCGATGAAAGGGCTTTCAGCGAAGTGTTCCATCATTTCCGGAACAAAGTGTACGCGATCGCTTACAAAGTGACCGATTCGGAAGCCCTTGCCGAAGAAGTGCTGCTGGACGTATTCCTGAAAGTCTGGCTGAAGCGGGAACAATTGCCGCAGATCGAGCATTTCACGGCCTGGCTCTTCACCATCACCCGCAACCATCTCTTCAATCTACTCAAACAAACCGCCATGCGCATGCAGGCAGCGCCGTTAACCGGCCAGGAAGACTATTCCTTCCCCTGTTCCGACAATCCCGCCGCCATCCTGCAGGAAAAAGAATACCGCAAAGTGCTCCGGCAGGCCGTGGACCGGCTTCCGCCCCAGCAGAAGAAAGTGTATAGCCTTATCAAAGAACATGGCCTCAAGCGCGAAGAAGCCGCCATGGAGCTGAACCTGTCCCCCGAAACCGTAAAACGCCATTTATCGGACGCCATGCAGTTCATCCGCGTATACTGCGTTTCGCACCTCGGCGCCTGGGCGGCCCTGACTATTGTTAAGGGAATATTATGAATGAAAATTATTTTTCCGCCGGCTGACCCGCTCCCGATTTTTTACTGTCTCCTTTATTAGAACGCACAACCAATCACCGAATGTCCAGACTAGACGAGTTGTTCCATAAACTGCTGTCGGGGTCCTGTACGCAACAGGAAAAACAGGAGCTGTACGCCCTCCTGGCCACGCCGGACCACGACGCCGACCTCCAACGGCTGCTGGACGAAGCCATCGTTTCGGACACCAGCGGCAAGCCGGTCGATGACGGGCGCGCCAACGAGATCCTGTCTATCATCCTGCAGGCGCAGGCCCGTCCGGCCAAACGCAGATCGCTGTACCGCATACTGCGCATTCCCGCGGCGGCGGCGGCAGTGCTGGCGCTGGCCTACTTCGGCATCCGGGAGCTGCGGCAGCCGTCATCCACAAAGGCCGTTGCGGTTAGCCCAACGGCGGTGCAGGATATTTTGCCAGCGGCCGAAGGCGCCATTCTCACATTGGGCGACGGGCATTCCATCCCGCTCGACAGCCAGTCTCAGGGCGTGATCGCCCGGCAGGGCGGCGCAACGGTCAAATTGTCTGGCGGAGCGCTGGCTTACGATAATGTGCAAACCGGCGAGGCCACTTTCAATACGCTCACCACGCCCCGCGGCCGCGTGTTCCGCGTAACCCTCCCGGATGGATCGGGCGTGTGGCTGAATGCCGCCAGCAGCCTGCGGTACCCGACGCGTTTCGATAAATCCGACCGAACCGTGGAACTGCATGGGGAAGCTTACTTCGAGATCACGCCGATGGCCAACAAGCCTTTCCGGGTGAAAGCGGGCGGGAAAACGGAGGTGCTGGTGCTGGGTACGCGCTTCAACGTATCTGCTTACGGAAATGACGCGCAAATCGCCGCCACGCTGCTCCAGGGCAAGGTGGCCGTCAACCAGAAAGTGCTGCAGCCCGGCGAGCAGGCGCAAGTGGAAGGCACGGCGTTGCGGGTACTGAAAGCGGACACGCTGCAGGTAACGGCCTGGCGGAACGGCATGTTCAACTTTGAAAATGCCGATATCCGCGAAGTCATGAACCAGCTCGAACGCTGGTACGATATAGATGTCGTCTACGAGAACGGCGTACCGCCTTTGCGGTTCGGCGGCAAAATGGAACGCGGCCTTTCCCTCCAGCAGATCACGCGGATACTGGCTATATCCGATGTGCATTGCAGGCTCGAAGGCAGGAAGCTGATCATCACACCATAAAATTTCCAAACCGGCAATTCCACGCCCGTACGCCGAAACCACTGGTTGAGGCCGGGCATCCCATGCCTTTTAAATCCTTGACAACGGATCATGTCTCACTTTAACTTGCGAAAACTTCGAATGAAACCTAAACTGACAGTCATGAAGCTGATCTTTATGCTGGCGACAGTCCTCTCCCTGCAGGTGCAGGCCAGGGTTACCGCCCAGACCATTTCCATGACGGGACGGCAGCTCTCCTTCAAGGAGATCTTCGCCCGGCTCGAAAAACAGACAGGCTACGTCGTGTTCTACAACGTCTCGCTGCTGGAAAAAACCAGTCCGGTGAATGTAGACGCGCGCAACATGCCGGTGGCCACTTTCCTGACCACCATCATGAGCGGCCAGCCGATCGATTACGAAATCAACAACAAAACCATCACGATCAAGGAACGGCTGCGGGCCACCGATCCTTCGCCGGCGACCGCCGGCAGCCAGTCCAAAGCGCCGCCGGTAAAGGGCCGCGTGACGGACGAAGAAGGCAACCCGCTGCCCGGGGCCACCGTAGCCGTTGCGGGCACCAGCCGCGGCGTGCAGACCAACGAGAAAGGCGAATTCACCATCGAAGCCGACGGCAAAGACATCCTGTTCATTTCCTATCTTGGTTTTGAAAGGAAAGTGCTGGCGGTGAAGGACATTAAAACCCCGCTGGTCGTGAAGCTCGCGCCGTCCAACAAAAGCGTGAACGAAGTAGTGGTGATCGGGTACGGTTCCGTGGCGAAAAAAGACCTCACTGGCGCCGTTTCGTCGGTGAAGATGTCTGACCTGGCGGATGTGCCCGTGGGCAGGGTGGACCAGATGCTGCAGGGGCGCATCGCCGGTGCGGAATTTGTTTCGGCAGACGGGGAACCCGGTTCGGGCACCACCGTCCGCATCCGCGGCACCCGATCCATCACGGCCAGCAACGAACCGCTGTATATCGTGGACGGGCTGATGGACGCCATCACTTCGCTTAATGAGCTGAACCCCTCCGACATCGAGTCCATCAGCGTGCTGAAAGACGCATCTTCCACGGCGATTTACGGCTCCCGCGGCAGCAACGGCGTTATCATTATCACCACCAAATCCGGCGGCGACAAAAAAGGGAAAACCAATTTCACGCTGCGCAACGACGTAGGCTTTTCCGAGCTGCCCCGTTACCTCGACCTCATGAACGCCACCGAGTTCGCGCAGCTGCAGAACGACCGGTACTACTTCGCCAGCACGGCCAACCAGACCAAGCCGCTGGAAGAATATCCTTATCCCGACCCGCTCTCCCTCGGCACCGGCACCAACTGGACGCAGGAGATCACGCGCAGAGCGCCTTACCACAACCTCACGCTGTCGGCCACCGGCGGCGACAAGGCCACGCAATATTACTTTTCCGTCAACTATAACAACAACCAGGGCATTATCAAAAACAGCGGCATGAAGCGCTACCAGGTTCGCCTGAACCTCGACCGCACCATCAGCCAGCATGTAAAAGCCGGCGTACGCTTCAACTATTCGAACGTGGACCGGGCGCTGAACAACGCCGATGTGGGAACACAGACTTTGTGGTACCGTTCCACCATCTTCCTCTCCCCTACCATTCCCGCCTACAAACCGGATGGCAGCTTCAACGACTGGAACTCCCAATGGTACAGCGGCACCTTGTTCGACTCGCCGCTCGCCAACGTTTTGCTGCGCACGAACGACCGCCTGGAAAAGAGCCTTAGTTCCATGGCCTACCTGGAAGTGACGCCGATCAAAAACCTGCTAATCCGGTCCACCATTTCCTATTCGGATTTTTCGCGGGCCAACGACCAGTACACGCCATCCACCATGCCTACCCGTATGAACGCCAATTCCGGCGGCCTGGCGTATAAAAGCAGCTACGCGGAAAACAACCTGCTGAACGAAAACACCATCACATATAAAAGGACATTCAACCGCCATCATAACTTCGACGCGATGTACGGATTCACCGTGCAGAAACGCCGTTACAACAACATGACGGCCAGCGGGCAGGGGTATTTCATCGACGACATCGAGAACAACGACCTCGGCGCGCTGCCTTCCAAGGAAACGATCAACCTCGCTTCCTCCCTGGAAACCCTCGGCCGGATGAGCCATCTCGCCCGCGCCAACTACAACTACCGCGGACGGTACTACCTCACCGCCACCATGCGCCGCGACGGGGCTTCCAATTTCTCCGCCGACAACAAATGGGCCTTCTTCCCCTCCGCCGCCTTCAAGTGGAACATCAGCAGCGAGCCCTTCATGGAACGCTTCTCCAAACTGAGCACGCTCTCGTTCCGCCTCAGCGCCGGCACTTCCGGCAACGACGCTATCAGCCGCTACCAGGCGCTGTCCAGGCTTTCGTCCACCACCGGCGGCTACCTGTTCAATGGCGCGCAGCCCGTGGCCTACTATCCTTCGCGCATCGCCAACGAAGGCCTCACCTGGGAAAAGACCACCACCTACAACGCCGGCCTCGACCTGTCGTTCTTCAATAAGCGGCTCGACATCGTGCTGGAAGCTTACCAGAGCTCCACTTCCGACCTGCTGCTGACGGTGCAACTGCCCACCCACGTTGGTTTTGGCTCGCGCCTGGCCAACATCGGCAAAACTTCCAACCGCGGGATAGAGCTCACCGTGAACCACGAAAACATCCGCCGGAAGAATTTCTCCTGGTCCACCTCCGTGACCGCTGCGCATAACTCACAGCGCGTGGAAGACATCGGCGGGCTGGAAAGGGTGTCGGTGTACGACAACCCCTATGGCGCACAATATATGATGTATGGCTACGTGAAGGGCCGTCCGCTCAACGCGCTCTGGGGCATGCAATACGCCGGCGTCTGGAAGAATACGGCTGAGATAGAAAAGAACAAAGAGACGAAGGAATACGCATCCTCCGCCGTGAACTTCTACCAGCCCGGCCGCCAGCGTTATATCGACCAGAATAAAGACGGCGTGCTCGACAACAACGACCTTATCTATCTCGGCAACGCCGATCCTCATGTATACGGCGGTATCCAGAATAGTTTCCGGTATAAGAAGATCAGCTTCTCGTTCTATTTCAACTATTCCCTCGGCGGCAAGATTTACAATCCCACCGAATTGTTCATGGGAACGGGAACTTACCTCAGCAACCAGTTCCGTTACATGGTGAACGCCTGGCACCCGGTGCGCAACCCGGATTCGGATTACCCGCGGGCGGATTCGAAAGACGATATCCCGAACGACCGCTTCCTGCACGACGCCACGTTCCTGCGGCTGAAGAACGTATCGATCGGGTATCCCGTCAACCTGAGCAATATCACCGGCAAAAGGCTGCAATCGCTGTACCTGGCGCTCACGGGCAACAACCTCTACCTCTGGAAGCATTACAACGGTTATGACCCTGAAGTATCGACCCAGAGCGGCGGTTCCACGATCCGCAGGATGGACAACGGTGCATATCCGACCAGCAGAACGATCACTTTTAGCGCAGAACTGAAATTCTAAAAACACCAGACATGAAAACGAACAAACTCCGCATACTTCCCATGTTGTTCATCGGCGGCGCGCTCGCGCTGGGCGGTTGCAGCAAACTGCTGGAAGAAAAACCGCACAGCTTCGTGGACGGCGGCGGGTTCTTCAAAAACGAGAACCAGGCCATCGCCGCGCTGAACGGCTGTTATATCGACCTGACCAATATATTCGCGCAGGATCTTATGATCGCCGTCGAATCGGTGACCGACCTGGCTTTCCTCAACTCATCCAACCTCGACGCCAAGCTGGAAATTTCCCCTGCCAATCCTGGTATGGGCGATAATATCTGGACCGCCTGCTACCGTGGCGTGATGTACTGCAACGCCGCCATCGCCGGTATCGACAATTCCGCGATCCCAGAGGACCGCAAGCCCGCGCTGAAGGGCGAAGCGGTGGCACTGCGCGCGTTGTATTATTACATCCTCACCAGCTCCTTCGGCGATGTGCCCTTTTATACCGACGACGTCAACAGCCTGAGCGCCCTGGAAGCCATCGCGAAACTCGGCCGGATGAGCGCCAGCGAAACCCGTACAAAGCTGATCAACGAGCTCAAGGAATACGCACCGCACCTGCCGATGACGCGTACGTCGGAAGTGAAAGACAACCGCATTTCCGCGCCCATGGCGTATATGCTGATCGGCAAGCTCGCGCTGTGGAACAAGGATTACACCACCTGCGCGGACGCTATGGAAGAAATCCGTAAAATCTACGGCCAGCTGGTGCAATACCCGCTGACGGATACGTACTTCCGGAACAAGAACACCCCGGAATCTATTTTCGAGGTGCAGTATACGTGGTCGGCCGCCGGCTTGAAGAAAACCTCCCAGGTGGCAGCCTTCTTCACCCCTACCAAAGCCTCCGGCACCAGTACTTACGACGGGGTGAACATCCCGGAGCTGGGCAGTGCGGCCAATCCGTTCAACTCGGTTACGCCTTCGGAATATATGATGTCGCTGTACGAGCTGGAAGACCCGCGCAAGGAAATCATCCTGGCTTATTCCTACAACGGCACCTGGTTCAAGCGGCCCATGGCCAACAACGGCACCGGCAAGCCCTGGATGGGGCCCAAATTCTGGTATCCCGGCATGACCAACATCGCCGACGGCAACAACCAGAAAGTGTTCCGGTATGCCGACGCATTGCTGATGCTCGCCGAAGCCGCCAATGAACTGGGGAACACCGATCTGGCCATGCAATGCATCAACGACGTGAAATCCCGCGCCAGCGTCGATTTCGAATTGACCACCTATCCCGGCAAGGCCGAATTCCTGGAAGAAGTGAAGAAGGAACGCGCCCGCGAGCTGATGGGCGAATACGGCCGGAAATGGGACCTCGTGCGCTGGGGCGAGTGGTTCAGCAGGATCAGCGAAACCATCGCGGAAGAATATCCCGTGATCAAGGAAAACGCCATGCCCTACCACGAATTCTACCCGATCCCTGACAAAGAAGTGATGCGCTCCAACGGCATCCTCACCAATCCAGCCTATAACCAATAACATCATGAAAAGAAATAGCTCCATCACCGTATGCCTCCTCCTGCTCGCCGCGCTTTCCGCGGGCGCGCAGGACACCTTGAGGGTCCTCAGTTACAATATCCTCGAAGGCATGGTGAAAGACACCACCAAGGGGAAACAAGTGTTCGTGGATTGGGTGAAAACCCATCGCCCGGATGTAGTGGCGCTGCAGGAATGCAATGCCTTCACCCAAAAATCCCTGGAAGAGCTCGCGCTCAGTTACGGCCACCCTTATGCGGTGATCGTGAAAGAAAACGGGTATCCGACCGGCCTTACTTCCCGTTATCCCATCGCCGACATCAAAAAGATCAACGAGAACATGACCCATGGATTTATC
>NZ_CALNBI010000254.1 GCF_937874145.1 uncultured Chitinophaga sp. | reverse complement strand
GAACACCTGGTCATGATCGTACATCATACCGACAGCCTCCGCGAATGGGCTTACGACAGGAATTCTCACGTTGGGCGGCTCGATAAGGCGATGGACGAAGCGAATGCGAAAGGCTGGACGTTGATCGATATGCGCAAAGACTGGAAAACCATCTATCCCGAACCCTAAAAATCATCATTATGTTACTTCGGAATACGATCTGCCTGGTTGTGCTGGCATGTGCCGGCTGCCATTCCGGCGGGCAGCCCCCGGAATCCCTTGCCGCCGCCGCCTTCCCCGGCCGCGAGATGTCGTGCTGCCCCGTTCCCGGCTCCACGGCGGATATGGTTTTTGTGGCGGGAGGTACGTTCATGATGGGGACCGACGAACCGGAATCGTACGACCACGAGCGCCCGGCGCATCCTGTGGAAGTGGATGGTTTCTGGATGGACTGCACGGAAGTGACCAACCGGCAATTCAAAGCTTTCGCGGACGCAACCGGGTATAAGACGGTGGCCGAGCGGAAGCCGGATTGGGAAGAACTGAAGCAGCAACTGCCGCCGGGTACGCCGGAGCCCGCGCCGGAGCTCATGCAGCCGGGCTCTATGGTGTTTTTTATGCCCGCGGGAGAAGTACCCATGGAACAAATCGGGCACTGGTGGAGATGGGTGCCCGGCGCCTGCTGGAAAAGCCCTGAAGGGCCCGGCAGCGGGCTCGAGGGGCGGTGGGACCATCCTGTGGTGCACATCGCCTGGGAAGACGCGCAGGCATACGCCAGCTGGGCCGGCAAGCGATTGCCCACGGAGGCGGAATGGGAGTTTGCGGCGCGGGGAGGACTGGCAGGGAAAAGATACGCCTGGGGAAATGATTTTACGGATAACGGGCGCTATATGGCCAATACCTGGCAGGGGAAATTCCCGGGGATCAACCTGCGGTCCGACGGGCATAACGGCACCGCGCCGGTGAGAAGCTTCGCGGCGAACAATTTCGGGCTGTACGATATGATCGGTAACGTCTGGGAATGGACGGGCGACTGGTACGATGCGGCGGCTTACCGGAAATCCGGCGTGGCGCACCTGGTGAAGAACCCCCGTGGCCCGGAGCAATGTTACCATCCCGGCAACAATTACGCCCGGGAACGTGTTACTAAGGGAGGTTCTTTTCTCTGCGCAGACAACTATTGCATCAATTACCGCCCCAGCGCCCGCCGCGGAACGGCCTATGATTCAGGCGCCTCGCATATCGGTTTCCGTTGTGTGAAAGACAGGACGGACAGCACCAGGGTAGTGGCATCGCGAAAGGTTACGGACCAGCCTTAAAATTATTGCGGCCTTCGCTGCTATTGCGCCGCTGCCGTTTTTGGTGGTTTTATGTACTCCGTCTTCTAGCAATCCAGATAAAGCATCATCAAAAAAAAACTTGTACAGCTTGAAACATGGCTGTACAAGTGCTTTTCTCCTTCAGAAAAGATACATGATGCGAATCTGGAAAAAGTACATACCGGTGGCATGGTGGTGCCTGTGTTGCGGCATCTCTCTGCTGTTATGGATTCATCCATGCCTGGCGCAGGACACTGCCGCACCGGTAAAATGGAAATTCTCCCTCCGTGATTCCCTCGACCACGCCATTGATTTTAGCGACTGGATACTGAATGCCGGCGGCTTCGTTCCGGTGCCCTATATCATCACCGAGCCGGCGGTAGGATTTGGTGGCGCCATCGTGCCCGTTTTTCTCCATAAACACAAGCAACCCCGGCTCGTCAACCGCCCCAAACATGCCGTAGCCATCCCGCCGGACATTACCGGCGCGCTCGCCTTTTATACCGCCAGCAAAAGCTGGGGAGCCGGCGCATTCCGTACCGCCACCATCGTGCCCTGGCAGTTACGCTATACGGTGATGGCGGCGTATTTCGATATGAACCTGCACTATTACAAAACCCTTCCCCGGATCGGCGAAGTGAAGTACGGCACCTCCCTCAAAATGATCCCTTTATTCCTCCGCGTACAGAAACAAATCGGCTGGCAGGGCTTTTCGGCCGGGGCGCAGTATATCTTCACCAAAACAGAAGCTACGCTCACCGGCCATGTGCTGCCGGATTCCCTCTTCAAACCCCGTGAATTCGATAATATCAGCAGCATTGCGGGCATATTGGCGGAATTCGATAACCGCGATAACATCTTCACGCCCAACAAAGGCTATAAAGCCCATCTCGAAGCCAACCTATCCGCTTCGGCATTGGGCAGCGATTTCGATTATACGCACCTGAACGGGTTCGCCTATGCCTACATCCCTTTCGGCCATTCGGGGAAATGGGTATGCGGGTTCCGGGCGGACGTGCAGCAGGTTTTTGGTGATATCCCCTTCTACTACAAGCCTTCCATCGATCTCCGCGGCATACCGCGCGGGCGGTACCAGGGCGATGCCAATATCCTCGTGGAAACGGAGCAGCGATGGAATATGTTCCGCCGGTGGAGCGCCGTGTTCTTCGGTGGTACGGGGAAGGCGTTCGATGACTATTCGGATTTCGGCTCCGCCAAATGGGTGTACAACGGAGGTGCGGGTATCCGCTATCTGCTGGCAAGGAAATTCAAACTATACATGGGCGTGGACGTGGCGCGGGGCCCCGAGCAATGGGGCGCCTACATCCAGTTTGGCAGCGCATGGATGAAATAACAACATGGTAAAATGCATCGTCATATCACTCTGCCTCGCCTTCGGCGGGATGCTCGCACCGAAAGCAACGGCCGGGCAGGCATTGATCGCGCTCGTTTTCGGGAAGAAGCTGACCAGCGATAAACTGCATATCGGTATCTACCTCGGAGCGTCGGAAAGCTGGCTGCAGCATGCAACCGGGCAGCATCCCAGGGCGGCGCTCGCTATTGGGGCCTATACGGCTTTCGACCTGGCGGAGCATTGGCAGCTGGAGCTGGATATCATCATGCGCTCCCCCCGCGGCGCCAACCGCCTCCGCTACGAAAACTACTTCCAGCCGCCGGAAGATTCGATGCTGGCAGGTTCGGAATTCGACAGGAAGCTGACCTATATCACTTTTTCGCCGCTCATGCGCTGGCGGATTTCGCCCTCCTTCGGTATTGCGGCAGGCCCGCAGATCGCGGTGCGGACGGTAGCGCGCGACATCTTCCACAGCGAAAGGGAAAACGGCACGCTTTCCTACACCTACGATGCCCGGGACGACGTCCACCGGCTCGATGCCGGGGCGGCATTCGACGTACAGTACATTCTCATGAAAGGGAAAGGCATCCGCCTGAACCTACAATTCGGCCTGGGGCTTACCAATCTCTACAAACGGGAAGGGTATTCCGGGCGCAGCCGGCAGATTTTGCTGGGCGCGGGCATCCCCATCGGGCATAAATAATGGATTTGTTGACTTAAAAAACGTATAACATGAAACACCCTCCACTGCAACTCACCTTTTGCGTCCTGCTGTTCCTGGCGGCGGGATTCGCTACTGCCCGCGCGCAGGAAACCATGCTGAAAGCCGAGCGTATCAAAAGCAGCGACCTGCCGCCGGAAGTGCTGGCGGCGTACAAGAAACGCTTCCCTTCCGCCAATCTCAAACAGATCGTCAAATTGCCGCTGCAGGTGTATAAGAACGACTGGGAAATAGATGAACTGAATCAGCCCGACGGCAGCGAGGAATTCTACACGCTTTCCATGACCGGCGACCAGGTGGACCTCGAAGCCCTGTACGACCGGAAGGGCAATCTCATCCGCGCGAATGAAGTGGCGCGGAACGTGGCGCTGCCGCTGGCAGTGAACCAGTACCTGGTGGAAAATTATAAGGGATATACGGTGAAGAAAGACAAAGTGAAACGGCTCATCGAACCCAACAAGATCAGCGCGGAATGGGAAGTGCTGATCGCGAACAAATCGGACAAGAAACGCGTCTTCTTCGATACCGCCGGGAAATTTATCAAAGAGAAATAACGGAAACATATGAAAACAGCCTGCACCTGCGCCGCCATCCTGGTGGCGGCGCTCGCGTGCCCCCGTTTGGCCGCGCAGCATTTGTCGGACGACGACCTGAAGAAAGCGAATAACCCGCTGGCGAACGCCAAATCCTTCAACCTGCACGAGTATTACGCGCCCTCCATCTACGAAGCCCCGGACGTGCGCGGCAACTCCCTGCTGATACGGTTCGCGATGCCGCTGGCCAAAGGGACGATCCTGCTGCGCGCCACGCAGCCCGTGAGCACCGTATACACCGGCGAGAATGCCGCCGGGAAGCAGACGTACGCTTCCGGCCTGGGCGACCTCAGCTTTTTCGCAACGTATACCCTGAGCAAAGCCACCGCAAAATGGCTGGTTGGGCTGGGCCCGCAGTTCGTTTTCCCGACGGCTACGCGGCAACAGGCCGGCGCCGGGAAAGTGCAGGCAGGCGCGGCGCTCATCCTGTTCAACGTGCATCAACCCGCGCTGCAATGGGGCGGTCTCATCACTTACCAGCATTCCATTGCCGGGCAGTCGGACCGTAACGACGCGCAACTGCTCGTGGTGCAGCCCATCGGCATTTTCCAGCTGGGCAAAGGTGCATACCTGCGCACTTCCGGTGTCATGAACTTTGACCTGGAGAACCAGGTGTACGTAGTGCCGGTGGGCTTTGGCGCGGGGCATGTGGTGAAAGTGGGAAAGACGGTTTTCAATGTATTCCTGGAACCGCAGCTGACCGTGTTGCACTACGGGCCGGGGCAACCGTCCTTTCAGCTGTTTGCAGGCATGAACGCACAATTTTAATGCACGGCATTGGTAATGTATTGTGAACCTTGTGCGCGCCAGGTGTGTTGTATTAAAAGTTGACCCTCCCTCGCATACCTCAGTTAGCATAATCATCAGCATGTGAAACACCGCAGCCGCGCCGTTATACGGCAGTGTTGCATTACGCTGGTTGATATGAAAATGCTGCATCTCATTGTACTGGTCATGGTTTTTACCGGTTGCTGCTGCCTCCGTTCCTCCGGGCAGGCGGGCACCGGTATGAAGATCGGCGACGCCCATCAGAAAACGTTAGACAGCCTCCAAACCTCCGGGTATCCCTGGCGATTCCCGCTGATGGGCGCCAAAGTGGCGAAGAAAGGATTCAACCTCCCTTATTCGGTGGGCGCCATGCTCAATTACTTCGCGGGCAGCCAGGAAGTACTCATCTCCGATCTCGAAGTCGGTGTCAATAACAGCGAGCTCGTGCCCTTCGATTTCATCGAATTCGGAGAAGTAAGGGCTGATATCCAGACGCTGAATGCCCGCATGGATCTCTGGCTGCTGCCGTTCCTGGACGTTTACGGCATATTGGGGAAAGTGTGGACGAAAACAAATGTGGAAGTAACGGCCCCCGTGCATTTCAATAACACCACCAGGTTCGGGGGATACACCTATGGCATGGGTGTAACCCTGGCCGGTGGTTACCACGGCATCATCACCATCAACGATATCAACTTCACCTGGACCGATCTCGATAAACTCAGCAACAAGGTCAAAACCCTCATGATCTCCCCGCGCATCGGGTACAATTTCCTGTTCCACGGCAAACCCGGGCAAAGCTTCGCCGTCTGGATCGGCGCCACCGGCGCATATATCAACAAAGGAACGGAAGGAGAAATCAATGTATCCGACCTCACCGCCAATATTCCCCGGGAAAAAATCGACGAGATCGTGGATGAAACTACGGAATGGTACCAGCAGCTCCGGCCGGCGCAACAGGTGGTGGTTAAACAGATCGCGGAGAAAATCAAAGATAAAATGGACGGCCGCCTGCAGGATATGACCATTCACTATTCGCTGCGGAAAGACGCATTGTCGACCTGGACGATGCTGGCCGGCGGACAATTCCAGTTCAATCCCAGGTGGCAGGCCCGCGTTGAAATCGGCTTCCTCGGAGGCCGGAAGTCTGGCCTGCTGTCTGCAAACTACCGCTGGCGGTGGTAGGGAAAGGTATTGCCCGGTGGATGGCGGCATGCCTGGTGATGTTATCCGCTGCCGCCGTGGCCCAGCAAACGGACCCGCTGGCCCGCGATGAACTGAGGTTCAAGAACGGAGACCGGTTGCGGGGCGAGATCAAAAGCGTACAGATGGGCGAACTGGTTTTTTCTGCTGATGAAGTGAACGACGACGTAACCGTAAAACTCAAAGATATCCGCATGTTGAAAGCAAAAAGAATGATTTACGTAGTGGAAGATATCAACGCACGGAAATACTACGGGATACTGGATTCCAGCCGGTTCCCGGGTTGGGTGAGCGTATATACGCTCACCGATACGGTCGATATTTTCCTGCAGGACCTCGATAATATCCGCGTGCTGGACGAGGATCTGTGGAAACGGATAGATGGCAGTATTTCCCTCGGGTTTTCGTATTCGCGGTCCAGCCAGGTGGGCAGGATCAACGGCGGGGGAGAACTGAGCTATAACACGCGGCGGTGGATCCTGCAAATGAACAGCGATATCATGTATACGATCGACGAAAATTATAAAGGGATCGAGAAGGCGGACCTCTCGGTTCAAGGCTACTATGAGTTCCGCCGCCGCTGGTTCAGTATCGGGCAGGTGCAGTATCAGCGTATCACGGAACTGGGTGTGGACGCGCGTATCCAGGGGATCGCAGGCGTGGGCCCCACGCTGGTCAAAAGCCGTCACCAGGACCTGCGGACGGCCACCGGGATCTCCGTACAACAGGAATTCGCCACCGATACGCTGGGAAACAGGACCAACACTGTCAATTCAGAGATTCCGCTTATCCTCAACTATGTCCTGTTCCGGCCGGGTCATCCCGACCTCAGGCTGCAGGCGAGGAACAATATATTCTTCAGTCTTTCCCAGAAAGGCCGCTGGCGGGTGGACCAGAACATCACTTTCGCATGGAAGATCATCCGGCACCTGAACACCAGCCTGCAATTCTATCTCAACTACGATAGCCAGCCGCCCGCCGGCAGCTCCGGTGCGGTGGATTACGGTGTCGTATTCAGTATTGGATATTCATTTTAATACGTAAAACCTGTGAGACTATGAATCGATTACCACTTTTTTGCGCCTTGTCCATGTTCGTGATCACGGCATGCGGGCCTACCGTGAAAGTAACGTCGGATTACGACAAATCGGCGACGTTCGCCAATTACCGGACCTTCGCGCTGTATGACCCTGCGGGCCAGCAGGGTTCCGTCAGCCAGCTGAACCGCGAAAGGATCGAGAATGCCGTGGGGGCGCAGATGGTCGCCAAAGGCTATGCGCAGACGAACGATACTTCCACCGCCGATCTGCTGGTCAATATCCTGACGGTCACCAAGGAAGGTAAATCCGTGTCCGCCAATACCGATTACTACGGTTACGGCGGCTTTTACCGCCCGTATTACTGGGGCGGCGGCATGGGGATGGCTTCCAGCAACACCACCTTCAATGTCGACAAATACATCGACGGTTCGCTGATCGTGGATGTGGTGGACCGCCAGACCCGCCGCCTGCTGTGGCAGGGAACGGGAAACAGCGAAATCGACGGGCAGTTGAAAGACCCAGATAAATTCATCCCTGAAGCCGTGGCTAAGATCATGTCGAGTTATCCTTCCCGCTAAACAGGGAGGGTTTTTGTGTTAAGCGGACCCCGCTGCCATCGGGCAGCGGGTCTTTTATCTTGACGTAAAATTTATGGTGATGAAAAGATTATTATTAACCGGAGCCCTCTGCGCGGCATTTCTTTGCCGCCCCGCCAGCGCGCAGGACAGCCTGATGAACCTGGCGCCCGAAACCGACTACGTGGTCATGGAGCTCTTTGGCAGAAGTTCCGCCGAAGTGCTTATCAAGGCTTTGCGCATCCAGCGTGCAGACGAAGCACCCTTCCTCGAGGTTTACAAACTTTTCTCCAACGAAAAAGCCCCCATCGCCCAGGCACGCGTTGCCCTCCTGCGGCGCTACAACGAAGTGTTTGAAACCCTCGACGAAGACATGCTCAATTACATCGTGAAAGGCCTCATGAAAAACGACCGCGAATTTCTCGATCTCCATATCCGCTATTACAAAAGGATCGCGAAGCTCATCGGCGGCAACCGCGCGGCGATCTTCTTCCAGGTGGATAATTACCTCGACCAGGTCGTGCGCATCGACCTGCAGAAAGAACTTCCTTTCATCAATACCCTCGAAACCGAAAAAAGACCGGCCATGAAACTCGCGGATGCCAGCGCTCCGCGGTAAATATGGTGAAAAATATAAGTTCCGAACAATGCAATAATAGAGACAGCTGACGTGTAGAAATGAACCAGGCCCGGGCTTTCCAGCCCGGGCTTCCTGTTGCGGCTGCCCGCAGGCAAAAAAATACCGCGACCTGAAAAGGTCGCGGCCGCTCCTAAGCATAAACAAATTAGCAATCATCAAAAAAAAGTTCTCAGGGGTGAACGAACAATGGATGCCATGCGACCGGGCTGCGCCGGCCGTGTTGGTCCTGCAATGCGCTTCATGCCGCCGGCAGCGGGTGTTCCGGGTCAGGCAAATCAATGCCCTAAGGATACACACGTGCTGTTGCCGGCGTTTCCAATAAATGATTGCTACGATGCCTGGAGGTTTGCCTGCCCGTAATTTGGGGCTGCAGGTTTCGGGAATTTGGATCTGTCTACGGGATGCTCATGGTTTTCGACTTTTGCTTCCTGCGTTTTGGATTTCGGTGTGAATAAGGTTTTCGTAGACCGGATATCTGCTTGTCAATAGTTCCTGTTGTAATTTTTGCCCGATCTAAAACTTACAACGTATTCGGTAAGAAAAGGATTAAGCAAATGATTAATAATTTAAACAAACTAACGCCGCGGCCTGAAAGAGCGCCCGCCGGAACGTGGCGTATACTGATAATTGCGCGGCATCGAAGAAAAGCCGGATGACCTGTTAAACCCACGCGCCCTGTTCTCGAAGGTGCGCGCCGGTTGTGCGGAAGCATTGTTGCGCTGCGCGGGATGCCATTGCTGGCCGCTGTTCCGCTCCATGCCGCCGCCGGGATGCCGGCGGTATACATGCCCGTCGCGGTCTGCCGCCAGCTGCGGATGCGATAAGGCGCCGCTGCCGGTATGCCGCGTTTGCCCGGAAAGATTGCCGCCCGCCGTATGCCGCGTTTGCCCCGGGATGCGCCGGTTGGCCACATCCCTGCGGATCTGATCGTGCGTAACAACGTCATGGCGGTGATTGTAGATATTATTTTGATGGATGAAATTGTTTTGAATGTTGATGTTGTTGACCACCGCCGGGCGCGGCCCGTACATATGCGGGTAAGGATACGCAAACGGCGGACGGTACACCGGCGGCCCCCACCAGCCTCCGCCCGGATGAAAAGCAAACCCGAAATGGAACGGCCCAACGCTCATCCCTATCCCGATACTCCAGCCCGTCCAGGGATTGTAGGACATCCCGAAACCCCAGGTCACCGGGCGCGGATAATACACCGGGCCGTACCAGCCCGGATACGTGTAACCGGTACCGTAAACGACTACCGGCCCCGTTACGTAACAGCCCAGGTAGCCCGGCGTGTATCCCATGTACACATACTGCGGCGTGGATTCATAAATGTAGACATAGCGCGTATTGTATACCGGCGAGCTCGCCGGGATCTTGTCCACATCGGCCGGCCGGCTTTCCGCCACGCTCCAGGGCCCGTTGGGGCTATGTCCCGTAAACCAGACGCCCTTGTCCACCACGTAGTAAATATTACCCTGTTTCAGCACCGTAGCGGAAGTATTGACGGCATACGAAAGGTTCGTCCCGGAAATTGCGTTGAACTCCGGGATGCCGTCGTAATGCACGGATGTGGCGGCTTTTT
>NZ_CALNBI010000253.1 GCF_937874145.1 uncultured Chitinophaga sp. | reverse complement strand
CCAGCGCCGCCACCACTTCCGCTTTCGAACGGACGTCGAAGGTTAGCGCCAGGGATTCCGTCCCAAAGTCCGATTTCAGCTTTTCCTGCAACGCAGTCAATCGCTCCGTTCTCCTGCCGGTGACGATCAGCCGGTATCCTTCCCGCGCGAAACGTTCGGCGCAGGCTTCCCCGAATCCGGCAGTGGCGCCGGTGATGAGGGCAGTTTTTCCAGTCTTCATGTTATTACCGTTTAGCGAAGCAAAGTTACGGTCCCTTTTTTGGAAATTTTGACGCCGTGCAGGTCGATCCCTTCCAAAATCCAGAGATACGTATCCACCGCGGCAGGGCGGCCTTTGTGATACCCGTCCCAGCCTTTCCGGAAATCAAGCGAGTTATACACCAGCTCGCCCCATCGGTTGAATATCCGGAAGTACTGGTACTCCTTGATACCGACGGGAATAAAACGGAAAAAGTCGTTCACGCCGTCGCCATTCGGGGAGAAGGCATTGGGAATATAGAATTCGGGACCGGTGTAATATTTGACGTTGATATCATCAAACCCCACACCGCCCTGCTGGTTGCTGACCCGCAGCCGGAGCGTGATTTCCTCGTTCCAGGTGAGCACCGGGTCGCGCGCGTTGGCGTCGCTGAGCATATGCGCGGGCGTCCACTGGTACATTTCCCCTCCCTGGCCATTCAGCCGCAACGTCTGCCCCCTTGCCAGGATGGTATCGTTCCCCGCGAACGGCCGGACGTCGTACAGCCGGAAGTTCTTCGTAACGGTGGCTTCGCAGCCGCGGTTGGTTTGGATGTGCAGCTTTATCGTATAGATATCCCCGTTGGCATACCGGTAGAGCGGGGTGGTGATGTTGGACGTATCCGCATCGGTGGCCGCGTCGCCGAAATCCCATTGCCGGTAAGTGATAACGCCATTGCGGTAAGTGGACGTGTCGGTAAAGAACACGGGATTTTCACGGCAAAGCCCCTGCACGGTGAATCCCGTCCGCAGGCCGGGATAATTGAAAATCCGGCCGGTGGTGCTGTCGGTACAGGGCAACCCGGGGTTGACTACCAGCTTCAGGTTGAAAACACCGGTGTCTGCAAAAGTTTTGTAGAAGACGTTGCGCGAATCGGTGATGGTATCCGTGCCGTCGCTGAAGGTCCACAGGAACTGCGACGTAAACCCGGCCACGCTGTTGTTGGTGATGGGTACGCGCATGCCCAGGGAGTCGTTGCAATGGTACAATGTGGAAGGGGTGGAAGCGGTGATGCGGGTGGAGCAATTGTATACGGTGATGAGGATGTCTTTGTGATGCGTGCCCAGCAATCGCCGGGTGGCCCTGTCCCATTCCGACACGCATACCGACACCACGAACTGGCCGGCCCTGTCGGGCGTACCGGTGATGAGGCCGTTGTTGTCGATACTGAGCGGCGGGCTGCCGCCCATGGGGTTCCCGCCATTGTACGGCGGGATGTAACTGACGGTGGTATTGTATGGCGGGGGATTGGCGACGTTTTCGTTGTTGCGGCTGTTGCCGCCGGTAAGGGCGCTGCAGAGGGCGTAAGTGAGGCTGTCGCCGTCGGGGTCGATGGCCCGGTAATTATAGCGCAAAGGCAGCCCGGCGCAGATCACGGGGGCTTCCTCGATGTCGAAGACGGCGCTGTTATTTTCCGGGCGCAGCTCGGTGCCGGGGATCCAGGTTACGAAGTTGGAACCTTCGCGTTCGGAGTTGTAGATATTGGTGAGCGCTTCGCCGCGGCAGCACCTTTGGTAGGAAACATAATACCCGCCGGGGATAGCCGCGAGCTCTATGACGTCGCTTTCATAAAACGCTACTTCCAGGTATACGGTCTGCGGGGCAAGACAAGGGTTTTTAAGCGTATCGCGGATGGAAGCGGTGCGGGCGATGGTCATGAGCCGGGGGGCGCCCACGCGGCTGCCGGAAGCGGTAAAAATGTGGAAGGGAACGGGGTTTTCGAAGTAATCGAGGCAGCCCTGGCGGGTGCCGCACACAAAATTGCCGTCCCGGTATAACTTCATGATGATCCGGTACCGGTGTAAACCGTTTGTGGGGTTGATGCCGAGATGGCGGTAAAAAATTTCCCCACCGATAATATGGTACGCGTACACATCGCCGATCAGGAAACAGGCCAGTAAGATCAGGAGCGTTACAAATTTGCCCATGGGGTTAGGCGTTTTGTGTACCCATAATTTACGGAAAAACGGGCGCTTGCTGAAATTTAAGTTTCGGGCGGGCTAAATAATTTTAGCGATAAAGTGTAAGGGGCTGTTGGATAGCTGTATGGAAAATCGTGATTTTTCGTTTAACCGCGAAGTTTACCCGGCGGGGACGGGGGGAAGACGGCCGGCGCCCCTGCGGCACGGATGAGCCGCAGGGGCGGAGAAGCCTTTCTATCTGCAAAAAGATTATTGCCGGTGCTGGCAGAAGGTGATGAACTGGTGCAGGAGCAGGCTGCTTTCTTCGAATACCTCCAGCATCCCCATATGCCCGACGCGGTCGAAAATATGGATGCTGGCGACGGATGGAAGCACCACCTGGCTCATGCTGTTGTCCAGCGGAACGGCCTGGTCTTCTTTCCCTACGAAGAAAAATACCGGTTGGGTAATGTTGGATAAGACGGCGGTCCTGTCCGGCCGTGCGATCATCGCTTCGTAATAAGCGATCATGCTGGCCATGGGGATCTTGATGGCCTGTTGCATGTAATTATCGATCCGGGCTACCTGCGTGCCCCTGAATTCCGCCGCGAACATATTGGGCAGCAGCTGGGTTACGAAAGATTCCACGCCGTATTGCTGCATGATGCGGATCGATTTGCGGCGGCCTTCCCGCTTCTCTTCCGTATCCGGGCGGGCAGTGGAGCTGAAGAGCCCCAGGCCTTCCACGGCATCGGGATAGGCTTCCGCGAAAGCGAGCGCCACATATCCGCCCATGGAATGGCCGATCACGACGGCGCTGGCGATGCCTTCGGCCTGGAGGGCCTTCCAGGCGAATGCCGCCATGGATTCCATACTGAGGGGGGAAGTGAGGCCGGAACGGCCGGTGCCGGGGAGATCCGGGACGATCACCCGGTAATGTGCGCGGAGGTAAGCAGTCTGATGCTCCCAAACGGAATGGTCTTCCGCGAAACCGTGCAGCAAAAGCACTGCGTCGCCCTGGCCTTCGGTCCAGTAAGCGCCTTCCTGTCCTCCGTTATCGAATGTTTTCCACATGTTTCCTGCGAATTACACGTAAAACAATGGTGTATGCCAGCAGCAAGATACAAAAGATCACCGGTGCGATGGCGATGTAGCTGCAATATTTGACGTAAAACGTCTGGTACGAATCGCATTGCACTTCCCCCGACAACACCCCCGGTTCCCAGTAGGGCAACGAAGATTCGATTTGGCCCAGGGGGGAGATCAGCGCCGAGATGCCGGTATTGGCGCTCCTGGCCACCCATCTGCGCGTTTCGATAGCGCGGAGGCGGGCGTATTGCAGGTGCTGGCGGTGGCCTTCGGTATTGCCCCACCATCCGTCGTTGGTGCAAACTACGAGCAACTGGGCGCCTTCCCGTACTTTTTCAGCCACGAAGCTGCCGTAAACCGATTCATAGCAGATCGCCGTGTAGATGTTGCAGGTGTTGTTGGTGAAGAAGGAAACCCCGGGCGTCAGCCCATAACTGCCGGAAATGCCGCCCATGTCGAGGGCTAGTTTCTTCATGAAAGGGAGGTAACGCATGTAGGGCGTCAGTTCCACGCCGGGCACGAGCCGGGCTTTGTGGTACACCTGCACGTTGCCGGACGTATCGATCTGGACGGAAGCATTGAACGCGTCGTACCAGTAATTGCCTTCCGAAGCGTGGCGCGCGGTGGCGGGGATATCGTCCATCACCGTGTATTGCTTGTATGTGGCGGCCCCGGAAATGAGCCTGGCTTTGGGATACTGGCGAAGGAATTCCCGGATGGCCAGCACCTCGGGCTGTTCGTTCAGCTGGTGTTCCCAGGAGCCGGTGGGGAAAAGCGCGGTTTCGGGCCAGATGATGAATCGGGTGGAAGAGTCGGTTTTTTGTGCGGAGAGGTCCAGCAGTTTGCGGAGTTGCAGCTCCGCCGCGCCCCGGGCAAACTTCTCGTCGTACGGGTCGATGTTCGGCTGCACCACCACGATCTTCTCCCCGCCGGCATTTTGCGTATAACCGGAAACGAGGAAAGAGGCGGCCGTAGGCAGGATGATGGCGAGCACGGGAGCCAGGGCGGCCTTGAAACGGGGCGTTTCCCGGTATTGGAGGATAGCGCGGTAAATGAGGATGTTGACGATCAGCACCCACCACGATCCGCCTTCCGTACCCAAATATTCGTACCACTGCACCCATTCGGGCCGCATGGCGAATGCATTGCCCAGGGTGAGCCAGGGCCAGCTGAGCTCCCAGTGCTGGTGGATGTACTCGAATGTCATCCAGTATACTGCGAGGGCGAAATACCCCGTGGCCCTGCCGGCGCGCAGGCGCGTGGTGCGGTACGCCATCCAGGGGATGGTCATGAGCAGGGCGTTGAATGCGTTGGCGAAGATGCCGCTGGCGGGAACGGTGGTATTGCCGACCCACCAGGTGGTGGCGGTATTCCAGATCCAGAACGCGAGAAAAAGCAGGCCGAAATAGGCGCCGGGGCGTTCGGTCATCTTATCGCTCATGGCCAGGAGGGGAACGAAGCCGAAGAAGATCAGGAAGGTAAGGGGAGAGGTAGGCCAGGCCGCCCAGAGGAGGAGGCCGGAAAAAATACTGAGCAGCAGGGTGCCGCGCTTGCGCAGGATTGCATTCATTTTTCAAATATAACAGGGAAACGCAAGAAAAAGGGCCCGCTTTGGCAGGCCCTTCGAAATATCACGGGAAAATATGGACGGATTAGCGGCTGTAGTTCGGCGCTTCTTTGGTGATCACGACGTCGTGCGGGTGGTTTTCCTTCACGGTGGCGGAAGTGATCTTCACGAACTGCGCGTCCTGCAGGGCCTTGATGTCTTTGGCGCCTACATAACCCATACCTGCGCGGAGGCCGCCCACGAACTGCTGCACCACTTCGGCGAGAGTTCCTTTATAGGGAACGCGGCCTACGATGCCTTCGGGAACGAGCTTCTTGATGTCGGCTTCCACATCCTGGAAGTAGCGGTCTTTCGAACCTTCCGCCATGGCCTCGATGGAGCCCATACCGCGGTAGGATTTGAATTTACGGCCTTCGTAGATGATGGTTTCTCCGGGCGATTCTTCCACGCCTGCGAAGATGGAGCCGGCCATGATGGTGGATGCGCCTGCTGCGAGGGCTTTCACCATATCACCGGTATAACGGATGCCGCCGTCTGCGATAACGGGGATGCCTGCCTTTTTCAGGGCCTGCGCGGCGTTCATTACGGCCGACAGCTGCGGGAAGCCGGCGCCTGTCACCACGCGGGTGGTGCAGATGGAGCCGGGCCCTACGCCTACTTTCACGGCGTCTGCACCGGCGGCTGCCAGGGCGAGGGCGCCTTCGGCAGTGGCTACGTTACCACCGATCACCTGCAGCTTCGGGAAGTTCTTTTTCAGTTTCTTCAGGGCCTCGAGCACATAGATGGAATGGCCGTGGGCGCTGTCGAGCGTTACCACGTCAACCCCAACATTGAGCAATGCCGCGGCGCGGTCCTGCAGATCGGCGGTGATGCCAAGCGCAGCGCCTACGAGCAGCCGGCCGAAGGAATCTTTGGCGGCGTTGGGGAAGCTTTGCAGCTGGAGAATGTCGCGGTATGTGATAAGCCCTACCAGTTTGCCCTGTTTGTTCACAACAGGCAGTTTTTCGATGCGGTGCTGCTGAAGGATCTTTTCTGCCTTTTTCATGTCTGTGCCTTCGGGCGCGGTCACGAGGTTTTCCTTCGTCATCACCTCACTGATGAGGCGTTTGGTATTGTGCTTTTCGAAGCGGAGGTCGCGGTTGGTGAGGATGCCGATGAGCTTTTTGTCGCCGTCTACGATGGGGATGCCGCTGATGCCGTTATCCCGCATAAGGCGCAATGCCTGGCCGATGGTAGAGTCTGCGCTGAGGGTAACCGGGTCGAGGATCAGGCCGCTTTCGCTGCGTTTCACCTTTCTTACCAGTTCTGCCTGCTTCTCGACGCTCATGTTCTTGTGCAGGATACCCAGGCCGCCTTCGCGCGCCAATGCAATGGCCAGCGTGGCTTCCGTTACAGTATCCATGGCGGCAGACACCATGGGAATGTTGATACGCAGATTCTTGGTAAGTTGAGTGGAGATGTTGACTTCTCTGGGCAGTACTTCGGAGTAGGCAGGCACCAGTAATACATCGTCGAAGGTGAGACCGTCAGCTACAAATTTCTCTTTGGATTTTCCCGCAGGCATATTGCAATTATTTTGGTAAGGTTGCTAAATAATTGCACGCAAATGTACGACTATTTTATGGATTCAACGCAAACCGATTTTCATGTACGGTATTAATATCATGTGTGTGCAGGCCGGCGGCAGCACTCCGCCCCGGCAGCCCTTTTCTTTAACTCCCCAGGTGCTGGAACGTATGTCCCGGCATGGCTTTTAGGATCCCCATCATTTCCAGCCCCAGTACGACTTCGGCCACCCGGCTCCGCGGGATACCGCTGCGGTATTGGACTTCGTCCATACTGAGGCGTTCTGTGCCCAGGGTGTCGAGTATCCGCCGCTGGTCGGGATCGAGCTCGTTGAATAACGCCGTTTGAACGGGGGAAGGGGGCTTCAAGGCAGGCGTATGCCAGTTCATCGCCTCGGCGATGTCGTCGGCGGAGGTCACCAGGGCGGCTTTGTGCTGCCGGATGAGTGTGAGGCAACCGGCGGAGCGGTCGTCGCCAACGCGGCCGGGAACGGCCAGCACATCCCGGTTGTAGCTGTTGGCCAGGTCCGCCGTGATGAGCGAACCGCCGGTAATGCCGCTTTCGATGACCAGGATACCGTCGCAACAGCCCGACACGATGCGGTTGCGGCGTGGGAAGTGCATGCGGTTCAGGGGCGTGCCGCTTGGGAAGTCGCTCAGCAGCCCGCCCTGCTCCAGCATCTGCCTGGCGATGCGGGCGTGGGCGGCGGGATAGAGCTTGTCGTGCCCGTGGGCCAGTACGCCGATGGTGGGCAAACCGGCTTCCAGGGCGGCCTGGTGGGCGGTGATATCGATCCCGTAGGCCATCCCGCTCACGATGGTGACTTGTAGTGGGGCAAGACCGGCCACCAGGGCCCGGCAGCACTCCGTTCCGTAGGCGCTGGGCCGCCGGGTGCCTACTACGCCCAGCATGCGGGGAGCGTGGAGATCCATGCGGCCGCGGGCGTATAGGAGAACGGGCGCATCCCAGCAATGGCGGAGGCGGGCGGGGTAATCGTTTTCCGTCCAGAAGAGGGGTGTGATTTTGTGGTGTTCGAGGAAACGGATTTCGGCTTCGGTGCGGGTGAAATCGCGGAATTGCCGGATGGCGTCTGCGCGGGAGGGGCCTACGTTTGGGATGCGTTCCAGCTCGCGGCGGGGTGCGGAGAAGATGGAAGCGGCGTCGCCGAAATGTTCGGCGAGGTGGCGCGCTACCACATCCCCGATCTGGGGGATGAAAGTAAGCGCGATACGGCATTGGGTTTCGGTTGGCATGGATGAAATTTTGAGGGAACCGAAGCTAGGGGAATTTGCGCAAAAAGAAACCTGAGAATATCTCCGGAAATCGGAGATATTCTCACCGTTTTTTTCAGGCTCCGATTGGAATTTTCCCGATTTTTGTTTTGTTGACTCCAAAGGGACACCTCAAAAAATATATCGTATATGCGTTACGTTTATTTCATCGTAGTAATTATGATGGCGGCCTGCAAAACGGCGGGCCCGGCTGCTTCGGGCGCTCCGGCCGCCGCCGCTGATCCCTGGACTTCCGGTCCC
>NZ_CALNBI010000252.1 GCF_937874145.1 uncultured Chitinophaga sp. | reverse complement strand
TGCGTAGTGTCGCGGGTTTTGCCGGTCAGCAGGCTGTCGGCTTGCATGGGGGAAATGCGCGTGTTGGGGGAAGAAGTCGTCCGTGGCGTATATTGCCCCATTTTCTCCATCTCTTTCCGCTCTTTTTTGCTCCAGAGATTTTGCGGGTTCTTCTGCCTGCGGAGCCCGTCTTCAAACCTGTACTCCGCACCGAGCCGGGGCGGCTGGTACACCCGTTCCTTCCGCTGGAAAGCGGACCGCATGCCCCCGCCGTGGCAGCTGCACAGTAGAATTATAAAGGAAATGATGATCGAAAGCGCGCTCCGCATAAAGCAGGTTTTGGGTGGCGGATATGGTTACTTTGCTTTCGATGTAACGCCGGATAAGGGGTGGATATTGCCCGCTGGCCCTAAAAGAATCGCTCCTTACATGTTGATCCTCAGATATTTTCGTAATTTATCATGCATTAAGGTGTGGACTTAACCAAGTTGTCGCCCCCTGTTCAAAACAACGTGGCGGCTTCCAGGATGCTCCAGCTGCCCTCTTCGATCTCCGCTTCCAGTTCACCGGCATCCCAGCCGCAGTAACCGATGAAGATCCTGATGTCGCGCTCGGTGAGGGTATTGTTGTTGATGAGGTGAACAGCTATTTTGAAATCCCCGCCCAGGAAAGCCCCGCCGCCCACGGCCACTCCACCCGGAATCAGTTCCGGCCGGCGATGGACGAAGTAAAGGTGCTCCCGGTCCACAGGCCCGCCCAGCAACAAAGGGAACGCTTTCACATGGCGGAACTCCTCCAGCTCGTTGAGCCCCCGCGGAAACGGCTGGTTCGTCACAAAGCCGAGCGCGCCTTTGTCGTTGTGCTCTGCAATGAAAATCACCGTCTTCTCGAAAATACTGCCGTCCAGCTCCGGCGTACTATGAATGAAAATACCCGTTTGCATGATATAAAGGTAAAACCTTTCCGCAGACGCCAACGTTGTAATAATATGATCAAAACCAAACGCATCTACGAGCCAACCGCGCCGGACGATGGGTTCCGCATCCTGGTCGACCGCCTATGGCCCCGTGGTATTAAAAAAGAAAATGCCCACATCGATCTGTGGGCGAAAGACGTAGCGCCTTCTACCGGATTGCGCCAATGGTTCCATCACGATGCCGGCCACTGGACAGAATTCGAGAAACGTTACCGCGCGGAGCTCAAAGCTTCCGGCGCGGTGGAAGCCCTCCTCCCCGAAATCCGCAAACATAAAACGGTGACCCTGCTATACGGCGCCCGCGACGAAGCGCACAACCAGGCCGTGGTGCTGCAGGAATTGTTCTCCAAACACTGACGCCGCCCGGCTTTAGTACTGGTGTCCCGCGGCAAGGCAGGGCTCCGCATAATCGAGAATGCCCCCGAATGCGTAATCGTCGAGCTGCCGCTTGACGGGCCGGTAATCCACATGCACCGGCACATCCATCACGAAGTACCCTGTTCCGTTGCCGGCGGTGGCACAACCCAGGTCCTGGAACAGCTCGCGCAGGATGGCGGCATCATTCACATCATCCATCACAAAAACCTGTACGGTGGAATGCCCCGAGGCGGATAGCAACCTGCGGAATACCAGGGAGCCGCCCGGCTTGTCGGCCGTAGCCTGTACGATATCGCCCGTGGCGAGGCCCGGCGCATACAAAGGGATGCCGCTGATGCGGAATAATCCCCGGGTATCGTCTACCGGCAACGCCAGTACGGTTTCGCATGTTTCGTCGCCCGTTACTTCGCTGTGGTAATATAGCAGCAACGAAACGGGAGCCGGATGAGATGTGTCCATTTGCTGAAAATAAACCGGTAAATTACGGTTTTCTGTAAACCTGGCTATATGCAATTTGATGAATACCTGGAAAGATGGGCGCTCCGGCCCGATGGCGATGCTATTATCACCCACAGCAGCCGCCTGCTACCCGTGGTGTACGAAGGAATGCCCGCCATGTTGAAAGTAGCGGTGGAAAATGATGAGAAACTGGGGAATGAAGTGATGGTATGGTGGAACGGAAATGGCGCCGCCGGTGTTGTACGGCGACCGGGCCTTCGATTTCGCCAACATATTCTGCAACCCGGATTTTTCCATCGC
>NZ_CALNBI010000251.1 GCF_937874145.1 uncultured Chitinophaga sp. | reverse complement strand
GTAACCCTGGGCTACACCGTTCCCGCCAGCGTGCTGCGCCGCGCCGGCATCGGCCAGGTGCGCCTGTACGTAACCGGCAACAACCTGCTCACCTTCACGAAGTACAAAGGCTTCGACCCGGAAGTGGGGCTGGATGAATACGGCATCGACAAAGGCCGCTATCCGCAGGCGAAAAACGTAACCGTAGGACTGAACGTAAACTTTTAACCGAAAAAATTCCGGACTATCATGAAATCAGTGATCCGATATATGTTCGCAGGGGCCGTAGTGCTGGGGCTCGCCGCATCCTGCACCAAAGAACTGGAAATTTCGCCGGAAGGCACCCCTACCACCAACAACTTCTGGAAATCCGAGCTGGACGCCATTTCCGGCGCAAATTCCATGTACCTCCCTATGGACGACGAGAACTTCTACGGCCGGGGGTACTGGTGGTTCATCAACGCGAGCGACGATATGGTGACGGGCCGCGTCAAAGCGGAAGGCGACAACATCAAAAACTTCAACCGGACCTTCATCGGCGGTTCCTACACTGAGGGCCAGTGGCGGATGCGATACACCGTTATCAAACGCGCCAACGACGTCGTCAACCGGGTGCCCGCCATCACCATGAACGAGGCCACCAAGCGCCGCGTGATCGGCGAGGCTTACTTTATGAGCGGCCTGATGTATTTCGAGCTCGCGTATGCATATGCCGACGATAAAGCCGGGGTGCCCATCGTGCGCCGCGACGTACCCCTCGACGAAAAGCCCATTCCCCGCGCCGCGAACATCGCCGCCAACTGGGATTACATCGAAAGCGAGCTGAAACAGGCATCGGCTCACCTGCCCTGGTTCCAGGATTTGGCAAAGGCGGATTATGGCCGTCCGCACAAGTCGGCCGCCCTCGGCTACCTCGCCAAGATGTACCTCTACAAAAAAGACTGGGCAAAAGCGGAAGCGTATTGCGATTCGGTTATCCTCAGCGGCCGCCATCAGCTGCTGGATAAATTTTCCGATGTGTTCACCATCGCGAATAACTGGACTTCCGAATACATCTGGAGCGCATACTCCACATCGCAGGGCCAGGGCGGCTTCGGCAGCATTCTGCCCGGTGTGATGCTCGAAAACAAAGGCTGGGGCAAATACAACGGCTGGGGATATTACATGCCCACCAAAGAGCTGTATGACAGCTACGACCCTGTAGACAAGCGCCGCGCCGCCACCATCCTGGCGCCCGGCGACCGGTTCAAGTTCTGGGGCGATTCCATGACGTATCATTCGTTGAATAGCCTCAGCGGATACCAGTTCAACAAATACATGGAGCCGTTCTCTTATCCCGGCGGCGATCGCGCCAGCAACAACGGCGACCATCCCACCACCGACCTCTGCCTGCCGTTGCTGCGTTACGCCGAGATTTACCTCATCAAAGCCGAGGCGCGCCTCATGCAGGGCAAGAATGCGGATACCGAGCTGAACGCAGTACGCAAGCGCACGGGGCTCGGCAACCTCACCAACGCCACCATGGCCGACCTGAAGAAAGAGCGCAGGCTGGAGCTGGCCGGCGAATGGGCCAACCGCCACTACGACCTGGTACGCTGGGGGGATGCGCAGGCAGCTTATGCCAAACCGCTACACGGCGTTGGCGGCGTGGAAATCTGGCCCGCACGCGCCTTCGATCCCACGAAACATCATATCTGGCCCGTACCGCAAAGCGAAATAGACAACAGCGGCGGCCTCATCTTCCAGAACGCCGGTTGGAAATAACGATCCTCCGGATATTACCATTTACTGCAAACTCCCGTTATAAGCGGGAGTTTGCTATTTTTAAAAGACCGATGAAACACATTTTCACTTCCTTCCTGCTTTTTTGCTGCCTTGCGGCCGCAAAGGCACAGTACACCGCGGGCAACGCGCATTCCCACAACGATTACCTGCAGGCGATCCCGTTCGAAAAAGCGTTTTCGCTGCACTTCGGGTCGATAGAGGCGGATGTATTCCTGAAAGACGGCGAGCTGTATGTAGCGCATACGCCTGCAGAGATCGATACCGCCAAAACCCTGCGCAGGATTTACCTGGAGCCCTTGCGGGAGAAGGCCCTCGCAAAAGCCGGCGTGTTCGGCGAAACGAAACAGCAACTGCAGATCCTGGTTGATTTTAAAACGGAAGCGGCTGCCACAATGGACGCATTCCTTCGCCAGCTGCGCGATTTCCCGGAGCTGATGAGCCATCCCAGGCTGACGTTCGCCATCAGCGGGAACCGGCCCCCACAGGCACAATGGCCATCCTTCCCGCCCTGCATCCTTTTCGACGGGCGCCCGGGCGTGCCTTACACCGCGGATGAATTGAAGAAAGTTGCGCTCATCAGCGACAATTTCCGGCTTTACAGCCAGTGGAATGGAAAGGGAATCCCCGTTGCCGAAGACCTCGCGAAGATGGAAAAAGTGATCGCCCGGTCGCATGCATTGGGCAAGAAGTTCCGTTTCTGGGCCACGCCCGACGATGTAAACGCCTGGAAAACGATGATGAAACTGGGCGTGGATTATATCAACACCGATAAAA
>NZ_CALNBI010000250.1 GCF_937874145.1 uncultured Chitinophaga sp. | reverse complement strand
GTGTGGGGGCTTTCCTTTATTGTAATGGCCCTTTCTTACTTCAAGCGGGTACACGACGATTACGAGAACGAGAAAGAAGTGCAGCGCCAGGCGCTGGTAGCCCTGAACCGCGACAAGGAAAAACTCTTCAGCATCATCGCCCACGACATCCGCGGCCCGCTTTCCACCCTCGAAATGCTGCTCGATATGTTCCGCAAGGGGGAATACCCGGAAGAAGATATGAAGGATGCGGCCGACGAGCTGTATAAGAAAGTAGCCAGCCTCGCCGGCACGATGGACAATATGCTCCGCTGGAGCATGGGCCAGATGAAAGGCATCCGCGTGAAGCCGGTGCACGCTTCCCTGGCCAACCTGACCGATGAAATCGTCAACCTCTTCGAAAACACCATCCGGGAAAAGGAGATCCATCTCAAAGTGGAAATCCCGGCCGAATGCTGGGTGTATGCCGACCGCGACCAGGTGTCCGTCATCCTCCGCAACCTGCTCAGCAACGCGGTGAAATTCAGTTACCCCGGCGGGGAGGTCCGCCTGTCGGCCATTACCGTAGAAGGCCAGGTAACCTTCCGCGTGCAGGACAACGGAATGGGCATCCCTCCCGAAAAGCTCCCCCAACTCTTCTCTTTCAAATCCGCGCCGGGTTACGGCACCAAAGGCGAGCGCGGCAGCGGGCTCGGACTGCTCCTCTGCCAGGAATTCACCATCCAGAACAAAGGCCTGCTCACGGCCAACAGCATCCCGGGCAAGGGAACCCAATTTACCCTCACCCTTCCGGCAGGCAAACCGGCACTGGTAAAAATTGATTCATAATATTTTATTATAATATTTTATGTAATTTGCCGGGAAGAAAAAACCCGAGATCGAACCATACCTATGAAACCACTTGCGATCCTCGTAACGGCGGCCTTGCTGTGCTGCTTGTCGATGCAGGCAAGCGGCCAGGGGGTGTTGCGCACGCCGGCGTCGGACACGATGAAGTACATGATGAAGCAGGGATCGTACCTCGGTTTCAGACAGGTGAACCTCAGTATGGGCGAGATCGGGTTCGAAGTGGTGATCAGCAGTAATTTCAAAGGAAAGTCAGCCTCCCGGCTGGAATTCCGGATCGACCAGCCGAGGGGCAAAAGAAGCAAGAAGCTGGGTTCCATCAAGATACCCGACACGGCAGACACCACTTTCAATATCAAGCTCACCGGGCAATTGCGCCACGCCTTCGGTATACACGACCTCTTCCTCGTTGCCAGGGGCGAAGGGGAATTCGAGATTTCGGGGTTCTCTTTTATCCATAATTATTTCGCGGAAAAGTAATGATCCCGCTAACGGTTTTACGAGGATTTGGAAACCGATTGTTTTTTCTATATTTCGGGCATGAAGCGCCTGATACTCCTCTGCTGCGCCGCCGCGGCCTTCCTGCCCGCCTCCGCCCAGCAAAAGAAAAAACGTAAGACCTCCGGCAACCCCATCTTCCCGGGATGGTACGCCGACCCGGAAGCCATCATTTATGGCCGGAATTATTGGGTATTCCCCACCTTCTCCGCGCCCTACAGCAAACAGGTGTTTTTCGACGCCTTCTCCTCCCCCGACCTCGTCAAATGGACCAAACATGCCCGCATCCTCGACACCTCGGCCGTCAAATGGGCCAAACGCGCCATGTGGGCGCCTTCGGTGATACAGCACAGCGGCAAATACTGGCTCTTTTTCGGGGCTAACGATATCCAGAACGATAAAGAATACGGCGGCATCGGCGTGGCCGTGGCCGACAAGCCCGAAGGCCCCTACCGCGACCATCTCGGCAAGCCGCTCATCGACCGTTTCCACAACGGCGCCCAGCCTATCGACCAGTTCGTATTCCGCGACCACGACGGCCAGCATTACCTCTTCTACGGCGGCTGGCGGCATTGCAACATCGCCAAGCTGAACAACGATTTCACCGGGTTCGTGCCGTTTGAAGACGGGACCACCTTCCGGGAAGTGACCCCTGAAAAGTACGTGGAAGGGCCGTTCATGTTCCGGAAAGACGGGAAATATTATTTCATGTGGTCGGAGGGCGGCTGGACCGGCCCCGACTATAGCGTGGCTTACGCCATCGCCGACTCCCCCACCGGCCCTTTCCGCCGCATCGGCAAGATCCTCGACCAGGACATGGCCATCGCCCGGGGCGCGGGGCACCATTCCATCATCCACCCGCCCGGCACCGATAAATATTTCATCGTATACCACCGCCGGCCCATCGGCGAAACCGACGCCAATTCCCGCGAAACCTGCATCGAAAAGCTGGAATTCGACGAAAACGGCCTGATCAAACCGGTGGTCATCACCCGGGAAGGCGTTCCGGCAACCAAAGTGCCCCGCGTTCTATACGATAAGTAAATAATACCCTTCCGAACCCGCGCCCCCGCTTTTTGTTGTAAGAAAGGCGGGGCGCGGCTTTTTTATGCCTGCAGAGATTCCCCCGACCACGATCAACGGCCCCGTTGACCGTCATCATCGCTACTTCAATCACATAAACGGAATTTTATACCATGAAAAAGATCATTGTTGCCCTCGACGGCCTGAAACTTTCCGAATCCAGCGTTCAAACGGCCGTGGCCCTCACCGCCCGCGAAAAAGCCCATTTGGTAGGCGTCTTCCTGGACGACTTCACCCATAACAGTTTTTCCATCGCCACCGCCATGGAAAACAACGACCTCGACGCCCGGATGCAGAAAGACAAGCAAATCCGCGACAACGCCGTAAAGGAATTCGAGACCGCCTGCCAGTCGGGAGGGATCAACTTCACCGTTCGCCGCGATAAATCGTTCGCCCTGCCCGACCTCCTACGGGAAAGCATATACGCAGACCTGCTGATCATCAGCGCCGAAGAGTCCTTCACCCGCTTCCCCGAGCCCGCGCCCACCCGTTTCATCCGCGACCTGCTTTCCGAAGTGCAGTGCCCGGTGCTGATCGCGCCCCTGAAATGGCAGCCGCTGGAAAAAACGGTGATGCTGTACGACGGCGCGCCTTCGTCCGTATACGCCATCAAAATGTTCTCCTCCATCCTCCCCGAAACGAACAAGCTCCCCGCCACGGTGATCACCGTCCGCGGCGACGAGAACCATCACGTTCCGGAGCACCAGCTGATGAAGGAATTCATGAAAAGGCATAACCCCGGCGCGGAATACGCCGTATTGCAGGGCGACGCGGAAAACGCCATCCTCGACGAGCTTATCAAAAACGACAGCCGCACGCTGGTGGTGCTGGGCGCTTACCAGCGCAGCACGGTAAGCCGCTGGTTCAGGGCGAGCATGGCGGATCTGCTCATGAAATCCATACCCTGCGCCCTATTCATCGCACATAACAAGTAAAAAATGAGCCGGGAGAAGAAATTTGAATTATTGCGGCTGCTGGAGTACCTGAAACAGGAGAATATCCTGCTGAAGCAGCAGCTGATGGAGGCTTTGCGGATCGATTCGTCGAGGCAATTCCTGGAACGGGCGGAAGCCCTCCAGCAACAGTTCCTCCAGAACGACCAGGCCCTCGCGCTCATGCACCACGACCTCGTGATGCTGTACCAGAAAAACGGCGATGGCAAATCATACCTCCTGCAGCGGGAAGGGTTGGAATCCGACCTGGGCCGGATGAAAGAAGAGTTTGAACACCTGCGGACGCAATGCGCCGATCTCCCTAATTCAGGAGCCGCGCCAGCTTCTTGCGGTCTTCCAGGATAATTTCGCCCTCCCGGATGCTGATGAGCTTTTCGTCGCGGAAATCTCCCAGCGTCCGGATGAGGGATTCTTTGGCCACGCCGGCAACGGCGGCCAGGTTATCGCGGCTGATGTCTATGCTGAATTGCGTGCTGCCGGCCGCGTTATATTTTTTATCGAGCGCCAGGAGCGCGTCGGCCACTTTGCGGCGGAGCGAGTTGTAGGCGATACCCAGCAATTGTTCTTCCTTCTCGGCCATGTTGTTGGCCAGCATCTGGATGAGGCGGCGCTGCACGGCGGGGTTGCCGTTCATGAGCGCTTCAAAATCCGATTTGGGGATCATCGCCACTTCCGCATCTTCCATCGCTTCGGCGCTGTCCTGGTACAAACCGCCGCTTAACAGGGGCGTATACCCGAAATAATCGCCTTCGTTGAACAACCCTGTGATGAGTTCCTTCCCGTTGTCGTGCCGCTTGCTGGACTTCACTTTCCCTTTAATGATATAGAAAAGGTTGGTGGCATGTTTGCCTTCCGAGTAAATGGCTTGTTTCTTTTTGAACAGCTGGGTGTTGCGTTCGTTTTTGAGCGCTTCCAGCTGGTCGGCGCCGCCGCTGGCAGACAGCAGTGCGGAGATGCCGCCGGGCCCCTGGGCCATGTCTTCCTTCAGCTTGCTGGCTTTCTGCAAACGGATTTCGATGGCCTGGAGGAGCTCCATGGCGTCGAAAGGTTTGGTGATGAAATCGTCGGCGCCCATTTCCATGCCTTTGCGCATGTCCGTTCTTTCGGTGCGGGCGGTGAGGAAGATGAAGGGTGTATGCTGGAGGGCGTTGCGCTTGTGCAGCATGTGCAGCACGCCGTAGCCGTCGAGCACGGGCATGGAGATATCGCAGATGATCAGATCCGGCTGATGCTCGAAAGTCATCTGCACGCCCTGCATGCCATCGGCCGCGGTTATTACCTTGTAATTGGCCATGGTGAGAATCTCCGCGGTGTTCTCACGGATATCGGCATTGTCTTCGATCAGTAGAATCGTGGTCATATGCTGGTCGGGATTTGAAAAGTCAGGATAAATTCGGTGCCTTTGCCGAGCTCGCTGCGGCATTCGATGGTGCCGTTCATCAGTTCGGTGTATTTGGCCACGATGTGCAGCCCGAGGCCGGTGCCCTGTATGTCGGACACGTTGTTGCCGCGGAAGAAACGTTCGAACAGGTGGGCCTGATCGTCGGCACTAATGCCGCGCCCTTCGTCGGCCACGCGGATCACCAGCCGCTCGCCTTCCCGTTCGGATGCTACGCTGATGGCGCGGCCTTCCGGCGAGAATTTGATGGCGTTGGAGAGCAGGTTGAGAATGATATGTTTGAGCAGCGCGGGGTCGAGCAGGGCTTCCGGCTCGCCGGCATGCGTGTACGAAATGCGCTGGTTCTTTTTGTTCAGTTCGAACAGCTCCTGGATGGTGGACCCGATGATCGTTTCCACATTCACCGTAGCCGGCCGCACCAGGATCCGGCCTTCCTCTATCTTGCCTACGCTGAGGAAATCATTGAGGATGTCGGTCAGGAGGTTGACGGAAGAAACGATCCGCTGGATATGCTTTTCGCGCTGCGGCTGCTCTTCTGTAGCCGTGTAGCGGGAAATGAGGTAGGAAGAAGACAGCACGGTGCTCAGCGGGGTGCGGAACTCGTGGGAAGCCATGGATACGAAACGGCTCTTCAGCTCGTTGAGGTCCTTTTCCTTCTGCAAAGCCTTGCGCAGTTCGCCGTCCTTCTGCTCGATCTCCTTCATCTGCTTTTCCAGCTGCCCCACGAGCCTGGACAGCGAAGCCGTACGGTCCGCCACTTTCTGCTCCAGTTCCGCGTTCAGCTCGCGCAATGCGTCTTCCGACTGCTTTCTAAGGGAAATATCGCTCACGAAAGCCACCACGTAACGGCCGTCGGGCGTTTCGTATACGCCCAGGCTGATTTCTACCGGGAATTCGCTGCCGTCTTTCCGCCGGGCGTACAGGGCCATGCCCATGCCCATGGGGCGGTTGTGCGGATGGTGATGGAATCTTTCGCGGTGATGTACGTGCCGGTGAGCGTATCGTTGCGGGATCAGCATTTCCACCTTCTGCCCCTGTATTTCTTCGGCCGTATAGCCGAATTGGCGCAGGAGGAAGGGATTCGCCAGAACGATGTTACCTTCGGTATTCGCTACGAGAATACCTAACGTGGCATGGTTGAAAATAACTTCAAATCCGAATACTGCATTGTTCATGGCGCTGGATCTTAAATTGCGCAGCAAATTTACAATTTAATTCCGAGGGCGTCACTCCTTTTCGATGGCTTTGCGCAACAGCTCGCGCACGATGGCCATTTCCGCCTTCGTTTCTTCCAGCAGCGCGCGCGCCGCGTCGGGCTGTATTTCCGTCATCGTATCGAAAACCCGCGAAAGCCGCGACAGTTCGCCCATGCCCACGCTGGCCGTGGTGCCGTACATTTTATGGCCGACGGATTTAACGCCTTTGAGGTCCCCGGCTGAGATGAACTGCTCCAGCGCGTCCAGGGATTTTTCCAGCTCCGAGGCGGTGAGCTTCAGGATTTCCGCACCAACGGCATCGTCGCCCAGGTAGGTTCTCAATACGTTGATATCGAAATGCTTATCCGCATCTTCAGTAACAGTGGCGCTTTCCGGCGCCGTATCTCCGGGCATGTCGCCCGGCAGCCATTTCCGTAAAATAGCCGCCAGCGTTTCCTCCACGATGGGTTTGGACAGGAAGTCGTCCATCCCCGCGGAAAGGCTTTTCTCCCGCTCCCCGCTGATATTTCCCGCCGTCAGCGCGATGATCGGCACGCGGGCATTCATTTCCATCTCCCGGATCTTATACGTGGCTTCGTAGCCGTTTAGCTCGGGGATCTGGATATCCATCAGGATGAGATCCGGCTGCGTTTCTTTGAAAATGCGCACGGCATCCAGCCCGTTGCCGGCTTCGATGATCACCGCCGCGGGCATGAGTTTATGGATGATGGTTTTGGTAAGCAGCATGTTTACGGTGTTATCCTCCACCACCAGCACCGTGGCTTTGCGGTCGTTCAGCGACGCGGATTTCTGTCCTTCCGCATCCCCGATCTCAGCGGTTTCGCCCGCGTCGGCGAACTCCACCGGCAGGGTCACGTAGAAATAGAAAATACTGCCCGAACCGGGATAGCTGATCAGCTGCAGCTTGCTGCCCATGAGGGCGAGTATCTTGTTGGAAATGGCCAGCCCGATGCCCGTGCCGCCGTATTTCTTAGTAGTCGACGCATCTTCCTGCGCAAACGCTTCGAAGATCCGTTCCTGTTTGTCGGGTTTGATGCCGATGCCGGTATCCCGCACCTCGAACTTGAACGTCATGTCGCCGTTGCGGGATTCGGCGATGGAAGTGATCCTCAGCTCCACCGCGCCCTTGTCGGTAAATTTGACCGCATTGCCCAGGAGGTTGACCAGCACCTGTTTCAGCCGCAGCGCATCGGTATGGATGTAAGCCGGCAGATGCGGCGGAATGGCCAGTTTGATGTCGAGCCCTTTCTGCTGGCCCTGGAACATGATGATGTCGAGGGCTTCGCGGCCGAGGGCGTACAGGTTGATCTTTTCCGCATGCAGTTCCAGCTTCCCGGCTTCGATCTTTGAAAGGTCGAGGATGTCGTTGATGATACTCAGCAGCACGTT
>NZ_CALNBI010000249.1 GCF_937874145.1 uncultured Chitinophaga sp. | reverse complement strand
AATCTGGGAAGAAGGGTACGAGAAAACGGCCGATCTGCTGACCAGCCTGCTCGACCACCAGCTCATCGGCCAGCACGATAACCGCTTCCGCTTCGCCGCCGCCGACAAGCCCGGCAACTACATCGATATCCTCTGCTCGCCCGACAGCCTCCGCGGCCTCAGCGGCGGCGGCACCGTGCACCACATCGCCTTCGCCACGCCCGACCGGCAGGCGCAGACCGAGGTGCGCGGCAGGCTGATGGAGAAATCCTTCAATCCCACGCCCATCCTCGACCGCAATTATTTCACCTCGATTTATTTCCGGGAGCCGGGCGGCGTACTTTTCGAAATCGCCACTTCCGGACCGGGCTTCGCTGTCGACGAAGCGGCGGACCATCTCGGCGAGGAGCTGAAACTGCCGCAGCAGTACGAGCCCATGCGCGCCGAACTGCTGGCGTCGCTGCCGAAAGTATCCGTCCAGCTTGATCATTTCCGTTAAACCGTTTCGTAACTTCCGGGTATGCATACAAAGAACATCATCACCTCCGGCACGCCGCTGAAGCAGGCTTCACGGGCGCTGATCCTGGTACACGGGCGCGGCGGGTCCGCCGAAGACATCCTGACGCTGGCGCCCATGCTGGCCGTGGGCGATTATGCGCTGCTGGCGCCACAGGCCACCGGCAACACCTGGTATCCGCATTCGTTCCTGATGCCGCAGGAAGACAATGAGCCCTGGCTCTCCGGCGCCATCGATGTGCTGGCGGCTACCGTGCAGGAGATCGTGGATGCGGGGATCACGCACGACCGGATCTACTTCACCGGCTTCTCGCAGGGAGCCTGCCTCACGCTGGAGTTCGCGGCGCGGCATGCCGTCCGCTACGGTGGTATCGCCGCTTTCACCGGCGGGCTTATCGGCGATCATGTGCACCGGTCTAATTATACAGGCGATTTTGCACAGACGCCCGTTTTCATCGGCAGCAGCGATCCGGATATGCATGTGCCCGTCAAACGCGTGCGGGAAACGGAGGCGGTATACGCCGATCTGAATGCAGCCATCCACATCAAAATCTATCCCAACATGGGGCATACGATATCCGGCGACGAGATCAACATCGTCAACGAGAAAATATTCGGCAAAATGTAACGAAGCTTATGAGGAATGAAGAAGCCTGTCTGGTCAGACAGGCTTCTTCTATTTGCGGCGATACTATTCAGCTAATAGCAGCGGTAAGATTTCCGGGATGGCGATCACCGAACGGAGATTGTCGTGTTCCACGTTGTGGTCGATTTTTTCGTACGCCCAGGTGGTGTGATAGGGGATGTGGATGGCGTGGCCGCCAATGGCAAGCACGGGCAGCACGTCCGATTTGAGGGAATTGCCGATCATGAGGAAGTTTTCGGGCTGGCAGTCGAGATGGCGGAGGAGTTTGTTATAATCCTTTTCCCCTTTCTCGCTCATGATTTCGATGTGGTGGAAGTAGTGGTTGAGGCCCGATTTGAGGAGTTTGCGCTCCTGGTCGAGCAGGTCGCCTTTTGTGGCCACCACGAGGCGGTAACGCCCTTTCAGCGCCTGGAGCACGTCTTCTACGCCTTCCAGCAGCTCCACGGGTTTGGCCAGGAGCTCTTTGCCGTATTCGAGGGCTTTATGGAGGATTTCCGGGTTGGCGGTATTGTTGGAGACGCGGAGGATGGTTTCGATCATGCAGAGCATGAAGGCTTTGACGCCGTAACCATACAGCGGCAGGTTCTGCATTTCGGTGCGGAACAATTCCTGGGAAACGGTGTGGTGGGGGAGGTAATCTTCGAGGAGGGCGCAGCATTTCTGTTCGGTTTCCTGGAAGTAGGGCTCGTTGACCCACAGTGTATCGTCGGCGTCGAATGCGATCGTAGTGATATTCGTCATAGTGATGCCAAAGTTAGGGTTTCCCTGTTACATCATCACCGCGGAAAGCGCCAGCACGGCGAGGAATGCGGTAACGCCCATGAGCAACGTAGCCACGGAATAGACTTTCAGCATGGGCTGCATGTCGAGCCCGGAGAACTTGCTGATCACCCAGAAGTAGGCGTCGTTGGCATGGGAGATGGCCATGCTGCCCGCGCCCAGTGCCAGCAGGCAGAGCAACCGGCCCTCCTCGCTGTCGAGCCCCAGCCGTGGCATGAGCTGCCCCACGATCGCGGCGGCGGTGATGATGGCCACGGTGGAGGAGCCCTGGGCGGTTTTCAGCAATACGGCCAGCAGGAAGGGGAAAAACAGGCCCAGCTGCGCGAGGGGCAAGGCTTCCGATAAATGGGTGCCCAGGTCGGTGGTGGCGAGTATAGCCCCGAAAGCGCCGCCGGCGCCGATGATCACGAGAATGCCCCCAGCTTTCTCCGACGCTTCGAGCATGAGGCGGCTCACTTCAGCCTTCTTCCATCCCGTACCCGTGTATAATGCCAGCAACACGCCGGCCGATAAAGCGACCACCGGGTCGCCGAGGATTTGCAGGATGCCGGAACCGTGCTGCATTTTGGTAAATGCCCCCAGCGCGATGAGCGCGATGGGTACGATAATGGGCAGGAACGCTTTCCAGGCGGGCGTGGCGGGCAGGGCTTCGTCTTCATGCGCGTCGTGCTGCACGGGGCCGGCCACACGTTTCCCCATCCAGGAGGCCCACCAGCAGCCTGCGATGGCCGCCGGGATGGCCACGGCGGTGCCAATGAGGATGAGCCGCCCGATATCCGCCCCGATGGTTCCCGCCGCGGCGGTTGCGCCGGGGTGGGGAGGGATGAGGCAATGCACGGCGTACAGGCCCGATGCCAGTGAAACGGACATCACCAGCAAAGGCTTTCCGCTTCTGCCGGCAACAGAACGGTTTAGCCCGCTCAATACGATATAACCACTGTCGCAGAAGATGGGCAGCCCCACGATGAAACCCGTGATCCCCATGGCCGTGGCGGCCCTTTTCTCACCTACCAGCTTCAGGATCGCGGCCGCCATCACGCGCGTGGCGCCGGTATGCTCCAGGATCACGCCGAGCATGGTGCCCAGCACGATGATGAAGCCCAGGCTCTGCATGATATGCCCGAAGCCTTCTTTCATAACAGTAATGATTTTCGGGAACGGCAGTTCCACCCCGAGCCCTACGGCGAAGCAGGCGAGGAATAACGCGAAAAACGCATGGACGCGGAATTTTACCGTCAGCAATACGATCAGGCCGATACCTGCCGCCAGCGACAGCAGTACCTGGATGAAGGAAGCAGTCATGTCACAATATAAACATTCTCCGCTCCCCCTGTACCCCTTAAATCAGATCGAATGCCTGCGCGAATTGCGTGATGTCGTAGCTGGAATGCGCTTTCAGCTTGTTTTTGATGTTGCGGCGATGCGTCGTCACCGTTTTCTCGGAGATATTCAGCTCGATGGCCATTTCCGCGGAATTGCGGCCGAGGCCCATCAGCGTCAGCACCTCGCGCTCGCGCTGCGTCAGCTCCGCGAAGATGTGCTTGTTGGCGCGCAGGAATGTGTTTTCCTTCAGCAGCCGGTTCACTTTCGAGTTGATGTAATGCGCCTGCTCCACGGGCAGCGCGAAGGTGATGCAATGCGTGGGAATGCCTTCGGCGTTGCGGAAGAAGATGCGCGTGGCGCCGAGGTACCATTGCCAGGGATCCTCCGGCGTTGGCCTTACCTGGTGGAAAAACGATACGAAGTCCCGCTCGCGGTTTTCCTGGATCAGCTGCATGATGCGGGGCACGTAATCGTCCATCTCCGCCGGGTTGAAAAACCGGTGGAAATAGGCGACCCCCATATCTTTCAGCGCCTGGAGATCCGTACGCAGCAGGCGTTGGCCCCATGGAGACATATACTCCACGGATTGCGTGAGGATGTTGTGTATGATGACGACAGCCGGGAGGTCTTCGCTGACCAGCTCTAATTGTGCGATCTTGGTTGACAGTTCCGTGTCCTTAATAGGTGGGATGCTCATGTACCGGCAAGATACACAGAAAGCTAGACGTGCAAAATACCTTCCATAACGATGGTGGAGGCCCCGCTCACCCAGATCCCCGCGCCGGTGACGCGGAATCGCAGTATGGAGGGTTGCTGCAGCTTCACGCCCTGCAAAACGGCATATTCCTTCTCCTTATGGATATACCCCTTCTGGAAGAGATACCCGCCCAGCGGGCCTGCCGCCGATCCGGTGGCCGCATCTTCGCCGCCGCCGGGGAGGAAGAAGCGCGCCTGCGCGATCTGCGGCGTGTCCTTGTTGGTCATCGTAAAGCAATAACACCCCTGGAAACCGTAGCCGGTGGCGATGTTCTGCAGGGCACTCCCGGCCTGGGCGGCGCGGTTGAGCGCGTCGATATTGCGGAGCGGTACCATGAGGTGCGGCACGTCGGTAGTAACAACCGTAGGCTGCCAGTCGTACAGCTTCACGTCTTCCGGCGCGAGGTGCAGTGCCGCGGCGATATCTTCAGCCGGAACGGTATTGCCGGTACGCGCCGGCTGCTGCAGCATGCCGATGAAGGGAAGGTCGCTGCTGTTGGTTTCGATGCTGAGCTGCACGCGCTTGTCTTTCATGATCACCGTTGGCCCGCCTTCCTGGACGCGGAACACGTTCATGTCTTTCAGCACCGCCAGGCTTACCGCACCCAGCAGGTTATGGCCCGCGCCGCTGATCTCGCGGCCCTGGCGGGTAAACGAGCGGACGTGCAGCGCCTTGTCTTCTTTCGAATAATGCATGAAAGAAGTTTCCACATATCCGAATTCACGGGAAATCTGTTGGTAGAGAGAAGTCTCCAGCGCTTTGCCGGTTACGACCACGGGTAAGGGATTGCCTTTAAAACGTTCGTTGGTAAAAACATCGAGAACATAATAGGGCATGGTGTTCTGTTCGGATTTCATAGCATTCTCACTAAGGATTCTATCTTACAATTGGCCGATAAATGTACGATGTTTTTATGCAAAGCGTGCGGAAAAATCATTTACGCGAGCGATAACAACTTGTTGCGTACCAACAGGCAGGCGCCGGTAACGCCGGCCTTTTCGCCGAGGGTGGAGAGCACCAGCTGCATATCGTTGTTGACAAGCGGGAGGGAATATTTGTTAATGGCGGATTTGATGGGAAGACGGATGATATCGCCCGTGGCGCTTATGCTGCCGCCGAGGATCACCAGCTCGGGATTGAACAGGTTGATGAGCATGGCGATGCCCTTGCCGAGTTTTTCCCCGATGGCGCCGATGAGCTCGATGGAAAGGATGTCGCCCTTGAGGGCAGCCGCGATGATATCGTCGAGCAGTACCTGACCGGTTTGCGGATCGGGCTGTACGATGGTGGTGACCCCTTCGCCGAGCTTCTCCATGAAATGCCGGATGAGCGCCTGGCCGGAGGCTTCCGTTTCCAGGCATCCTTTTTTGCCGCAATGGCACATCCGCTCGTTATTGAAAATGGGCATGTGGCCGAACTCGCCGGCGAACCCGGATTTACCGTGATACAGCTGTCCGTTCGCCAGGATGCCGAGGCCGATGCCGTGGTCGAGGTTGATGAAAAGCGCGTTCTTTTCCTGGCGGAGCGCACCGCTGCTGAACTCGCCGAAGGCCATGGCGCGGGAGTCGTTTTCCAGGAAGGTGCGGACGCCGGTCCTGGTTTCAAATACCTGGCTGAGGGGCGTTTCGCTGAAGTTGAAGAAATTGTGGCTGTAACCGGTCGCATACTGGATGCGCCCGGAGATGTTTACGCCCATACCCATGACCTTATCGCGGCGTACGGGCAGCTCTTCCAGGAAGCGTGTGATGATATCGCAGAGCATGTCCAGCGAATCCGGGGTGTTTTGCAACTGGAAAGGGATTTTCTCCGTCATCTTCACCAGGTTGCGCTTGAAATCGAGCAGGCCGATGTTGACGTGGAATTTCTTCACTTCCACCCCCACGAAAAATCCCGCATCGGGCGCGATGCCGTAAATGTTGGGCTTGCGGCCGCCGGTGCTGTCGATCTTGCCGTAATCGCTCACCAGCCCCTCGCGCTGCAGATCGCTCAGCAAGTGGGTGACCTTGGGCGTGGAAGCATTCAGCTCGCGCGAAAGGTCAGCGATAGTGGAGTTGTCATGTTGGGTAAACCAGGCCAGGATCTTCTTCTTCAAATGCACATTCTTCCACGCGACCCCGCCCAGGTCCGCCCTGTTCAGTTCATCGAAAAAAGTAGGGTGACCCATATCGTTGTGGGTAGTTTTAAGTGGACCTCAGTAAATAGGCCGTCAAGATACAAAGCAATCGTTTTTAAAAAAAAATAAAATGAGTCCCGCTTGTTCCTGCATTCAATGCAACTTTCACAGAGCAGGTAAAGAAATTGGAAATTCCGGCCGTCTCCGCTGATAATTATTGATATTGAATGTTTTGTGATTGAAAATCCTAAAACAACAGTTTTGCAAAACTACTGACATGCTCCTGCCATCCATCAATGATCCTATAAGGTAATTCCGTATTGGCAAGAGTTTGAAGGTGTTTTATTGAAGGATGAGTAAAGATGATAGAATGGATCGATGATGGATTGCCCGATTTTGGAAGAGAGAAAAACAGCATACTCCAGACAGCATTGTAAAAAAAATTAAAAAGTTATTGCAGTTGGAGGGAAAATATTGTTATTTAGGCGTCTTATCCGTTATGATGAACAAATTCCACCAACTTCTTGTCCTGTTGCTGATTCCCGTTTTGGCGCAGGCGCAGCAGCAAACCGATCTCCTCATTGTAGGAGGCGGCGCCAGCGGCACCATGGCCGGCATCCAGGCGGCCCGCATGGGCGTGAAAACCCTCATCGTCGAAGAAACGCCGTGGCTGGGCGGCATGCTCACCAGCGCCGGCGTAGCCGCCATAGACGGTAACCATCGCATGCCATCGGGGCTCTGGGGCGAATTCAGGCAGAAAATCTACGGTTATTACGGCGGCCCGGATAAAGTATCTACCGGGTGGGTCAGCAATACCCTCTTCGAGCCCAGTACCGGCAACGCCCTGCTCCGCCAGATGGCTGCCGGGGAACCGAACCTGCAGATCCGCTTCAATACAGCATTTGCCGCCATCCGCAAAAACAGCGGCGGGTGGACCGTCACCGTACGCGAAGGGAAAAAGTCCCGGGACATCACCGCCCGCCTCGTGATCGACGCTACCGAACTGGGCGACGTCATGGCCGCCGCGGGTGCGAAATACAGCATCGGGATGGATGACCGCGCAGTTACCGGCGAAGCCCTCGCGCCGCCGGCCGCCAACGATATTATTCAAGACCTCACGTACGTAGTGGTGTTGAAAGACTATGGCAAAGGGGCCGACAAAACCATCCCCCGGCCGGCGGGCTACGATCCCGCGCCCTTCCGCCAATGCTGCGACATCGCCGACCCCGCGTCGTTCGATTCGCCCAAAAGCAACTGCAACATGATGATGCAGTACGGCCGACTGCCCAATGGCAAATACATGATCAACTGGCCCAAACACGGCAACGATTATTACCTCAACATCATCGAAAAAACGCCGGCCGAACGCGCCGAAGCTCTCAAAGCCGCAAAACTCCACACCTTGCGCTTCGTATACTACCTGCAAACGGAACTGGGCTTCAAGCACCTGGGCATCGCCGGCGACGAGTTTCCCACGGCGGACAAATTGCCGATGATCCCTTACCACCGCGAATCGAGGCGGGTGAAAGGGAAGGCCCTCTTCACGGCGAACCATGTGTCGAAACCCTACGACCAGGCGCAGCCGCTATACCGTACAGGCGTTGCCGTGGGCGATTATACCATCGACCATCACCACGATAAAAACCCGGACGCACCAAAGATAGATTTCGTGAAGATGCGCGTGCCGTCCTACAACATTCCGCTGGGCTCGCTCATTCCCGAAGGCGTGAGCGGATTGATCGTGGCGGAAAAAAGCATCGGCGTCACCAATATCGTGAACGGCGCCACGCGGCTGCAGCCCGTGGTAATGGGGATCGGTCAGGCTGCCGGCGCCCTCGCCGCCGTGGCCCTCCGCAACGGCACGGAACCCGAAGCCACGGATGTGCGCGCCGTGCAGCAGGCGCTGCTCGATAGCAAAGCGTACATCATGCCCTTCATTGACGTTCCGGCGGGCAGTCCGCATTTTGCCGCCATCCAGCGGACAGGCGCGGCAGGAGTGCTCCGTGGCAGCGGGGTACCGTACCAGTGGGCCAACCAAACCTGGTTTTACCCGGATCGCGAAGTATCGGGGTATGAACTGGTGGAGGGCTTGCGGCCGTACTTCCCGGCGTTGCGCACGCACTGGGGCGCTACCGGGGACCCGCTCACGGTGGCCGCACTGCTGGAAATATTCAGCAAAGCGGGAGTATCCGTATCTATGGAAGAGATCTCCGGCAACTGGCGCGGTCTCGCCCTGCCGGGAGCCCCCGCGCCGGGGACCGTACTGAACCGCGGCAGCGCGGCGGTGCTGACGGATCACTTCCTCCGGCCTTTCCATTTTAAAATAAACCTGAACGGCGAAATTCAACAATAAGCAAACCGAAAACATGATACAAAATCTCATGCTCGCCGCCGGCCTCCTGGCCACTACCGGCGCAAGGGCGCAGCAGATCGACAGCTCCTATGTCAACGATTATTACAACGGCCGCATGGCGCTTTTCGCCACTTTCCCCGAACAGCGGGGCGCCATCGTGATGCTGGGCAACAGTATCACGGAGCGCGGCGCATGGCCGGAGTTGCTGCCGGGCAAAAAGATCGCTAACCGCGGGATCGGCGGCGACAATACTTTCGGCGTGCTGGCGCGCCTGGATGGCGTCATCGCCATGCGCCCTTCCAAAATATTCCTGCTGATCGGCATCAACGACCTTGGGCGCGGCCTGCCGGAAAACGTGATCCTGGCCAATTACCGCCGCATCCTGGAAAGCTTGACGAGGGCGCTGCCGAAATCAAAAATTTACGTGGAAAGCGTATTGCCCATGCATGAAAGCAAACTGCCTGCGTACCTGCAGAACAAAGCGGGGAAAATAACATCCCTCAATACCGGGATCGCCGTGCTGGCAAAAGAATTCAACCTGCCTTTCCTCAACCTCCACGAATGGGCGGCGGATAACAGCGGCCAGCTGAAAGCGGAATTCACCGGGGACGGTATCCATCTTACCCCCATTGCATACGCCGCCTGGGTGAAATGGCTGCAGGGAAAGAAAGTGTTGTAACGGATTGCGGAAAACGCGCACATTCTTTACATTTGAAAGATGAGATTACTTTGTCTGCTGCTGCTTTGCAGCATTGGCGCCAGCGCCCAAAGCCGCATCGACTACGCGGTGAAAGACCAGGATACCTTGTACATGCTGCATTTCGCACCGCAGGGAACGGCGAACGGGATGACCGTCATGCACGTCCACGGAGGCGGATTCTCCGGCGGCTCGCCCGATAGCGACCGCGCTTTCGCGGAAGGCCTGCAGGCGAGGGGATATAACGTGTTTTCCATCTCCTACCGCCTTTTCCTCAAAGGCAGCGACTTTGGTTGCGGAACGGCTACGCCCGTCAAACTGAAAGCCATCGCTACCGCCGTGGAAGACGTGGCCGACGCGGCGCGTTTCCTGCTCGAAAAAGGGAAGGCCCTGCAGGTGGATACATCGAAACTTTATCTTTCCGGCAGCAGCGCCGGCGCGGAAGCGATCCTGCACCTGCTGTACAATCCTTTCGCCGCATCTGACCGCCAGCGCTACGATTATTTCAAACAGCAACGCTTCAAAGGCGCGCTGGTATTCGCCGGCGGCCTGGTGGACATCAACCCGGTGGATAAACATACCTGGGTGCCTACGCTTTTCATGCACGGCACCACCGACGAGCTCGTGCCCTACGGCACCGCTGCGCACCGTTTTTGCCGTGCCGACCAGCCGGGTTGGATGATCATGTTCGGGGACAAGTCGATTTACGAAAAAGGCAAGCGCATGCAGAAACCCGGCCTGTTGTATACTTACGTGGGCCGCGGGCACGAAGTAAGCGGTTACATGAACCGGGAAGTCCCGAAGATCGACCAGTTCCTCCAGCAGGTCAACTCCGGGAAGAAGATGACTGCCCAGGAGATCATTGTGCCGAAAGGGAAATAAACAATAGGGAATAAAACGAAAAATCCAGGCGTTTTGCGGCGCCTGGATTTTTTTATGGGAGGAAAGATGGCGGATCAGCGTTCTTTCAGCTTGTTCAGGTTGATCTTGAAGGTTTGGCCTACCGGGAGGCTTTCGTCGAGGATCACCACGTGGCGGGGGCCCCATTCTTCCACTTTGTCGGTAGCGATGATGTAGGATTTATGGATGCGGACGAAGCAGCTGGGGGGAAGGAGTTTCTCCATTTCGGCCGTGGTGGCGTTGACGATCAGGCATTTGTTTTCGAGGTATACCTTCACGTAGTTGCCCATGCTTTGGACGTAGTAGATCTCGGCGGGGTCCACGGTGGTTTGGGTGCTGCCGGTTTTGAGTACCAGCGGCTCTACGGCGGGTTTTTCCACGGGGGCTTCCTGCTGGAGGATCTTATTGACGGCCTTCAGGAAGCGGGGAAAAGAGATGGGTTTGAGGATGTAATCCACCACATCGTACTCGTAGCTTTCGAGGGCGAACTCGCTGTAGGCGGTGGTGAGGATGATCTTGGGGCGTGTGGGGCCGAGGGTTTTGAGCAGGTCGAGCCCGCTCAGTTCGGGCATGTTGATGTCCAGGAAAACGACGTCCACCTTCTCGCGATGGAGGAAGTTGGCGGTTTCCATGGCATTGTAACAATGGCCCACCACCTGCAGGGCCTGTACTTTTTCGATATGCGCTTCCAGTACGTAGTGCGCTCCGGGTTCGTCATCTACGATCAGGCAACGGAGTGTTTGCATGGCGGTCGAGAGTTAGTTGCAATTCTGTATAATAAATGTTGTTTTCTTCATACGAGATCAGCGTGTGGCGCTTGGCGTAGGCGAGGGCCAGCCGCTGCCGCACGTTGTTCAGTCCAACGCCGGTCGAAGATACGGATTGTTTGTTGGAAGGCACGGTGTTGCGGATTTTCAGCAGCAGCGTTTCTCCCTTGATTTCCAGCTCCACTTTGATATACGAGGCCGACATGCTGGAGGGCGCGTATTTGAATGCGTTCTCCACGAAAGCGATGAGGATGAGCGGGGTAATGAGGAGGTCTTTTTCATGGCCTTTCTTCTTGAACGTCACCTGGCAGCGCTGCCGCACGCGGGCGCGTTCGAGGTGGACGTAGTTGCGGATGAACTGCAGCTCGTCTTCCAGCGGCACCAGCTGCTTGCGGGAGCTTTCCAGCTGGTAGCGCATCAGTTCGCTGATGCTCAGGATCAGTTCGGGCGTTTTATTCGGATAGCGGAGGCTGACGCCGTAGAGGTTGTTGAGGGTGTTGAAGAAGAAGTGCGGGTTGAGCTGGCTTTGCAGGTACTGCAATTCCTTTTCCTTGAGCAGCAACGAGTTGCGAAGTTCTGAGGTTTGAAACGTAGCTCCCCTGTACAAAAACCACATGCCCACCCCGATGAGCAGGCAGGACGCAGCGAACACCAGGTCGCCCAGCCAGAATATCTCGATATCCGTCCGGAATACGTATACGCGCAGGGTGTAGGTGACGGCGGTCACCAGCGCCAGCCATGCCACGACGGTCCAGATGTACTGCCAGTACTGGTTTTTCTGGATCAGCAGGCGAAGCATATACTTATTATGCACCACGCACATGGCGTAAATGAAAGCCAGGGAAACGTTCTGGTAGATGAACAACTGCATGTTATTCCCAGGATTCTGCATATTCACAAGCGTGTTCACCACCATCAGCACGATGAGGAACAGCAGGTTGACCACCAGCCCATTCTGGAAAAAGTTTCTGAATGTCATACAGGCGGCAATTTAATACGAACCATCCGTATTCCGCACCCGCTTTCTGATGTCTTGCATTCGTCATTTCCCCCAACGCGTTGATCAATCGGCGCTTGCGGGTGTCCCGGCTTCGGCGCACCTTTGCACCGTTATATAACGCCGCCATGTAAACCTGACTATTTGTTTGTTGATCGCAACTCCAAACGGGCCGGCCCGGCTGCTGACGAAGCGGCTGCGCCGGCCCTGTTTTTTCAGGCCTGTCCTGACGAAGATCAGCCGCCGGCAATCCCTTCCGGGTCTTATCTTTATATCACCACATGGAAGCATCTTTCACCATCATCGGCGGCGGCATCGCCGGGCTTACGGCGGCCATCGCCCTGCGCCGCCAGGGTATCGACCCGCTGATTTTCGAAGCTGCGCCGGAGCTGCATCCGGTTGGCGCCGGGCTGGGGCTGGCGGCCAATGCCATCCGCGCCCTGGCGCTGCTGGGCGTCGAAAAGGAGATCCTCGCAAAAGGGCGATTCCTGGAAGGCATGGCGTTCAGGACGGAGAAGGACGCGCTGCTCATCCGCATGCAAACCGAAGCCATCACGCAGAGGGTGGGGCAGGATAATTTCTGCATTCACCGGGCCGACCTGCACGAAGCGCTGCTGCAACACCTCGACCGTTCCCGCATTTTCACAGGCAAGGCGCTGGAATCACTAAAGCAAGAAGGCCCGCGGCTGCGGCTCCGTTTCCATGACGGGAGCGAACGCCTGACGGATTTCCTGGTAGGAGCCGACGGTATCCATTCGGCCGTACGCCGCGAGGTGCTGCCGGACGTGCAGCCCCGTTATGCCGGGTATACCTGCTGGCGTTGTATAGTGCCGGGCGCCCTGCCCGGAGGGCGGCAGGAAGTGGAAGAGATCCTGGGCCCGGCGGGCCGCTTCGGGATTGTGCCCCTCGCAGGCAACCGCACGTACTGGTTCGCCTGCGTGAACGCGCCCCGCCGCGACCCCCGGATGCAAGCGGCGGACACGGCCGCGCTGGCGCAAATTTTCGCCGGTTACCCCGCGCGGGTGCTGGATTTGCTGGAGGCCAGCAAAGGGCAGCCGCTCATTTGGGGAGATATCACCGACCTGCCGGTGGGGCACCGCTATGACCATGGGAATATCGTCCTCATCGGCGACGCGGCCCATGCCACCACGCCCAATATGGGGCAGGGGGCCTGCCAGGCCATCGAGGACGCGGTGATCCTGGCAGCTGAAATCGGCCGCCACCGTAGTGATCCGGCGGAGGCGTTCCGGCGGTTTACGGACCGGCGGCTGGAACGGACGCGCATGGTGGTACGGCGCTCCCGGATGATGGGCGAAATGGCGCAATGGCAGCACCCGGCGCTGAGGGCGTTGCGGAATACGCTCTTCAGGCTCACCCCGCAGGCGGTTTTCCGCCGGCAGCTGGAAGCGCTGTATAATGTGGACCTGAACTAGCCGTTTTAGATTTTTTCGAAAAAATGGCGGAATGGTTTGAAATCTGAAATTAGTTCCTACCTTTGCACACGACTTCAATACTCATGAACATTACCGTACATACACATCATCACCATACTTGCCAGACCGGTAAGCAGGGGATGCTGTAGTTGTACTGACAGATATTCACCATCGAAAGGCTTACCGGATGCGGTAGGCCTTTTTTGTTTCAAACCGGAATCAAACATGAAACTGCGAATTGCCATTCAGAAATCAGGGCGCCTGCACGAAGACTCTATCAAACTGCTGAAAGAATGCGGGATAGACATCAACAACGGCGTGAACAAACTCAAGACAGAGGCTACGAATTTCCCGCTGGAAGTGTTCTTCCTGCGCGACGACGATATTCCGCAGTACGTGGAAGACGGCGTGGCCGACCTGGGGATCGTGGGTGAGAACGTAGTGCTGGAAAAAGGGTATCCCCTCGAAACCGTGGAAAAGCTGGGCTTCGGGAAATGCCGCCTGGCCATAGCCGTACCCAAATCCATGGCCTATAATTCCGTGCAGGACCTGCATGGCAAGCGCATCGCCACCAGCTACCCGGTGATCGTGAAAGATTTTCTGAAGAACGCAGGCATCGAAGCGGAGATCCACGAGATCAGCGGCTCCGTGGAAATCGCGCCGGGCATCGGGTTGGCCGAAGCCATCTGCGACCTCGTGAGCAGCGGTTCCACCCTGTTCATGAACGGCCTCAAGGAAGTTGAAAACGTGCTCCGCTCCGAAGCCGTGCTGGTAGCCAACAGCAAGCTCACCGAAGAGCAGAAGCAACTGCTGCGCAAGCTCGTGTTCCGTATCCAGGCGGTGAAGAAGGCCAAGAATACCAAATATGTACTCCTGAACGCGCCCAACGACAAGCTCCCCGAAATCATCGGGCTGCTCCCGGGCATGAAGAGCCCCACCGTACTGCCCCTCGCCGAAGCAGGATGGAGCTCCGTTCACTCCGTACTCAACGAGAACGATTTCTGGGATATCATCGAAAGCCTCAAAGCCGCCGGCGCGCAGGGCATCCTGGTTGTCCCCATCGAAAAAATGGTCATCTAAAACCCTCCGCCATGCAAATCATCCGATACCCGGAAAAAAATACCTGGAACACGCTGCTGCAAAGGCCCGTGCTGGACAACTCCCAGCTGGAAGCGACCGTTTCGGCCGTGCTGGCAGATGTGAAGAAGTATGGAGACGAAGCCCTTCGCCGCTATACCCTCCAGTTCGATAAAGTGCCCCTCACCAGCATCCCCGTGCCTGCGGAAGCTTTCGAGATCGCGGATAAGCTCCTGGGTGAGGACCTCAAAAACGCCATCCGCACGGCCGCCGCCAATATCGAAGCCTTCCACCGCGCGCAGGTAGAAGACGTCACCGTCATCGAAACCATGCCCGGCGTACAATGCTGGCGCAAGCCGGTAGGCATCGAGAAGGTTGGATTGTATATCCCCGGCGGCACCGCGCCTTTGTTCTCCACCATCCTCATGCTCGCCATCCCCGCACGGCTGGCGGGTTGCAGCGAAATCGTGCTGTGCACCCCTCCGGGGAAAGACGGCAATATCCACCCCGCCGTGCTCTGGGCCGCTAAATTCACCGGCATCAGCCAGGTGTTCTCCATCGGCGGCGTGCAGGCCATCGGCGCCATGGCCTACGGAACAGAAACTGTTCCCAAAGTCTATAAGATCTTCGGGCCCGGCAATCAGTACGTGACCTGCGCCAAGCAACTCGTTAACGCCGCCGGCACCGCCATCGACATGCCCGCAGGCCCTTCGGAAGTGGCCGTTTTCGCAGACGACGCCTGCGTACCCGCCTTCGTAGCGGCCGACCTGCTTTCGCAGGCCGAGCACGGGGCCGACAGCCAGGTGCTGCTCGTGACCACCTCCGAAGCCGTGATCACCGCCGTGGAAGCGGAAGTGCTCGCGCAGCTGGAAAAGCTTCCCCGCAGGGAGTTTGCCGCCAAAGCGCTGGAAAACAGCAAGCTAGTGCTCGTAAGCGACCGCGACGAAGCCATGGACATGCTCAACGACTATGCTCCCGAGCACCTGATCATGGCCTGCGAAAACGATGAAGCCCTTGCCACGAGGGTCGTGAACGCAGGCTCCGTATTCCTGGGCAATTATTCCCCGGAAAGCGCCGGCGATTATGCTTCAGGCACCAATCATACCCTGCCCACCAATGGCTACGCCACGGCGTACAGCGGTGTGAGTGTGGACAGCTTCGTGAAAAAGATCACCTTCCAGCGGCTGTCGCGCGAGGGGTTGCAAACCATCGCCCCGGCCATCGAGGCCATGGCGGAAGCGGAGGGGCTGGATGCGCATAAACAGGCCGTTTCCATCCGCGTCCGGTATATTCAAAACGATTCATCTCTCAAGTAATACATCATGTTCGACCTGAACTCACTTTTAAGAGACAATATCAAACGGCTCACGCCGTATTCCTCCGCCCGCGACGAATTCAAAGGAGAAGCCTCCGTGTTCCTCGACGCCAACGAGAACAGTTTCGGTTCCCCGCTTCCCGTGAACTATCATCGCTATCCCGATCCGCTGCAATGGAAGGTGAAATACCGCCTGGCGGAGATCAAGGGCGTGCCGCCGCAGAATATTTTCCTTGGCAACGGGTCCGACGAAGCGATCGATATCCTTTACCGCGCGTTCTGCCGGCCGGGGATCGATAACGTGATCCTTTGTCCGCCGACATACGGCATGTACGAAGTATCCGCCAACATCAACGATATCACCATCCGCAAAGCTTCCCTCACCGAAGATTTCCAGCTGGATCTGGAAGCCATCGAATCGGCGATAGACGAGAACACGAAGCTGATCTTCATCTGTTCCCCTAACAATCCCACCGCCAATGCGATCGACAAGGAAGCGATCGAGATGGTGCTGAATAATTTCGACGGGATTGTAGTGGTGGATGAAGCGTATATCAATTTCAGCCGTCACAAATCCTTTATCCAGGAACTGACCGAATACCCGAACCTGGTAATCCTGCAAACGTTGTCGAAGGCCTGGGGCCTGGCGGCGCTGCGCATGGGGATGGCGTTTGCCAGCGAGGATATCATCAATATCTTCAACAAGATCAAGCCGCCGTACAATATCAACCAGGCATCGCAGGAGCTGGCGCTGGAAGCGTTGAACAATGTGGAGCAGGTGAATGGCTGGATTAAAGAAACGGTGGCGGAAAGGGAGAAGCTGGTGGAAGCATTGGTGAAGCTGCCAATCGTGGAGAAAGTTTACCCCAGCGATGCGAATTTCGTGCTGGTGAAAACGACCGATGCCCGGGGGATTTACAATATCCTCACCAGCCAGGGCATCATTGTGCGCGACCGTTCCAAAGTGGAGCTTTGCGCCGGCAGCCTCCGCATCACCATCGGCACGCCCGAAGAAAACGTCACTTTATTACAGGCCCTTCAAAATATCGCCCAATAAATGAAACGCGTATTATTCATCGACCGCGACGGCACCATGATCCTGGAACAGCCGCCTACCTATCAGATCGACAGCCTAGAGAAGGTGGTGTTTTACCCGAAAGTTTTCAAATACCTGGGCAAGATCGCCGCGGAACTGGATTACGAGCTGGTGCTCGTGTCTAACCAGGACGGTATGGGAACCAGCAGCTTTCCCGAAGAAACTTTCCATCCCGCGCATAACCACATCATTAACACCTTCGCCGGCGAAGGCATTGAGTTTGTGCGGGAGCATATCGACAAGAGCTTCCCGGCGGATAACCTTCCCACCCGTAAGCCGGGCATCGGGATGTTGCAGCAGTACTTCACCCCGGAATACGACCTGGCCAATTCGTTCGTAATCGGCGACCGGATTACCGATGTGAAGCTGGCGCAGAACCTCGGCGCAAAGGCCATCTGGCTGAACCAGGACGCAACTTTGGGTGCGGCGGAAGTAGGAGAAGGGAGTGATCTGAAAGACGTGGTGGCCCTCGAAACTACCGACTGGGCGAAGATCTACGAATTCCTCAAGATCGGGCTCCGCACGGTAAGCCACACCCGGACCACCAAGGAAACCGACATCCACATCGAGCTGAACCTCGACGGCACCGGCAAGGCGGACATCCACACCGGACTGGGCTTCTTCGACCATATGCTCGACCAGATCGCCCGGCACGGCAGCATCGACATGGTGGTGCGCGCGAAAGGCGACCTCCACATCGACGAGCACCACACCATCGAAGATACCGGGATCGCGCTGGGAGAGGCGTTTGCCATGGCCCTGGCCGATAAGAAAGGGATGGAGCGCTACGGTTTCTGCCTGCCGATGGACGATTGCCTGGCGCAGGCCGCCATCGACTTCGGGGGGCGCAACTGGATCGTTTGGGATGCGGAATTCAAACGGGAGAAGATCGGGGAGATGCCCACGGAAATGTTCTTCCACTTCTTCAAATCCTTCACCGACGGTTCGCGCAGCAACCTGAATATCAAGGCGGAAGGAGAAAATGAGCACCACAAGATCGAAGCGATTTTCAAGGCGTTCGCCAAGGCCATCAAGATGGCGGTGAAACGGAACCCCGATAACATGCAGCTTCCCAGCACCAAAGGCGTCCTTTAAAAATGGTCAAAATAAAATTTGCATTTTTCCGGAAAACACTTCATCTTTGCCTTCATCATGCAAATGAACAACACATACAAACTTTGGTGGCACGCAATGGATCTCTCCGCTGTGTAGCAGTGCCATGTTTGTATTTAAGATACTGAAAAGAAGGCTCGCTGTACACAGCGGGCCTTCTTCGTTTTTGGCCGCATCCGATTAAATAATCTCGAATGAAAAAAATTCAGGTAAAAACACAATCCAGGCAAATGCTGGCGGACGTATTCACGCCGGTCAGCATCTACCTCCGAATCCGCGACAAGTTCCCCGGCTCCATCCTTCTGGAGAGTACAGATTCCAATGCCGGCGACAACAGCTATTCCTTTATCGGCATCAAACCCATTGCGGGTATTGAAGTCACTTCCACGGACGTTTTCGAGTTCAAATACCCCGGCCAGCCCGTGGAGCGGAAAAAGCTCAGCGGCCGCAGCGAGGTGCTCCGCGAAATGGATGCTTTCCTGAAAAGCTTCGAGTTTTCGGATGAAGCGAACGGCCTTCCCTTCAACAAAGGTCTTTACGGTTACAGCACCTACGATTCCGTGCAGTTCTTCGAAAAGATCGCCTTCCAGAAACGCCCCGCCGCAGGCAATACCATCCCCCTCATGCGGTACCGCTTCTACCAGTACGTGATCGCCATCAACCATTTTAAAGATGAAATGACACTGATCGAAAACCTGGTGGACGGGCAGGATTCCGAAATCGATTTCGTGGAATCCATCATCCGGAACAAAGACGTACCCACTTACGGGTTTGCGGCAAAAGGGGATGAAACCTCGAACCAGACCGACGAACAGTATATGGAAATGGTCGAAAAAGGCCGCCAGCACTGCTTCCGGGGCGACGTCTTCCAGATCGTGCTGTCCCGCGCCTTCCAGCGCAGCTTCACCGGCGACGAGTTCAACGTGTACCGCGCGCTCCGTTCCATCAATCCTTCCCCCTACCTCTTTTACTTCGATTACGGCGATTATAAACTGATGGGCTCTTCTCCGGAAGCGCAGCTCATCATCAAAGACCGCAAAGCGGTGATCCACCCCATCGCCGGCACTTTCCGCCGCACGGGCAACGACGAGCAGGACGCCAAACTGGCCGCCGAGCTCCTCGAAGACCCCAAGGAAAACGCCGAGCATGTGATGCTGGTAGACCTCGCCCGCAACGATCTGAGCCGCCACGCCGCCGATGTGGAAGTGGAAACTTACCGCCAGATCAAATACTATTCCCACGTGATCCACCTCGTGAGCGAAGTGACGGGCAAGCTACCGGAAAACTCGTCGCCCTTCGATATCCTGGCCGCTACTTTCCCGGCGGGTACTTTGTCGGGCGCGCCGAAATACAAGGCGATGGAACTGATCGATTCCTACGAGCCCACCGCAAGGGGCTTCTACGGCGGATGCGTCGGCTTCGTGGGCTTCAACGGCGATTTCAACCACGCCATCATGATCCGCTCCATGCTCAGCCGCAACAATACGCTGTATTACCAGGCCGGCGCAGGCGTAGTGGCCAAATCAGTGGCCAGCTCCGAGCTGCAGGAAGTGAACAATAAACTCAACGCATTAAAACAGGCCATCATCAAGGCGCAAAATATCTGATCATGAACATCCTGGTTTTCGATAACTACGACTCCTTCACGTATAACCTGGTCCACCTGGTAGAAAAGATCATCGGCGGCAAAGTGACCGTTGTCCGCAACGACGAGATCGAGCTGGATAAAGTGGACGCATTCGACCGGATTATTCTGTCGCCCGGTCCCGGTATCCCTGAAGAAGCCGGCCTGTTGCTGCCCCTCATCCGCCGGTATGCGCCCACCAAATCCATCTTTGGCGTGTGCCTCGGCCAGCAGGCCATCGGAGAGGCTTTCGGGGCGAAGCTCAGCAATCTTGCCGAAGTATACCATGGCGTGGCTACGCCGGTAAATGTGATTTCCCGCAGCGGGCGCCTCTTCAGCCATCTTCCCGAAGAGCTGGAAGTAGGGCGTTACCATTCGTGGGTAGTGGATGAAAAAACGTTGCCGGCCGAGCTGGAAGTGACCGCCCGCGACGAGCATGGTTATATCATGGCGCTGCAGCATAAAGAATACGATGTGTGCGGCGTGCAGTTCCACCCGGAAAGCGTGCTGACGCCGCAGGGCGAGCTGATCCTGCGCAACTGGCTGGGGCTTTGAAGAAAGGAATTGCCAATGTTTTTAAAAAATCATCCCGATGAAAAAGATACTCAACTACTTATTCGAACATAAAACCTTCAGCCGCGAAGGCGCCCGCGAAATACTCACCAATATTTCCAAAGGCATTTATAACGACAGCGAGCTGGCCGCCTTCATGACGGTTTTTCTGATGCGCAGCATCACCATCGACGAACTCCTGGGCTTCCGCGACGCGCTGCTCGACATGTGCGTGCCTGTTCAGCTGGAACAGGACGTCCTCGACATCGTGGGCACCGGCGGCGACGGCAAGAACACTTTCAACATCTCCACGCTCAGCTGCTTCATCGTGGCGGGCGCGGGCGGCAAGGTGGCCAAGCACGGCAACTACGGCGTTTCGTCGATCAGCGGGGCCTCCAATGTGATGGAGAACCTCGGTTACAAATTCAAAAGCGACGCTTCCAAACTGAAACAGGAAGTGGACGAAGCAGGGATTTGCTTCCTGCATGCGCCTTTGTTCCACCCCGCGTTAAAAAACGTGGCGGGCGTGAGAAGGCAACTGGGCGTGCGGACGTTCTTCAATATGCTCGGTCCGCTCGTGAACCCCGCTTTCGCACAGCACCAGCTGATCGGGGTGTATTCCCTGGAAATGGCGCGGGTATATAATTACCTGTTCCAACAGACGGATAAAAAGTTCGCGATCCTGCACAGCCTGGATGGTTACGATGAAATTTCCCTGACGGGCGATACGCGGATCATCACCAACAAAGGCGAACAGGATTGGACGCCGGAAGCCCTGGGCAAGCGCAAAGTAACCGCGAGCGATATTTACGGCGGCAATTCCACCGAAGAGGCGGCGAAGCTGTTCGTGAAGATCCTGAAAGGCGAAGGCAGCTGGGCGCAGCATTCCGTGGTAATGGCCAACGCCGCCATGGGACTGTTTTGCCTTGAGAAATATCCTACGTACGACGAGTGCTTCCAGGCGGCGGTAGCTTCGCTGGAATCGGGCGCGGCGTATCAATCTTTCCAAAAACTGATTTCACTTCAATGAAAAATATCCTCGACAAGATCGTAGCGCATAAGCATGGAGAAGTAGCGGAGCGGGAAAAAAGCAGGAGCGTGCAGGACCTGGAGCGCACGCCCATGTTCGCGCGGGAAGCGCTTTCGCTGAAAAGTTTCCTCACGATGCCCGGCAGGAACGGGATCATCGCGGAATTCAAGCGGCAATCGCCCTCCAAAGGCGTGATCAACGCCACCGCCACGGTTACCGGCGTGACCACAGCATATGCCCGCAACGGCGCTTCTGGGCTGAGCGTACTGACCGACACCGAGTTCTTCGGCGGGTCGATGGACGATCTGCAGCAGGCCCGCGCGGCCAATAACATCCCGGTGCTCCGGAAGGATTTCGTGATCGGGGAATACCAGATCGTGGAAGCCAAGGCGATCGGCGCGGATGTGATTTTGCTGATAGCGGAATGCCTGACGAAAGAAGAAGTGAAGCACCTCGCGCAGTTCGCGCATAACCTGGGGCTGGAAGTGCTGCTGGAAGTGCATACGGCCGACCAGCTGGATAAAATCACCCCGCACACGCACCTCGTAGGCATCAACAACCGTGACCTGAAAACGTTCCAGGTGGATATTTACCGCTCGATGGAACTGCTGAAACAGATACCCGACAGCTACCCCAAAGTAGCCGAGAGCGGGATGGATGATCCCAAAACCATCGTGCAGTTGCGCAACGCGGGTTTCAGCGGATTCCTCATCGGAGAGCATTTCATGAAATCGGAAGATCCCGCGCAGGCGTTCGCTTCATTTACCCGTCAACTCGCGGAATTATGAAAATAAAAGTCTGCGGGATCACGCGCACCGAAGACCTGGGCGCCCTGGCGGAGCTCGGGGCCGATTACGCAGGGTTCATCTTCTATCCCAAATCTCCCCGTTTCGCCGGCGACAAGCTTTCGGGCAGAGCGGTGCGGGAAACGGGGAAGGGAAAGCTGTTGAAGACGGGCGTTTTCGTACAGCCGGATATGCCCACGCTGCAGCGGACCATCGCGGATTACGGGCTGGATATGGTGCAGCTGTATGGCGATTTTGATGCGGCGTTCGTGGAGGAAGTGAAAATGAAAGTGACGGTGATGAAGGCCGTGTCGATTCCTGAGGGCGCAATGGCGCTGGAGGTCCCCGCCGGCGATTACGATTACCTGCTGTTCGATACCGCGGGGAAAGGCCATGGCGGCACCGGCCGGAAGTTCGACTGGAGCCTTTTCGAAGGATATGCCGGCAGCCAGCCGTACTTCCTGGCAGGAGGGATCGGGCCGGACGACGCGGAGGAGTTGCTGCGATGGCGGGAGCCGCACTTGTTTGCTGCGGATGTGAACAGTAAATTTGAAACCGCTCCCGGAGTGAAGGATATGCGCCTCGTGGAGGCATTCATCAAACAAATCAAAAAATAACAGTAACATGGATATTGCCATCAATACATCGCAATCCAGGTATCATGTCAACGAAAAGGGCTACTATGGCGACTTCGGAGGCGCATATATTCCTGAAATGCTTTACCCCAACGTGGAAGAGCTGCGGGAGAATTATCTGAACATCATGCGCGACCCTGCTTTCCAGCAGGAGTTCGAAAGCCTGCTCCGCGATTACGTGGGAAGGCCGTCGCCCTTGTATTTCGCGAGCCGTCTTTCTGAAAAATACAATTCGAAGATTTTCCTGAAACGGGAAGACCTGAACCACACGGGCGCCCACAAGATCAACAATACCATCGGCCAGATCCTGCTGGCCAAGCGACTCGGCAAGAAGCGCATCATTGCAGAAACCGGCGCCGGCCAGCACGGGGTGGCCACCGCTACCGTGTGCGCCCTCATGGGCCTGGAATGCATCGTGTACATGGGTAGCGTAGACATCCAGCGCCAGGCGCCCAACGTGGCCCGCATGAAAATGCTCGGGGCTACCGTAGTGCCCGCCACCAGCGGCTCCCAGACTTTGAAGGACGCCACCAACGAAGCCATCCGCGACTGGATCAACAATCCGGTGGACACGCATTACATCATCGGTTCCGTAGTAGGGCCGCATCCCTATCCGGATATGGTGGCGCGCTTCCAGTCGGTGATCAGTGAAGAAATCAAAAAGCAGCTGACGGAGAAAACCGGGAAAGCGCTGCCGGATTACGTGATCGCCTGCGTGGGCGGCGGTTCCAACGCGGCGGGGGCTTTCTTCCATTTTACGGACGATGAAAGCGTGCAGCTCGTAGCCGTGGAAGCGGCTGGCAAAGGGGTAGACAGCGGGTTTTCCGCCGCCACTTCCCAGCTCGGCAAGCCCGGTGTAATCCATGCCAGCAAAACGCTGCTCATGCAAACCGACGACGGCCAGATCGTGGAGCCGCATTCCATTTCAGCCGGGCTCGATTACCCCGGTGTAGGCCCTTTCCATGCGCACCTGTACGAAAGCGGCCGCGCCGTTTTTCTGAATGCTACGGATAATGAGGCGCTGGCTGCCGGCTACGAGCTGAGCCTGTTGGAAGGCATCATCCCCGCCCTCGAATCGGCGCACGCGCTGGCCAAGCTGAAAGACCTGCAGCTGAATCCCGAAGATGTAACCGTAGTGTGCCTCAGCGGCCGCGGCGACAAGGACCTGGAAACCTATATCAAACACCTGAAATAACGGCATATGAACCGCATCGACCAGCTTTTCAGCACCAAGCCGAAAGAAGTGCTCAATATATATTTCACCGCCGGGTTCCCGCAGCTCGGCGACACCCTCACTGTTTTGCAGGCGCTGCAAGACGGCGGGGCCGACATGGCGGAGATCGGCATGCCCTTCTCCGACCCCCTGGCCGACGGGCCCGTCATCCAGGACAGCAGCACCCGCGCCATCAAAAACGGGATGAAACTCGCCGTGCTCTTTGAGCAACTGAAAGGATTCCGTGAAAAGATCAGCATTCCCGTGGTGCTCATGGGGTACATCAATCCCGTGCTGCAGTACGGTGTGGAGAATTTCCTCCGCAGCTGCCAGGAAGTAGGCGTAGACGGGCTCATCCTGCCCGATCTGCCCATGGACGAATACGAAACGGAATACAAACCGCTGTTCGAAAAATACGGGCAACACCTGGTTTTCCTCGTTACGCCCGAAACCAGCGAAGCCCGCATCCGCAAGATCGATTCGCTGAGCCGGGGATTCGTGTACGCGGTGTCGTCGTCCTCCACAACGGGGAAAGACAAAGATATGCAGCTGCAGGCGTCCTATTTCGAGAAGTTGCAGTCGATGCAGCTCAAGAACCCCGTGCTGGTGGGCTTCGGCATCCGCGACAAGGCGACCTTCCAGCAGGCTTGCCGGTACAGCAACGGCGCGATTATCGGGAGCGCGTTTGTGAAAGCCATCGAAAACAGTGCTAACTTGCAGGATACCGTTCAGGCGTTTGTCCGCAACATCAAACAATAGAAATGAAAACTGCCATCCTGAAATACAATGCCGGCAATACACAGTCCGTGCTCTTCGCCCTCGAAAGGCTGGGAGCGGAGGCCGTGGTGACCGACGATCCGGAAGAGCTCCGCTCGGCCGATAAGGTGATTTTCCCCGGTGTGGGCGAGGCCAGCACCGCGATGAAATACCTCCGCGACCGCAAGCTGGACCAGGTGCTGAAAGACCTGCAGCAGCCCGTGCTGGGCATCTGCCTGGGGATGCAGCTGCTGTGCCGCCATTCCGAAGAAAACGATACGCCCTGCATCGGCGTGTTCGATCTGAACGTGAAGAAGTTCGAATCGCCGGCGGGCAACCTGCTGAAGATCCCGCAGATCGGCTGGAACAATATCACCGGCTTGCATTCC